>NZ_FYDY01000016.1:0-117712 GCF_900187435.1 Pseudomonas sp. Irchel s3b5
TGCGCAAGATCATCAAGACCCGAGGTCACTTCCCAACCGACGATGCGGCGACAAAACTGATCTGGCTTGGGCTGCGCAACATCACAGCAAACTGGGGCTCAGCGGCCCATGACTGGAAAAGTGCGATGAATCAATTCGCGATTCTGTACGGAGATCGATTTATCAGGCCTGCCTGGTAAAAGAATGGCCTGCCTAACGGCAGGCCGTTACCGGCCTGCACACAAAATATCTGACAGTCCCCACGTAAGCCTTTTTCACGAAGACTGCATGCATCGCAATCCCCACACCCGCTTCCCTTCACGCCGTTGTAGCAGGACAGAGTGCTCTCGCGAATCAGGTCGAGTTGTTCGTAATGATCAGCTAACGCCCAGGTTTCAGCCTTGGTTAGCCACATGAGTGGGGTTTCAATACGTAATTTGTAGTCCATTCCCAATTCGACAGAGGTGTTCAGGGACTGAACAAAGTCATGCCGACAATCCGGGTATCCCGAGAAGTCTGTTTCACACACACCCGTAATGACAGCTTCAGCGTGCACCTGATAGGCATAAATAGAAGCCAACGTTAAAAACAGAATATTCCGGCCAGGCACAAAGGTGTTCGGCACTCTGCAATCGACACTGCTCGCACTGGGAACCGGGATGTTGTCGCGTGTCAGGCTGCTGACTGCCAGCTCATTGAGCACAGACACGTTCAACACTTTATGAGCCGTCACGCCAAGTTGCTTTGCAAGCTGCTGCGCCACTTCAATTTCGGCGCGATGGCGTTGGCCATAATCAAACGTGATGCAGTGGACTTCGTCGTATTTCGGTAACGCATGGATCAGGCAGGTCGTTGAGTCTTGCCCGCCACTGAAAACGATAACGGCCTTTCTTGTCATGGTTCGTTCTTCCTTGGGATGCCCTGACGGGTGTCGGGGGAGCATTGACCCTACCGGGAAGCTCGAACGCTGACTGTGGGACGTTTCTGAATTTTTGTACTCCGGCGTCCGGTTGTGTCATTTCTTTGCGGTGAAATTGAAAAGATCGCAGCCTTCGGCAACTCCTACACCAATCTCTGTAGGCGCTGCCGAAGGCTGCGATCTTTTGACTTGAATTACGACCAGCGCTTGAAAATCAGCGACGTATTGACCCCACCAAACGCAAAGTTGTTGTTCATCACAAACTGATTGCTCATCTGCCGAAACTCGCCACGCAAGTAGTCGAGTTTGCCGCAGTGCGGGTCGACGTTGTCGAGGTTGAAGGTGTGGGCGTACAGGTCGCGGTTCATCATTTCGATGCTGAACCACGACTCCAGTGCACCGCAGGCACCGAGGGTGTGGCCGAGGAAGCTCTTTTGCGAGCTGATCGGCATGTGTTCGCCAAAGAGGCTGCTGGTGGCCAGGGTTTCGGCGATGTCGCCCTGTTCGGTGGCGGTGCCGTGGCCGTTGACGTAGCCGATGTCTGAAGGCACAAGCCCGGCATCTTCCAGGGCCAGTTCCATGGCCCGGCGCATGGTGATTTGTTCAGGGCGGGTGGTGTGCTGGCCGTCGGCGTTGCTGCCGAAGCCGACGATCTCGGCGTGGATGTGGGCACCGCGCGCCAGGGCGTGCTCCAGTTCTTCGAGCACCAGCATGCCGCCACCTTCACCAATCACCAGGCCATCACGTTCGCTGTCGTAAGGGCGTGGGCTGCGTTGCGGGGTGTCGTTTTTCAGGCTGGTGGCGTAGAGCGCGTCGAAGACCATGGCTTCGGTCGGGCACAGTTCTTCGGCACCGCCGGCGAGCATCAGCGGCAGGCGCCCGAATTTGATCGCTTCGTAGGCATAGCCGATGCCCTGGCTGCCGCTGGTGCAGGCGCTGGACGTGGGGATCAGCCGACCGGTGAGGCCGAAGAAGATGCTGATATTGGCCGCCGTGGTGTGCGGCATCATCCGCACGTAGGAATTGGCGTTCAGGCCTTCGGCCACCGAGTTGAGCAGCATGTTGCCGAAGGCCTTGATCTCGTCCGTGCTGCCAGTGGAGGAGCCGCAGGCGACGCCCATGCGCCCGTCCTTGATCGATTCGTCGCCCAACAAACCGGCGTCGGCCAATGCCAGTTCCGATGCGCCGACGGCCAGCCGTGATACCCGGCCCATGCTGCGCAGCTGTTTGCGGGTCCAGTGGCTTGGCACCGTGAAGTCATCGATCGGGCCGGCCAGGCGTGTGTTGAGTTCGGTGAAGCGGTCCCACTCGTGCATCCGGCGGATGCCGCTGCGGTTGGCCGCGAAGTTGCCGACGATGGTCGCCCAGTCGCTGCCCAGTGAGGTGATACCGGCCATGCCGGTGACGACGACGCGCTTCATCAGCACAGGCCTCCGTTGACGGCCAGAACTTGCCGGGTGATGTACGAGGCTTCCGCCGACATCAGGAAATTCACCGCGCCGGCCACTTCTTCAGGGGTGCCCATGCGCTGTGCGGGGATCATTTTCATCAGTTCTTCCACCGGCACGTTTTCGTCGAGCATGGCTGTGTCGATCAGGCCGGGGGCGACACAGTTAACGGTGATTTTGCGCTTGCCCAACTCAATCGCCAATGCCTTCGCTGCACCGATCAACCCGGCCTTGGAGGCGCTGTAGTTGACCTGGCCACGGTTGCCGATCAGCCCGGACACCGAGGTGATGCAGACGATCCGCCCCGGTGCGCGGCGGCGAATCATCGGCATCATCACCGGGTGCAGCACGTTGTAGAAACCGTCGAGATTGGTGCGCATCACCACATCCCAATCATCCTCGCTCAGCGCCGGAAAAGCACCGTCGCGGGTCAGGCCGGCATTGAGCACCACGCCGTAATAGGCGCCGTGGGCTTCCACGTCCGCTTCAAGGATGGCTTTGCAGCTGGCGCGGTCGGACACGTCGAATTGCAGGATGCGCACCTGGCGCCCCACGGCTTCGATTTCGGCCTGGACGGCTTGCGCATCGGCCACGCCGCTACGGCAATGCAGCACGATGTCATGCCCGGCCTGGGCCAGGCGCAAGGCGATGGCGCGGCCGATACCACGGCTGGAACCGGTGACCAGTACGGATTCAGTCATCACTGGATTCCTGGGATTCATGAAGATATTGAGCCGCGTGGGGCGGGCGATACACGTTCAGACGAGCTGTCACGTGAATGCCCGTGCCGTTGATATGGCATTCGAACACGCCCATGCCGTTTTCGTCTTCCAGGGAGCGGATGCCATGGATGGTCAGCTCGGTGCCCGCCGGGAAATTTTCGACGTTGCTCTCGAATTTGCGGCTGCCGAGCAAGAACCCCATTTCCACGTCATCACCGCGCTGGCGCGCATGGCAACCGGCGAACGCAGCGACGCTCTGGGCCATCAGTTCAATGCCGACCCATGCCGGCATGCTGCCGTCGGGGCGACTGAACAGGCCGTTGGGTCTGACGGTAAGACGGGTGTGAATCTGCTCTTCATCGAACGCCAGGATCTGCTCGATGAGGATCATGTCGCCGCCGTGGGGCAGCAGTTCGGCGAGCGGCCAGTCAATCATGGGGCGTCTCCGATAATCAGGCTGACGTTGTTGCCCCCGAAAGCGAAGGAATTGCTCATCAGGTAGCGCGGAGCAATGGACGCCAGGCGAGCGGCCGGGGTCACCCAATTCAGCGCGGGTAACTGGGGATCCGGCTGACCGTCCCAGAGATGGGGCGGCAGAACGTGATCGACATTGACCGGGCTCAGGCTCAACCAGCAGAACGCGGCTTCCAGCGCACCGGCGGCGCCGAGGGTGTGGCCAGTCATGGGTTTGGTGGAAGAACAAGGCACGCCTTCGGGGAACAGCGTCGCGACCGCCTGGCTTTCCATGGCGTCGTTGTGCTGGGTGGCCGTGCCGTGAAGGTTGAGGTAGTTGATCTGCTGCGGCTTCAGGTGCGCACGGCTCAAGGCTTTGTTCATCGCCTGCAAGGCGCCACGGCCCGTGGGTTCGGGGGCGGAAATGTGGTGTGCATCGGAGCTGGCGCCGCTGCCAAGCAAGGCAATTGATGGTGCATCGCCAGCCTGTCGGCTCATCACAAACAGCGCCGCTGCTTCGCCGATGTTGATGCCGTTGCGGTTCACCGAGAACGGATTGCAGCGTTGCCCCGAGACCGCCTCCAGTGCCGAAAAACCATTGAGCGTCAGCTCGCACAGGGTATCGACGCCTCCGCACAGCACCGCATCGCACACGCCGAGGTCCAGCAGGCGCTGGGCGCTCATCAACGCACGGGCGCTGGAGGTGCACGCTGTGGAAATGACATAGGCAGGACCGCTCAGTTGCAGCCAGTCGGCGAGAAAATTCGCCGGGGCCGCGAGTTCCTGCTGCTGATAGTCATACTCAGCCGGGAACTGTTTTTCGTGGATGTAATGGGTCAGGCCCTGGCTGGCCTCGTGGATGCCCGAGGTGCTGGTGCCCAGCACCACACCGACGCGGTGGTGGCCGTAGGTCTGAATTGCACTGTCGATGTCCGGGCGGATTTGCAGCGCGGCTTCCAGCAGCAACTGATTGTTGCGGCTGCGATGCAGCGACATGTCGTCTGGAATTGGCACCAATTCGCCTCGGACCGCACCGACCGGCAATGACCGCTCGCGTACCCATCCAGCCTCATCGACCATGCCGGAGCAGTCGCCGGCAAACAGGTTTTGTGCGACTTCCTGTTTGTTGCGGCCCAAGGCGCAGACCACCCCGAGGGCATTGAGGTAGGTGGTCATGGCGCGTCACCGCTCAGTGGAGTGACTTGGTAGGTCGGACCTTTCGGTAGCTGCAATTGAAAATTCTGCGGTTGTGCGTAGCGGATGTCCCAGCGCTCGGGCAAGGACCGTTGTGTGCCGTGCTGCCAGGCGCCAGGATAATTGGCGGCCAGTTCATCGTTCGGCGTCAGTGCAAACAGCAACGCTGCGAACAGCTCCCGGGCTTCCGGATTGGGTGGCAAAAACCCGTCGGATTCCCAGTGTTTATCGATCAGTTTCTGGCGGGCCTGAGGAATGCCCAACAGGTCCATCATCGACCAGCGAATGCCTTGGTCTTCACGCTGGATCACCAATACCCAATCCTGGCGCTGGTCAGCCTGCAAGCGCTGGATATGCAGTTGCATGGGCAGCGCAAGGTTCGGGTTTTGCTCGGGCAGCGGCGCACGGCTGGCGCAGGCGCTCAGCAACAGGGTCGTCGCGACCAGCAGCCATCGCAGACAGCCCGTCATCCCCGTGGGAGCGAGCTTGTTCGCGAGGGTGGTGAGGCATTCAATATTAATCTTAGCTGACCCACCGCAGTCGCTCGGAAAGCTCATGTCTCCTCTCTTGCACAGAGCGCCGAAATAACCTTCAAGCGGCGCTTGGCTTCGCTGACGAACGGATTGCGTTCGTCCCAGGCATACCCGGCGAGAATGGAGCAGATCATCCGGCGGATTTCCGCTGAGCCGCCCTCATGGTAGATGACGTCCTGGAAGGTCCCGGCGTACCAGCCTTCGACGTAGCAGCGGAACGTGTCGACGCCGCGCTTGAGCGGATCGGCGAACTCGGTCTGCCAGTCAACGCTTTCGCCTTGCAGCTGACGGTGCAGCACTGCGGCGGCCATGCTGGCCGAACGCATGGCGATGGTGACACCCGAGGAGAAGACCGGGTCAAGGAACTCCGCCGCGTTACCCAGCAGCGCGAAACCCGGGCCATGTAAGCTTTTGACGTTGGCCGAGTAGCCGCCAATGGTTCGGGCTTCGGTGTCCCACACGGCGTTGTTCAACACGCCGGCCAGGCTTGGCGTCTCGGCAATGAAACCGCGCAGGCAGTCGTCGAGGTTGTCGGTGCGACCTTCGAAATGTTCCTCGGCGGCGACCACGCCAATCGAGCAGCGCCCGTTGCTGAACGGAATGGTCCAGAACCACACATCGCGTTTTGTCGGGTGGGTGGTGATGAGAATCTTGGTGCGGTCGAAGTCCGGGCTGTCGATGCAGTCTTCGACGTGGGTGAACACGGCCTGGCGCACCGGGAAGTTCGAGGGTGCCTCAAGCTCGAGCAAACGCGGCAGGACGCGCCCGTAGCCGCTGGCGTCGAGCATGAACTCGGCTTCGATGGTGTATTCGCTGCCGTCTTCGCGGCGTACGCCAAGTTGCGGCTTGGCGCCCTTGATGTCGACGCTGACGATGGCCTCGCCGTAACGAATTTCCACGCCTTGCAGCGCGGCCTGATCGGCCAGCAACTTGTCGAAATCCGCACGCTGAACCTGGAACGTCGTTGGTTTGCCCTGGGTGAAGGTGTCGCTGAAATCGAAGGCGCTGTAGCGCTCGCCCCAGGCGAACGCAGCACCGGTTTTCACCTGGAAACCGGCGGCGTTGACGGCGTCGAGCATGCCCGCTTCTTCGACGAAGTCCAGGCAGTGGGCCAACAGGCTCTCGCCGATGGAAAAGCGCGGAAAATGCTGGCGCTCAATCACCAGTACATCGTGACCTTTGCGCTTGAGCAGTGCGGCGGCGATGGCGCCGGAAGGGCCGGCACCGATCACTACGACCTGGCGGCGTTGCATTTCAACGGTTGGCATTTGGGCTCCTTGCCGGCGCGGCGGCTTTCAACGGGATTCGGTGCATGCCGGTCAGGGCCGGCAGCAATGTAGCGATCAAGCCCATCAACATCAGCGCGAAGTACAGCGGCGGGCTGATGAGTTGTTGTTGGAGCAGCAGGTTGAGGAAGACAATTTCGCTCAAGCCGCGAATGTTCAGCAATACGCTTTCCCGCCAGCGGCTGGCACCACTGAACGAGGCGCCGGCCCAACCGAGGCCGAGCCAGTTGCCCAGCAGTTTGCTGGTGATCGGCAGCAGCAGCAATGCCATCAGTTGAATCCAGCCAAGGCTGTCCAGGGCGCTGTGCACGTTGATCTGCACGATGCCGAACGTGAGGATCAGCGGAATGGCGAAGTACGTCTGCAAACGGCTCATCCACAGCAGTGGAATCGGCAGGATTAGAGGCGCCTTCAGTGCGGCCATGATCAGCACATAACCGATGCCGAAAATCAGCGCATTGAGCTTGAAGTGCTCGGCCACCATCAGCAGCGCAAAAAAGCATCCGCTGTACAGCCACGCCTGACGCAAGCCCAGCAGGCGCAGCAGCACCGGCAGGCAAGCGCCGGCCAGGGGCAGCAACAAACTGCTCAGCTGCAGGCTGCCCTGGGCGATGCCGAACACGGTCCAGCAGGCGAGGTCGATGAGGATCGCGGTTTGCACCAACCGTCGGGTCGCGGCGGGCGGGTAGTCGATGTGTTGCAGGTACAGATACAACACCGGGATGGCGGTAATGGCGAACAACAATCCGATCGCCAATGAACTGATCCAGGGTTGTGGTGGCAGTAGCCAGATCGCCGTGACCAGGCCGCAGGCAAATGGAATGCAGAAGCTCGGCAAGGCGATTTTCAGGCTCTGGCGGTCCAGTTGCAGGTCGATCACATCGCTGAGGATGTAACCCAGCAACAGGGCGAAGCTCAGGCTGTAGAGGTTTTTCAACCAGTCCGGCGACACCAGTGCCGCACCGCTCAGTTGCCATTGCGGTTCGATCCAGAAGTACATCAACAGCGGCAGGCCAAGGGTCGCCAACAGCAACTGGCTGACAATCGGAATCAGGCCGAAATGACGCCCGACGCGAGTCGCCACGGCGAACAACGCCAGGGCCATCGCCCAGAACAGAATCACCATCACGCTGCCGTCTCCACGACGGACGCGGCATGCAACTGGCGACCGGCCCAAGGGGCGAGCAGGAAACTGAAGACCAGACCCAGGCTCACCGACAGCCCGAAATTGCTCACCGCCGGGGTGCTCGACACCGCCAGCAAACCGAACGACAGCCAGGTGGTGACCGCCGCCAACAAGGTCCCCAACAGGCTCACGGCAGCGCCACCGACCTGTTCGCGCATGAGGATGGCGTAGTCGACGCTGATCGCCGTCACCAGCAGCAGACCGAACAGGCTGAACAGGGTCAGCGGTTGCCCCAGCCAACCGAGGCTGGCGAGGCTGCACAACGCTGCCAGCAGAGGCAGGGAGACGATGCGTAATGCACCGCCGAAACCGAACGGCAGGATCAGCACCAGCACGATCAACACGCAGGAGGCGAGCTTCAGTTCGGCGGCGCTGATCTGGGTGGCGGCGAAGACGCTGTTCAACTCGCCCAGTCGATCCACGAGCACCACGCCCGGTAGATCCTCAGCCTGGACTTTCAGCAAGGTCGGGTTGCTCACGCCTTGCAGGCTGACGATGGCTGCGACGCCGTCATCCGTCGGCCCCAGCCACAGGGTGCGATAAGGCTCGGCCAATGGGCCGGTGAGTGCTGTGTCGATGTCTTCGGCGGGCAGCGATTGCAACGTAGCCAATTCGGCCTGAAGTGCCTCGACCGGCACACCGACATCGATCAACGGCTGCCAGAACTGCGGCAGTTTGTTCAGTGCATCGCGCACTTGCTGCTGTTCGTTCGGCGGGCTGACCAGTTGGTTGAGCGACAGATAACCCTGAAGTTTGTCCAGACCGGTCAATTGATCCAGGCGTTCGCTCAGGGCGCTTGAGCGTTCGAGCAGTTGCTGCTGATTGGCGGCGCGTACCAGGAAGAACTGACTGGTGGGTTGAAAACCGGTTATTTGCGCGATGGTCCGCGCTTCGTCAGTCAATGATTGCGGTGCGCTGATCCATTGGCGGATGTCGTTCCTGCTGTCGAGTTGCAGCACTCCGCCTACGCAGAAGGCGATCAGCAGCGCCAGCAACACCGGCGTCTTGAGGTGCTTGAGCAGCGCTTCACGGCAGCTCAACAGATACTCACAAATGCGTAATGGCCAATCGGCCGGGCGCAGTTCTACACCTTTGAGCAGCGCGGGCAGCAGGCATACCGCGGACAAATAGGCGCCGAGCAGGCCGGCAGCGGAGAACACGGCAATCTGGGTCAATGCCGGGAACGGCGTCCAGGCCAGGGCCAGGTAGCCGATGGCGCTGGTGATCAGGCTCAGGGTCAGCCCGGGCAACGTCAGGCGCAGCGCCGGCCAGCTGTGCCAGGGTTTCAGGCTCCAGCTCTTGGACAGGTAATGCAGCGGGTAATCGACGGCGACGCCGATCAGGCTTGAGCCCAATACCAGCGTCATCACGTGCATGTGGCCGAACAGCGCCACGCAGGCCACCGCACCGAAAAGCATGCCCACCAGCACCGGAATAAACGCCAGCAAGACGCGCCAACGACGGAAAGCCAACAGCAGTAACAGCAGGATCCCGACGGTGGCACCGCCGCCGACCCAGGTCATCTCCCGCGAAGCCTGTCGCTGGCCGCTGGCCGCGTACAGCAGACCGCTGGCGGCCAACAGTTGCACGTCGGCCTGGGCGGCCTCTTCGCGACTGTGCTGCAGCAGGTCAGCCACTTGCAGCGGCAGGTTCATGTCGAAGGCGTTGCCAGCGGTGCGCGCTCGCAGCAGCACCCAGCTTTTACCGTCGGCATCAGCTATCAAGGCGCCGCTGCCGATGTCCAGTTGCACCGAACCGCGTTGCGGCTGGCTGTTCTGGATGCGCCCGGTCAGGCCCAGCCAGTCATCCTGGCTGGACACCAAGGTGAAACCGGTGAAGGGGTCGAAAAGCGCTTGCACCCGTTGCTGGATAAAAACGTCAGGGTGTTCGACCAGTTGCTGACGATCTTCGGTCGAGAGCATCGCCAATCGACCTTGCAGCAGTTGCGTGCGCAGTGCCGGGAGGTCGGCTTGCAGGTTCCACTGGACCTTTTCGAACAAGCCGCTGGCTTGCCACTGATCGCCCAGCTTCTGCGCCATGCTGATGGCTTGTTCACGATTCTTGTGGCCGACCAGCACCAGCATCTCGCGGTTCAACGGCGCTTGCATGCGTTGTTCGGCGCGCTGTTCCAGCGCATCCGGTGCCGTACCGGGCACCAGTTCCATCAGGTTGGCCGACAGCGGCGCACCGTCACGCCATTGCCAACCGGCGAGCGCCAGCACGGCCAGCAGCAGGAGAAGAAACAGCCACGGCAGTCTGCGTTCACTCGGCAAAGTCATGTTGCTCCGCGTCGCTCAACGGTTGGGCGCTGGTGCTGTCCTGCATGCGCAACAAGGTGCTGTCGCCCTGGGTTTCCAGCAGTTCGATGCTGTGCACCAGATCACTGCCCGTGATGTTGATCTGATTGAACACCTGCTTGAGCAGCATCGAGCGCGGTACCAGTGTCAGTTGCCAGTTCTGTGCGTCGCCACTCAAGGACAACTCGAAATCCCGTTGCAGTCCTGTGCTGTCGCCTTGCAACACGGCGAGGAACAAACGGTTCTGCTCGGCACCGGCGCTCTTGCCCGGCAGCATCTGCCAACCATGGACATCACGCCGGGCAATGCCTTGGGCGGTGATGCGGTAATCCTGTTGCAGCGGCGTTTTCAGCAGCCACAACAAACCGTGGTTTTTCGCCAGGACGAAGGTGCCCTTGCTGGTCAGCGGTTGGGGCAGGGCACGCAGGTGCTTTTCCTGAATGAAGCTGCCGTGGATGACATCGGGCTTGGCCAGTTGATCGCTCAGCTGCTGCAGGTCGAATGCGTGGGCCAGTCCGGGTATGCCCAACAATACGCAGAACACTGCAGGAGCGAGCTTGCTCGCGAAAGACCTGAGAGCGCCGCGCAGTGTCAGGTGCCCTGCGTCATCGTTGACGTCCATCGCGAGCAAGCTTGCTCCTACAAGGGAACGGGGAGGGCTGAAAATCATCGCAGAGCTCTCTCTACGGCTTCGACAAACACCTTTGGCGAGGCCAGTTGCATCTCGCGGCTGGCGATCTCGACGGCGACCTGCACCGAGACAGCGCGGGTCAGGCGTTCGCCGGTGACCAGATCCGTGATCAGGTAATTGATCTTCAAACGGTTCTCCCACTCCACGAGGCTGGCGCGCACATTCAGCTTCTGGCCGAACACGGCGCCGCGCACGTAGCGCAATTGCAGGTCGATCACCGGCCAAGCGAAGCCCGAGTCGTTCATCACCGTGTAGTTATGACCGATCCTGTCCAGCAGCGCGCAACGGGCGACTTCCAGATATTTCACATAATGGCCGTGCCAGACCACATGCATGCTGTCGACGTCGAAAAACGGCACGAGGATTTCCGTGTCGGTGTGAAGCACTCCCTTGCTACGCATGCAGCCTCCAGTGTTGTTCGGCGATGCGTTGCAGGCACAGGCGCAATTCGCCTTCCAGCGCACGGTCTTCGATGACCGGTGGGAAATCGTCGGCCAATGCTTCGTGCATGGCGGCGAGGGCGGGTGGCAACGGTCGAGCGTCTTCGGCCTGACCGCGCAGCCAGACACCCTGATTGGCCGCCAGTAATGTTGCCGCGGCGACCTGTTCGGTCAGCTCCAGCACGCGGATGGCATCGCGGGCGGCGATGGTGCCCATGCTCACCTTGTCCTGGTTGTGGCACTCGGTGGAACGCGAGAAAACGCTAGCGGGCATGGTGTTCTTCAAGGCTTCGGCGGTCCAGGCGCTGGTGCCGATCTGTACCGCTTTGAAACCATGGTTGAGCATTGCCCGCTCGGCGCTGGCGCCGGACAGGTTGCTCGGCAAACCGTGGTTGTAGCGCTCGTCCACCAGCAGCGCCAGTTGTCGATCCAGCAGGTCGGCGACGTTGGCCACGAGGTTTTTCAGGCTGTCCATGGCGAACGCGATGTGCCCGCCGTAGAAGTGCCCGCCGTGCAAGACACGCTCGGCTTCGGCATCGATGATCGGGTTGTCGTTGGCACTGTTGAGTTCAATCTCAATGAACGAACGCAGCCAGTTCAGGCTGTCGGCCAACACGCCGAGCACATGCGGTGCGCAACGCAGGGAGTAACGGTCTTGCAGGCGATGCAGCGGCGCGGTCGGTGCGTCGATCGCCAGATCCTTGCGCAGCCACGCGGCGACTTGCATCTGCCCCGGGTGCGGTTTGGCGGCGAACAGGCGCTCGTCGAAGTGCTCGGGATTGCCTTGCAGGGCGACCACGTTCAGCGCCGTGATACGCGTGGCCAGTTGCAGCAGGTAATCGGCGCGGGCATAGGCCAGGCAGGCGAGGCCGGTCATCACGGCGGTGCCGTTCATCAATGCCAGCGCTTCTTTCGGGCGCAGCACCAGCGGTTGCCAGCCGAGTTCGCGGTGCACATCGGCGGCTTGCCGGCGCTCGCCACGGAACATCACTTCGCGTTCGCCGGACAAGGTCGCGGCGACGTACGACAACGGCGTCAGATCGCCGCTGGCGCCCACCGAGCCTTCTTCCGGGATCAGCGGCAGAATGTCGTGTTCAAGGAACGCTTGCAGGCGTTCCAGCAGTTCCACACGCACCCCGGACACGCCGTGGCACAGCGACTGCAAACGCGCCGCCAGCACGGCGCGGGTGGCCTGGGCGTCGAGCAACTTGCCCAGTCCGCAGCCGTGGAAGGTGTACAGATGACGTGGCAGTGCCTCGACGTGATGCAGCGGCACCGCAACCACGCAAGAATCGCCGTAGCCGGTGGTCACGCCGTAGATCACGCCTTCCTTGTCCAACAGGGAATCGAGGAATCGCGCACCCTTGGCAATGCGTTCGCGGTAGGCGGGATCGCGCTGCAACTGTGTCGGCACCTTGCGGTTGGCCAGGGCCAACACATCTTCGATGCGCAAAGGGCGTTCGCCGAAGGTTACCGGCTCAAGCGTTGGCGTCGTCATCGGTCTTCCAGAAAGGGTAAAAGTTGAACCATTGTCGGGGGGCTTCGAGGCAATAGTGACTCAGTCGTTCGGCATAGCGCGAAGCCCACTGATGAATGACCTGCTCGCGATCGCTGCGTTTCCAGATGATCGCCTCGGCGAACGGCTCAATCGTCAGGCGATAGCCGCCGTCGGGCTTCTTCAGGCACATCAACAGATTGACCGGACATTTCAATAAACCGGCCAACAGCCACGGGCCTTGGGGGAATTTTGCCGGGTGGCCGAGGAAGTCCACGGTCACGCTGCGCCCGCCATGCAGCGGTACGCGGTCGCCGGCAATCGCCAGCCATTCGCCGCGCTCCAGGCGTTCGTGCAGTTGCAGCATGATGACCGGGTTCAGTTCGCTGACCTGAATCAGGCGCAAATGGGTCGCCCCGGCTTCGCCCAGCAAACGGTTGAACTGCTCGGCGTGCTTGGTGTGCACCAGCACGTTCATCGTGACCCTTTCGCCGATTTCCGCCAGCGCCCGGCAGACTTCCAGATTGCCCAGGTGCGCGCCCACCAGCATCTGCCCGCGTGTGCCGCGCAACTGATTGCGCAGCAGCGCCGGGTCGATGATTTCGATCTGCTCGATGCTCAGCTTGCCGTTCCACACGTCGAGTTTGTCGAGCATGGAATCGGCGAAGGCCATGAACTGGCTAAATACGCGCCAATGGCTAGGCCGCAATTCTCTGCGACCGCTCCAGTCGGCGAGCCGTTGCTGGTATTGCCAGGCACTGTGGCGGGCGCTGCGGCCGAACAGGAAAAAGTACAAGACGATACCGTACAGCAGCGGGCTCAACAGTCGGCGACCGAGAACCCTGGCGGCAAACGCGGTGAGCTTCATCAGCCAGAAACTGCCGCGCTCTTCGCGGTCGGCCCAATGCTGATTGTCTGGCGTCATGGTCGCCACCGCCGCCAGAGGATCACTGGCGAGCGCAACAACATGCCGAAGAACAGCCGGGTGTGCATGCTCGTGATCAGCACGTTGTCGTGGAACATGCGGAAGTGCGAAACACCGTCCAGCGGGTAGTGAACTTTGGTTTTCAGCCACTGCATCGGCTGATTGCGCCAGGCCAGGCGCACCAGAATGTCCGAATCGAAATCCATGCGCTTGCCGATCTTCGCCGAGTCGATCAGCTTCAGAGCCGGCGGCAGCGGGTAAACCCGAAAGCCGCACATGGAGTCGCGGATCTGCAGCGACAGGGTGTTGATCCAGACCATGACGTGGGTCAGGTAGCGGGCGTACAACCGGCCTTTGGGCACGCTGTCATCGTATTGCGGGTAGCCGCAGATGACCGCTTGCGGATGGGCGCGTGACAGTTCGATAAACCGTCGCACGTCTTGCAGGTCGTGCTGGCCATCGGCGTCCACTTGCAGGGCATGGCTGAAACCCAGGCGCGAGGCTTCACGCAGACCGGTCATCACCGCGGCGCCCTTGCCCTGATTGGTGGCCAGGCGGATCAGGTACACCATCTCGCGCCGGGCCAATCGATCGAGCACCCGGGCACAGGCCGGGCTGCTGGCATCGTCCACCAGAATGCAGGGCAGGTTGCAGGCGATCAGTGCATCGACCACGGTGGTGATGGCGGTTTCGTGGTTGTAGACCGGGATGACGGCGCAGGGGCTATGCATGGACCGAAACCTCTACAACACTTTTGTGGCGAGGGAGCTTGCTCCCGTTCGAGTGCGAAGCACTCGCCATGACGCCGGTGCGAGATGGTTTTGGGTCTGCTTCGCAGCCCAGCGGGAGCAAGCTCCCTCGCCACAGGTTATGCATTCAAAGCCTCCAGCAAGATCCGCCCGCTGGAGCAGGTTGCGGTCTCGTTGCGATAGGCGAAATACAATTTGCCCCGGGTCGGGTCGTAACGCAGGTGCAGCTGGATTTCATCGCCGGGACGTACCAGTTGCTGAAACTTCAGCACTTCCATGCCGGCGAATTTTTCCGGCAGGTTCATCAATTGCTGGCCCAGGTTCAACGCCCACTCCACCTGCACCACACCGGGCAGAACCGGCGCGGTGGGGAAGTGACCGCTGAAGTAGGCCAGGTCCGGTGGCACGGCCAGTTGCAGGCTCCACTCGCCATCGGTTTCGGTTTGCGCCAGCACTTGCGGAGCCTTGGGCCGTGGTGCCAGCAGCAAGGCGTCGACGTCGGCCTGAGGCAGTTTGCCTTGGGCGTTCAGCGGCAGTTGCCGCAGCAAGCGCCAACGCCGTGGCAAGGCGAGCGCCTCACAATGCAGGCTCAGGTGCTGGCGCAATTGTTCGGTGAGGGTGCGTCGGCCCTGATTGCGCAGGGCATGCAGGCCCGTTTCAGTCAGCACCAGCAAGGCACCCAGCGAGGCACGTTTTTCCTGGACCACGCCAAGGCGCGCTTCGGCGACCCAGGCATGAGTCATGAGTGCCTGTTCCAGCATTGGCAGCGAGATACGTTTTTCTTCCAGTTTGACGATCCGGTCCAGTCTTCCGAGCAATTCGAACCGGCCATCCGCGGCGACTCTCGCGGAGTCGGCGGTGTGTTCGACATGGCCATGTGGCAAGTACGGCGAGGCAATCAGCAGCGCGCCGTCGCTGTCCTGGCTCAACACAACGTCGGTGAAGGGCCGCCAGAGCTCCGAGGCTTGGCGCCAGGCGATACCGCCGGTTTCCGAGCTGCCGAAGATTTCCGTCGGCCATTGTCCCAGGCGTTCGTGCAGGCTCTGTGCGGCCTCGGCCGGCAAGGCGCCGCCGGAAGAAAACACCCGACGCACCGCGCTCAGGGCCGGCCAGTCGAGGTTGTCGCCCATGCGTTTGAGCAGCGCCGGGCTGGCGACCCAGGCAAAGGCTGGGTGTTCTCGGCTGGCACGCTGTAAATCTTCCGGAAAGGCCAGTTGCCGACGCACGAACGGGCGCCCGGCACACAGCGGCCACAGCACCCGAAACAGCAGGCCGTAGATGTGCTGAGTGGCAACGCTGCCGATGATGCACGCCGGCCCCAGGTCCGTTCCCCACAACTGTTCCAGGGCATCGACTTCATTGGCCAGTTGGCGCAGGTTCTTTTCGATGCGCTTGGGCTCGCCACTGGAACCGGAGGTGCACAGGTTGAGCCGACAGTGATCGAGATCCAATGCGGCGCCTTCCAATGGCGGATGGCGATACTCGCTCAGGTGCGCATCGCCGGTTTGATCGGTCAGCCACAGGTCGACGTCATTCGACCAGCGTTGGCGGGTCTGCGGTTGCAGGTCGGCAGGCAGCAACACGCTGACCCCGGCGCGCCAGGCGCCGAGCAACGCAACCGCCAGATCGGCGGCATCCTCAAGGTGCACGGCCATCTGCCGCACGCCTTGGGCTTGCAGGCCGCCGGCCAGGCGCAACGCCCGGTCGCACAGTTGGGCATGATCCAGTGCCGGACCGGCCGTTACGGCACGCTCCGGTTGCGCCTTGAGCAACAGGTGCTCAAGTTTTATCCAATTCATGGGTGGCCTCGTACCCGTTTGCGTATCAGCCATTCAATGGCAAACATCAGGCCTATCAATCCGTAGGAAATCAGACCGGTGTACAACATCCACCAGCTCAGCGGTGCCCACAGTGTCAGGGCGGCGGCGCACAAACCGTTGCAGAGAAAAAACACACTCCAGGCGATGGTCACCTGGCGGGTATAACGAATGGCCTTGGCCGGTAACTGCGGTTCACGCAGACGGGCCAGGCGTTCCACCATCGGCGGGCCGAATTTAAGGCTCAGGCCGAACAGCCCCAGCATGAATCCGCTGATCAGCACCGGATACCAACGCAGCAACTCCGGGCTGTCGAACAGCGCCAGCAACAGACAGAACACGATGGCCACCGCGGCCATCCACAGGCTGTCGGGGCGTCGCCGTCCGGTCAGCGCGCGCGCCAGCCACAGGCTGCCCAGCAGCAGCGCGAACTGCCACGGCGCGAAGTGCTCCATGCCGAAATACACCGCAAAGGGGTACAGCAGGCCTGCCAGCAGCAGGCCCAGGCCGATCAGTCGGCTCATGCGGCCGGTTGAACCAGACGGTAGACCGCCTCGACCACGTCGCTGACGGTACGCACCGATTTGAACTCTTCGGCGGCGATTTTCTTGCCGGTCTGGCGTTTGATGTGATCGATCAGGTCGACCGCGTCAATGCTGTCGATTTCCAGATCCTGATACAGGTTGGATTCGAGACTTACGCGCTCGGGGTCCAGTTCGAACAGCTCGACCAAGGCATCGCGCAAGGTGTTGAAAATGTCTTCACGAGTTTGCATGGTCCGGTCTCAAGCTGCCTGTTTTGCGGTGACGAACGCCGCAAGGCTCGCCACGTTGCTGAAGTGATTACGCGTGTCCTTGGCGTCTGCATCGATTTTGATGCCGTATTTTTTCTGGATGGCCAGGCCGAGTTCCAGGGCGTCTACCGAGTCCAGGCCCAGGCCTTCGCCGAACAGCGTTTGCTCATCGCCGATGTCGTCGGCACTGATGTCTTCGAGACCCAGGGCGTCGATGATCAGGTCTTTTATTTCCAGCACCAGGTTCTTAGTGTGCAGATTGCTCATCTTCGGCGAGCTCCTTGATAAAGTAAGAATGTAGATGATCGTTGAGCTTGCGCGAGGCCTGAGGCGCTGGCCCCTGCACGGCGAAGGCCTGTGGATCTATATCGGCCCCGACACGGAAACTGAAGTGCACGCGCCGCTTGGGTATGCGGTACCAGGGTTCGGCCTTGGTCAAAGTCGTCGGGCTGACCTTGATCACCACGGGGGTGAGGATTTTCGCACCGCGCAGGGCAATTGCCGCACCCCCCCGATGAAAGGCGGGGGTCTGTCCAGGTTGCGTCCGGGTACCTTCGGGGAAAATGATCAGGGTCTGGCCGTTTTTCAGCGCATCGGCAGCGGTATCGAGCATGTCCATACTGCCATCATTGCTGATGTAATCGGTGCGGCGCAGCGGGCCACGCGTGAAGGGGTTCTCCCACAGGCTTTGCTTGACCACGCAGTTGGAGTGCCCCACCAGCCCGATCAGGAACACCACGTCGATCAGCGACGGGTGATTGGCAATGATCATCTGGCCCGGGCGCCCGAGTTTTTCCGCACCCTTGATATCGTAGGTCAGTACGCCGGAACGGGCCATGAACTGCACGAAAAGCCAGAAGCAACGGCTGACGGTTTGCCGTGCACGCAACCGGTGGGTCTGGGCGTCGCCCGGCAGGCAGCTCAACAGCGGGAAAACCAACACGCGCAGGCACATCGCGCCCAACCCGAACAGGGTAAAGCTCGCAGCGGTCGCCAGCAGGCGCCAGTAATAGGCGTCGCGGTTCTTTTCGGTCACGGGTTGCGTTGCCAGGTCCATACACGATTTTTCCAGGCATGTTGGCAGGTGGTTTGCTGGTCGAGTAGCGCACGCAACAGATTCAGTGCGTGGGGCCAGCGGGATTTTGACAACGCATCCGAAGGGCTGTTCAGGGTCAACTGCCAGTCAGGGCCGGGTGTGATCAACAGGCCGACGGCATACGGGAACGGCACATCATCGATCCAGGCCGAATAGGCCGCGGGTGGTTGCTCCTCGGTCACCACCAGCAAGACTGCCGGAGCGCCTTCGGCCAGGAGCGCCGCTGCTTCCAGCATGCCGTGTTCAAGGCCGTCGCCAGCGGCAGCGAGGGCGGTCATCTCGCTGGTTTCACCGCGCATGATCGACCACAGACCGATGATTGCATTATGCACCGAGAGGCTGAACTGGGTTGGCGACAGCGGTTGTTCGGTGGCCAGGTCGCTCAGAATATCGAAGGTGCGCGGGGTTTCTCCGTGACGGGAAACAAAGACCAGCGGCAGATCCTGGTGACCGTCAGCCAATGGCCAGCCAACGCTGAACGCCATCCGCGCCAATCGACTGAGGCGTCGGCGCTGCATGGCCGGCAGGAACGAGACGTCCGGTGCCACATCGCTCAATGGCAGTACGACCGGTTGGCGACTCCATGCCTGCCAATCATTCACGCTTTCGAGCCCTGGAGCCCACGCGCGCCATTGGGCGATGTTGAAGTTGATCACAGACATACAATCCCGCCCTTGATGGGCTTCCTGACGTGTGAGGGGTCGAAAACCGCGACTCGCCTTACGTGGCGCCGGACGCCGACTGGTGCGCATTATCCCGGTGCCGGGAACGTGTAGCAAATGCTGGATACGTTTTGCTCAAACAGATGTACCGTTTAGTGAGCAAAAACTGAATAGTTGCCAATTATTCGCATTTTTACTGACCCGTCTGTCGGCGCTCGTCGCTTTTTCAGCAAGAGATGGCCGTTGACTGTGTAGTCCCGATGCCAGCGAGGTAGCGAAGCCATGCCGTCGCCCACTACACTCGGTCATTCTTTGATACACGGAGGTTTTGACATGCGGCGTGTGGTGTTCAATCAGAAAGGTGGTGTGGGCAAGTCCAGCATTGCCTGCAATCTGGCAGCGGTCAGTGCCAGCGAGGGCTTTCGCACCCTGTTGGTGGATCTCGATGCCCAGGCGAACTCCACCCAGTACCTGACGGGGCTTACCGGTAACGATATTCCGATGGGCATTGCCGATTTTTTCAAGCAGACCCTGTCGTCCGGGCCTTTCTCCAAGAAAAATCAGGTTGACATCTACGAAACCCCGTTCAACAACCTCCACGTCATTACAGCGACCGCTGAATTGGCGGATCTACAGCCAAAGCTTGAAGCCAAGCACAAGATCAACAAGCTGCGTAAGTTGCTCGAAGAGCTAAGTGAAGATTACGACCGGATTTACCTGGATACCCCGCCAGCGCTGAACTTCTATGCAGTTTCGGCACTGATCGCCGCCGATCGTGTGTTGATTCCATTCGACTGCGACAGTTTCTCCCGACAGGCGTTGTACGGCCTGATGGCGGAAATCGAAGAATTGAAGGAAGACCACAATGAGGGCCTGGAAGTCGAAGGCATCGTCGTCAATCAGTTCCAGGCCCGCGCCAGCCTGCCCCAGCAGATCCTCGACGAACTGATCGCCGAAGGCCTGCCAGTGTTGCCCGTTTACCTGGGCAGCTCGGTTCGCATGCGTGAATCGCACCAGGCGAACACACCGCTGATCCATCTTGATCCGCGGCACAAGTTGACCCAGCAATTTGTGGAGCTGCATAACCTGCTGGAAAACGCCTGAGGCACAAAAGATCGGTGTCAAACCCCTTGGCTACGCAACCAGCTCATCAACTGCGGTAACGGGAAGGCCCCGCTCTGGCGTGCGACTTCCCGGCCGTTCTTGAACAGGATCAGGCTCGGAATCGAGCGAATCCCCAGCTGCGCCGACAACTGCTGGTTCGCTTCGCTGTCCAGCTTGGCCAGCCGGCACTTGCCCGCCAGTTGCCCCGCCGCCTGTTCGAACACCGGCGCAAACGACTTGCATGGCCCGCACCAGTCCGCCCAAACATCCACCAGCAGCGGCAGATCGCCCTTGATCTGGCTGGCGTAGTCGCCCTGTTTCAACTCAAACGGCGTGTTCAGCAAGACTTCGGCTTTGCAGCGCCCGCATTTCGGGTGGTCGTTGAGGCGCTCGGCCGGGATGCGGTTGAGGCCGTTGCAGTGGGGGCAGGGAATCAGAAGTGGATTAGACATGTAGGTGGTCCTGTTAAAAATCCGATTACTCACTATTTGGAGACGTCTGCTCACATTTTCAATCGAGCGGGGAGCGGCGATAAAACTAGGCTGAGTCGTACTCAGTCAGGCCACTGGTCTTGTAGTGGGTATCGCATCTTGCGATATTTTTGATCTGTGATTAACTCCCCATAGCAGAATGCGATAAGGATGTTGCATGCATGTCATCACCGAAAAACGAATACGTGAAGCCGCAACAAAATGGCCAAGAGCAGCTACTGCACTGGATCATTGGTATCAACTGGTCAAAGGAAGTAAACCCTCGGATTTTGCGGCGATGAGGGCCTTATGGATCACCGCGAATATGACCGCGGAAAATGGAAGGAGGGAAGAGCATGAGTGTCCTGATCAAAAGAGCTGCGGAGCATTGGGAGTTCGTCTCGCCGTTGCTTCGAAAACCGAAAAACGAAGACGACTATGACTTGCTGGCGCAGGCGCTGGACGAGTTGCTCGAGATGACCGGCGATGATGAGTCCCATCCGCTTATGAGCCTGGTAGATATCATCGGTGACTGGATTGAGGAATGGGATCACAAGCATCACCCTATGCCGAAGCCTGGTGGGGTCGATATTCTTGGCTACTTGATGCGCGAACATGGCCTGACCCAGAGCGACCTTCCCGGTGTTGGTACCCAATCGGTTGTTTCGGAAATTCTGAGTGGCAAGCGTCAGCTCAACCTGCGGCAAATCCGCTGGTTGGCCGAACGATTTGGTGTGTCGGTTGAAACCTTCATCTGACCAGATTCAGGAAGAACAACTGATCTCCAGATGCTTGCCCCACTCTGGCGGCCGCTCGGCATAACTTTCCATCCCCGGTTGCTCCTCGAACGGTTTGCTCAGCACCGCGTGCAGACGGCGGACCTCTGAGTAGTCGCCGCGCTCTGCTGCATCGATGGCTTTCTGTGCCAGGTAATTACGCAGGATGTACAGCGGATTGACCGCGTCCATCCGTTGGCGGCGCTGCTCTTGATCAAGCGTGCCTTCACGGTCCACACGGGCGACGTAGAGCTCGCCCCAGGCATCGAACCCCTTGAGGTCGACGAAGTTATCACGCAAGTGGGTAATGGCCTGTTCGGGCGCCTTTTCACCCAAACGACGGAAAAACAGGCTGTAATCCACGCCGCTGTTCTGCATCAGTTGCAGCAAGTGCTCCAACAGTTTCTGGTCTTCGTCTTCGGCGGTGGTCAAGCCGAGGCGGCGACGCATCAGGTCCAGGTAATGGGCCTGGAACAGCGGCAGGTACAGGCCGAGGGTTTCGCGCAGGGCTTCGACGCTGATGAACGGCGTCAGGGCCTGGGCGAGGGCGCTGAGGTTCCACTGGCCAATCGGCACCTGGTTGCTGAAGGAGTAGCGGCCCTGATCATCGGAGTGGTTGCAGATGAAGTTGGCGTCGAAGTCGTCGAGGAAGGCGAACGGACCGAAGTCGAAGGTGATGCCGAGGATCGACATATTGTCGGTGTTCATCACGCCGTGACAAAAACCGTAGGCCTGCCACTTGGCGATGAGTTCGGCATTGCGCTCGACAATCTCGCGGAACATCGCCAGGTACGGTTCCGGTTGCTCCAGGCATTCCGGGAAATGCATGGCCAGCACATGTTCGCCGAGTTCTTTCTGCTTTTCGGGGCGCTTGGTGTAATAGAAATACTCGAAGTGGCCGAAACGCACATGGCTCGGCGCGAGGCGCAGGACCATGGCGGCGCGCTCCTGCTTTTCGCGCCATACCGGCGTATCGGAACCGATGACGCACAGCGCCCGGGTGGTCGGGATGTTCAGCGCGTGCAGGGCTTCGGAGGCAAGAAATTCGCGGATCGAGGAGCGCAGCACGGCGCGACCATCACCCATGCGTGAAAACGGCGTCTGGCCCGCGCCCTTGAGGTGCAGGTCCCAGTGTTCGCCCGCCTCGTTGTACACCTCGCCCAACAACAGGCCGCGACCGTCGCCCAGTTGCGGGTTGTACGAACCGAACTGATGCCCGGAATAGACCATCGCCCGAGGCACCGCGTCGACCCAGAGCTTGTGGCCGCTGAACAGTTCGGCGAATTCCGGGGTTTCGGCCACGGCCGGGTCGAGGTCCAGCAACGCCATGGCGGCAGGGCTCGCGACCACAAGGCGTGGATTATCGATGGGCTCGGGCAGCACGTGGGCAGAAAAGGTATCGCCCAGGCGGTCGAAGCGATTATCGAAGGTCAGTTCGTCGAGGGCTTTCAAGGGCCGGCTCCAGCAGAATGTCCGAGCATTCTGCTGGGGAAAGACCGGTTAGTCGAGTTTGGCGGCCGGCGGTTGCTGCGACGACTTGCCATCGGTGATCGGCACGATGGTTTTCGCTTCCGGCTCGATCGGCACCATCTTGTATTCCTGGCCATGCAGGTTCTTGAGGTAGACCTCCATCTGCCGGAACGAGATGTTGATGTGCTGCTTCTTGAACTCGCGGTTGATGAAGCGGTTGACCTCGTCGAGCACCGGGTTGCGGTCGCCGAGGTCGCGCACGTGCATGCGCAACTCGTGGTCGAGGGTGCTTTCGCCGAAGTTCAGGAAGTACACGTGGGGTTCGGGGTCTTTCAGCACACGCGGGTTATCGCGGGCAGCCTTCAGCAGCAGTTCTTTCACCAGATCGAGATCCGAACCGTAGTCGACGCCGAGCTTGAGCGTCACTCGGGTAATGGTGTCGGTCAGCGACCAGTTGATCAGTTGCCCGGTAATGAACGTCTTGTTCGGGACAATGATGTCCTTGCGGTCGAAGTCGGTGATGGTCGTGGCGCGAATGCGGATTTTGCTCACCGTGCCCGACAGGTTGCCGATGGTGATAGTGTCGCCGATCCGTACCGGACGCTCGAACAGAATCATGATGCCGGAGATGAAGTTGGCGAAGATCTCCTGCATGCCGAAGCCGAGGCCGACCGACAGGGCCGCCACCAGCCATTGCAGCTTGTCCCAGCTCACGCCGAGGGTCGACAGCGTCGAGACGAAACCGACGCCGGCGATCACATAGGACAGCAGCGTGGTCGTGGCGTAGGCACTGCCCTGGGCGAGGTTGAGCTTGGACAGCACGAACACTTCCAGCAGGCCCGGCAAGTTGCGGGCGAGGGCGAAGGTGATGCCGATGATGATCAGCGCGCCGAGCATGTCGCCGATGCTGATCGGCACCATGCTCATGTTGGCGCCGGTGCCGCTGGTGTATTCGTAGAGGGTGATGTTGTCCAGGTACGAGAACACCGTGATCAGGTCGGCCCAGACCCAGTACAGCAACGCCATGAACCCGCCGAGCAACGCCAGACGGATCAGGCGCAGGGACTGTTCATTGACCTTTTCGATGTCCATGGTCGGTTCTTCGATCACCGCTTCGCCATCGCCGGCCTCTTTGGCAGCCTGACGTTTGGCCAGGGCGCGCTGGTAGGCCAGACGGCGTGCCGCGACGCTGAGGCCGCGGACGAAAGTGGCTTCGATCACCAGCCAGAACATCAGCAGATACAGGGTGTTGATCAGACGGTCGCTGAGTTTCAGTGCGGTGTAGTAGTAGCCGAAGCACACGGCGACAAACAGCGCGACGGGCAGGATGGTGAACAGGAAGCCCACGATCTTGCGGAACAACGAGGCGTTTTCGTGGGTCGGGCTGCTGATCAGCAAGCGGCTGAGCAGCAGGGTCATCAAGGCGTAGCACGTGAGCACCACGGGCATGCCGATCACGTCGTCGGCCAGTCCCGCCGGTTGCAGTTCGGCAACCGCCACCACCGCCACCAGAGCCATCACGACCATGCCGAGACGGCGGACCCAGCCGCGCAGGAACTCGACCTGAGGCTTTTCCCAGCGGAAATGCAGCTCGGCCACGCCACCCGGCGCCAGAATCCGGTAGGCGGTGTAGAACACCAGCCACGCCTGGGCCATTTGCAGCAGCGCTGCGCCCATGTTGGCGTTTTGCCCGCGGGCGTCGATTTGCAGGGCCAGGCCGCACAGCGCGAAGGCCAGGGACACCGGCATCGCCAGCAAGATGTTGATCAGAATGGCCTGCGGCGTGTGCCACTGGCTGTCGCGCTTGAAGTGGCCGATGTCCTGGTGAACTTTGTTCAGTCGTGAATACAGTTGTTTGCGGCGCCACAGCAGGGCACCAATCAGCAGTGCCAACGGCAGGAACAGCAGCGGTCGCTGGGTCAGGCCATCGGTCAGTTCGCTCAGGCTTGAGGCCAGGGGCAGCGTATCGATCTGACGCTCCAGGCGATCCGGCACGCTGTAGATCCACTCCAGGTCCAGCGGCTTGTTGCTGGGAATCCAGAACATCTGTTCATCGAGCGTGGCCCGCAGGCTTTGCGCGGTGCTGAGCAATTGCTTCTGGTTCAGTTGCAGGGTGATGGATTCGTTGAGGACCGCACTCAGCTCCCGGTTCAGACGCTCCAGCAGGTCGGCACGGGTGGTGGCCAGTTCCAGCAGGCTCTTGCGCAGCTGCGGGGTCACTTGCTCGGGAGGCTGGGTCGACAGCAGGTTATCGACGTAGGTGGCCGGGTTGCTGAGCAATTCACGTTGCTGGCTGACTTCGAACTGATAGAGGCGAATGTCGGCGATCTGGTCGGCCAGGTCGCGGTCAACCTTGAGGCGCGGCAGGGCTTGCTTCTGCTTGTAAAGAATCTTGGAGAGCAGCAGGCTGCCTTTGAGCACGTTGATCTGCTCATCCAAAGCCGAGTCGCTTTGGGTCACGCTGTCGAGTTGCTGCTTGGTCTGCAGGTTTTTCTGGGTGACTTCGTTGAGGCGGTCAGTGCTTTTGAGCAGGTAGTCCGAGAGCTTCAGGTTGGCCGTGCTTTCGGTCGCCAGCAGGCTACTGCCGCCGGACTTCTGTGCTTCGATCGACTGTTGCGTAACCGTTTCCTGAGACTGCGCCAGACGTTTCTGATTGATCAGGTTTTGCAGTTCTTGAATCTCACGATCCAGACGGTCGGACCTTTCCGACAACAAGTCATGCTGGCTGTTGCCCAGGTCTTGCAGCTGAGTATTGCCGGCCAGTTCCTGGCGACGCAGCGGGATCAGGGCATTGAGCGCCGCGAGTTCGGCGTTGAGTTGATCGCGATGCTCGGCACTCAAGGTCTTGCCGGCGTCTTTGCCGGTCTTGAGGATGTTGTTGATCTGCTGGATGCGTGTCTGGCTCGCGGAAATTTCCGCCTGCGCACGCTCCGGACGGGTCTGGGCAGTGATGATCAGGCTGTTGGCGTCGGCCAGGGCTTTTTGCAGATCGCTTTGCTGGGTCGAACGCTCGGTGAGCAATTGCTCCAGCTGCTGAATGTTCTCTTTGGCGAACCGTTGCGCCACCGGCACCACACTGGTGGCCTTGAGGCGGGTCAGTTCACGCTGGTTCTCGATGGTCTGCTTGGGCGCGCTGCTCAGCTGTTGCTTGAGATCAACCAGCTTCTGCTCGTAATCGCGCTGGTTGTTGAGCTGGGTCAGCGTGCCTTGCAGGACAGACTGCAGAGCCTTTTGATCCGCCTCCGGCAGTTTACGGTCGGCGATCTTGTCCAGACTCGTCTGCACGGCTTCGCGGGTGGGCGGTTCGGCGGCTTGCAAGGGGCCGACGGAGAGGCTCAGGCCCAACAGGGCCATGATGAAAATAGTGCGCAGGCTTGACATAGAGACCGATCAAAAAGCTGACGAGAAGTGGAGTTTAGAGGAAGAGTCCCGGACCCGGGCGACTTCCTTCGGGGAATCTGACGCCCACTTTGCCGATCTTGTTCCCCTCCATGACGGCAACGGTCCAGATGGTGTTGTTCCATTCCACCTGGTCGCCGACCACCGGCGCGCCACCGACTTTCTGGGCGATGAAGTGGCCCAGGGACATGTCCGGGTCGATGCCTTCGACTTTCAGGCCATACAGGGCGGCAACCGCGGCCAGCTGGGCGTCTCCTTCGAGTACGAAGTCGCCGAAGAAACGCAAATCGAGGCCCCGTTGCGGCGCCTGGCTGAAGAGTTTTCCGAGGGCTGGCAGGTTGTGTTCATGGCCGATAACACACAGTAAATCATCGACTTCCAGCACCGTACTACCCGACGGATGGAGCAATTGCTGGCCACGAAACAGGGCGGCAATGCGGGTGCCTTCGGGCATTTTCAGTTCACGCAGGGGCGAACCGATGCACCATTTTTCCGCACCGAGTCGATAAACGAACAGTTCCCATTCGCTGGTGACGTGGACTTCCAGGGCGGAGCGGGAGATCGGTGCAGGCTCCGGCGGCACCGTCACCTTCAGCAGTTTGGCGACCCACGGCAAACTCGTGCCCTGCACCAGCAGCGACACCAGCACGATAAAGAACGCGAGGTTGAAATACAGTTGGGCGTTGGGCAGGCCGGCCATCAGCGGGAACACCGCCAGAATGATCGGCACCGCGCCGCGCAGACCGACCCAGGAAATGAACGCCTTTTCCCGACCATGGAAGGCCTTGAACGGCAGCAGGCCGACGATCACCGACAGCGGCCGGGCAAACAGAATCATCCACAGCGCCAGTGCCAGTGCGGGCAGCGCAATCGGCAGCAGGTCGTGGGGTGTGACCAGCAGGCCGAGCACCAGGAACATGCCGATCTGCGCCAGCCATGCCATGCCGTCGAGCATGTGCAGGATGCCGTGACGGCTGCGCACCGGACGGTTGCCGATCACCAGGCCGCAGATGTACACCGCGAGGAAGCCACTGCCATGCAAGGCGTTGGTCAGGGCAAAGACAACCAGCCCCCCGGCAATGACCAGAATCGGATACAAACCGGTGGCCAGATTGATGCGGTTGACCAGTTGCAACATCAGCCAGCCGCCACCTAGACCGATGACGCCGCCGATGCCGAATTCGCGCAGCAAGTGGGTCAGCAGGCTCCAGTGCAGGCCGGTCTGGCCGCTGGCGAGCATGTCGATCAAGGTGACGGTGAGAAACACCGCCATCGGGTCGTTGCTGCCGGATTCGATTTCGAGGGTGGCGGTGACCCGTTCGTTCAGGCCCTTGCCACCCAACAGCGAGAACACCGCCGCGGCGTCGGTGGAACCGACGATGGCGCCGATCAGCAGGCCTTGAATCAGGTTCAAGTCGAACAGCCACGCGGCCGCCATGCCGGTCAACCCGGTGGTAATCAACACCCCGACCGTCGCCAGCGACAGCGCCGGCCATAACGCTACGCGGAAACTCGATACCCGGGTGCGTAAGCCGCCGTCGAGCAGGATCACCGCCAGCGCGAGGTTGCCGACCAGATAAGCCGTGGGGTAGTTATCGAAAACAATGCCGGCGCCATCGACACCGGCCACCATGCCGACGGCCAGGATGATTACCAGAATCGGGATGCCGAGGCGTGACGAGAGGGAACTCACCAGAATGCTCGCACCCACCAGCAACGCGCCGATCAAGAACAGGCTGTTGATGGTCGTCGCATTCAAAGGCAGTACTCCAGAAAAGCTGAAAGGCGGGCGCAAAGTGACCATGCAGTCTGCGTGCCAGCGATTCTAACCTGTTGAATTGCGGTGCTGTCAAAAAGCTTTTTGCAGGCGATTCCGCACGCAAGCCCCCTCGCCACAGGGGGGCGGTGCTTGTTAGAGACTAAATCGCCCAACCATGGTGTTCAGGTCTACCGCCAGGCGCGACAGTTCATTGCTGGCCGCACTGGTCTGGTTGGCACCCGTGGCCGATTGCACCGACAGATCACGAATGTTCACCAGGTTGCGGTCCACTTCTCGGGCCACTTGCGCCTGCTCTTCCGCGGCGCTGGCGATCACCAGGTTGCGTTCGTTGATTTCGACGATGGCGCTGTTGATGGTGTCCAGCGACATTCCGGCGCCGCGGGCAATGTTCAGGGTCGACTCGGCGCGTTCGGTGCTGTTGCGCATTGAATCCACCGCCTGCCCGGTGCCGCTCTGGATGCTGCCGATCATGCGTTCGATTTCGCTGGTCGATTGCTGGGTGCGATGCGCCAGGGCCCGCACTTCATCGGCCACCACCGCAAAGCCACGACCGGCCTCACCAGCACGAGCCGCTTCGATGGCCGCATTGAGGGCCAGTAGATTGGTCTGGTCGGCGAGGCCGCGAATCACGTCCAGCACCTTGCCGATATCACGGGATTCGTTGGCCAGATCGCCGATCAGCGTTGCGGTGCTCTGAACATCCGCGCTCATGCGTTCGATGGCGCTGACGGTTTCCTGCACCAGATCGCGACCGTCACCGGCGGACGTGGTGGCGTTCTTCGACGCTTCGGAAGTGCTGACCGCGTTGCGCGCGACCTCTTCCACGGCGCTGGTCATTTCGTTGACGGCGGTAGCGGCCTGTTCGATTTCATTGTTCTGCTGGGTCAGGCCACGGGCGCTTTCGTCCGTGACGCTGTTGAGTTCTTCGGCTGCCGAAGCCAGTTGAGTGGCCGAACCGGAGATTCGCTGCAAGGTGTCGCGCAGCTTGTCCTGCATCTTCGACATCGCCAACAGCAAGCGCCCGGCCTCGTCGTTGCCGTCAACGGTGATCGGGTGTGTCAGGTTGCCTTCGGCAATCTGTTCGGCGGCGTTCAGGGCGTTGGCAATCGGCTGGGTGATGCTGTTGGTCAGCAGCCAGGCGAACAGCAGGGTCAGCGCAGTGGCGATCACCAGCAGGACGATGACCAGATTAAACGCCGAATCGTACTGCTCGGCGGCCCGCTGGTTGGTGTCGAGGGTTTGTTGGGTGTTGATCTCCAGCAATCGGCTCAGCACGGTATTGATCGCTTCGGAGTTGCTGAGCAGATCGGTGTTGAGCAGGTTGCGCAGTTCATCGACCTGATCGTTGCGCGACAGGGTTTTCATCCGGTCTTCGATCTGGCGGTACTGCCCCAGCAATTGCACGTATTGATCGTAGGTCGAACGCTCCTGCGGGCTGGTGATCAGTTTTTCGTAAGTGGCCTGGGCAGCGCGAATCTGCTGATTGCGCAGGTCCAGCAGTTCCATGGTTTTCTGCTGTACGTCGGGCTCGCGGTTCACCAGCAAGCGGTAGGACAGAACGCGCAGGCGCAAAGTGAGTTGGGTGAACTCGTCGAGACTCTTGATGCTCGGGACGCTGTTGGACGTGATGTTCTCGGCGGCGCCGCGGATCTTGCTCATCTGATTCAAGGCAAACACGCCCAGGATCATCATCAATCCGCCGATCAGGGCAAAGCTGAGGAACGCCCGCGGGGCAATATTCATATTACGAAGGGACATGGCGGTTTACCGAAAAGAGCGCGCCTGGGCGGTGCCGAGACTGACGTATAAATGCCTTATCGGTCGCGGGGCTGAACTCTTGAGCCCCGTGTGTTTGAGGCGGTTGCACCTTTTAGTGACGAAGTGCAGGAACCAGATCGGTCATTCACAGTCTTTAAAACTCGCGAGGACGGTTGCCCGTCAGGAAAATCAAGGCTTTGCGCCGGTATAACCCTGGCATCCACGGTGACTTTTCTTTATCGTACGCGCCCTTTGAAAATGCCCGGAAAATCAAAATGTTGGAAGCATCCCTGAGTCAACTGGAACAACTGGTCAGCGACCTCGTGCAGCAGAACCAGACCCTGAGCGCCGAACTGGCCCAGGCCAAGGACGAAAACGAAAGCCTGCAACTGAACCTGATGGAGCAGGAAGAGAAGCAAGGCGCCACCGCCGCTCGCATCCAGGCCCTGGTTGAACGCGTCAGTGCAGGCCCTGTCAGCGCATGAATTACAACGCCGCAGGGGTAAAAGTCGTCTCGATACTGGGGGAGGACTATTCGATCAAGGCACCCGCCGGGGAAGAACAGACCCTGCTGGACGCTGCGATGATGTTGAAAGCTGCCCTGGACGACACCAAAAGAAAGTACCCGACACTGATCGGTGACCGACTGCTCGTGCTGGCCGCGATGAATCTGTGCTCCCAGCAGATCGAAATGCGCAAGCAGCACCAACTCGAACTCGACCGTTACCAAGAGCAAGTCAGCGCCACGGTTGAAGTGATCTCCAAGACGATCAATCAAGCCTGATCGGCTTTGCGCACAACCAAAGAATAAATTGTCGACTTGGATGTATACAATCGGCACGGCTGTTGCAGTGATTCAGCCTCTTATTCTTTGGGGGTGCTCCATGCAGTTCTGGCGACGCAGTATCCAATGGCAGTTGATCCTGAGCATGGGCAGCGCCCTGCTGGTCAGTATTTTGATCGTGGTTGGCATTTATACCCTCGTGGTCAACCGCCTCGCCCAGAGCTATCTGGTCGAGCAAGCGTTGCCGTCGAGCATCGAAGCGATGCGCAACGACATCGAACGCATCCTCGTCCAACCCCTCACCGCCGCCAAGGACATCGCCAGCAACAGCATGGTGCGCGACTGGCTGGTCGCGGGTGAAGACAGCGCCCAGGTCGGCACCTTCACCACTTATCTCGAAGGTGTGCGCGCCGAGCACAAAGCCTTTACCGCGATCATTGTCGGTACCGCCTCCAACCATTACTTCACCGAAAAAGGCCTGGATCGCACCCTCAGTCGATCCAACCCGAAAGACGCCTGGTTCTATGAATTCGTGGACAGCAACCAGTCGCGCACCCTCAATATCGACAATGACACCGCCACCGGAGAATTGGCGCTTTTCATCGACTTCAAAGTCGAGCAGGGCGGCAAAACGGTGGGCGTTGCCGGTCTCGGCTTGAGCATGAAAGAGCTGTCGGAGTTGATTCACAACTTCAGCTTCGGTGAGCGCGGCAAGGTCTATCTCGTGCGTTCCGACGGTTTGATCCAGGTTCATCCCGAAGCGCAATTCAGCGGCAAACGTACCCTGACAGAGCAAGTTGGCGATGCAGCGGCCCGTCAAGTCATGGGTCAAAAATCCGCCACCAGTAATAGCTTCCAGCGTGACGGTGAAGATTTCCTCGCGTTAAGCCTGCCATTGCGCGATCTCGGCTGGACCTTGGTGGCCGAAGTGCCGCAGTCGCAGATCTATGCTGAAGCCCGTCGCGCCATGTGGATGAGCAGCGGCATTGGCCTGGCGGTGGCGATTGTGTGCCTGTTGCTGGTGGTGTTGCTGGCCCGTGGATTGGTAAAACCGATTCGTCAGGTAACAGCGGCACTGGTCGCCATCGGTAGCGGTGGTGGAGATTTGACCCACCGGTTAGATTCCAGCCGCGCCGATGAGCTGGGTGATCTGGCGCGCGGGTTCAATCGCTTCCTCGACAGTCAGCGCGACATGATCGGCGAAGTGCTGACCACCAGCGAACGCCTGCGCACGGCGGTGAGCCAAGTGGCCAAGGTTGTGGATAACACTGCTGAGCGCTCCGGACGCCAGCAGGAAATGACTGACATGGTCGCCACGGCGGTTCACGAAATGGGCCTGACGGTTCAGGAAATCGCGCAGAACGCCGGCAATGCGGCGGTCGCGTCGCAAACGGCGCGGGATGAGGCGATGCAAGCGCGGGAAGTGGTCGGTGGCTCGATCCGCCACATCGAAAGCATGTCCGATGAAATCGGCGTCGCCGCCCATGCCGTTGGTGCACTGGCCCATCAGGTGGCGTCAATCGATCAGGTGCTGGCTGTGATTCGCGGCATCTCCGAGCAAACCAACCTGCTGGCGCTCAATGCTGCCATCGAAGCCGCGCGGGCCGGTGACATGGGCCGCGGGTTTGCGGTCGTTGCCGATGAGGTGCGGACCCTGGCACGACGCACCCAGTCGTCCACCGACGAGATTCAGCAAATGATCGGCAGCCTCAAGCAGGGCGCAGAGAATGCGGTGTCATCGATGCATTCGGGGCAAGCGGCGACGGGCACGGGTGTTGAGTCGAGCCAGCGTACCGGGGCGTCGTTGACCGAGATTACCGAGCAGGTGGAGCGCATCAGCGACATGAACCATCAGGTGGCGACGGCGACGGAAGAGCAATCGGCCGTGACCGAAGAGATCAACCGCAACGTGCAGGGGATTTCCGATCTGGCCCGGGCGACGGCAGGGGAGGTGCGGGCTTGCCGCGAGGACTGCCAGACGTTGCAGCGCTTGGCCGATGATCTGGCGCGTCAGATGGGTGGGTTCAAGCTGAAGTGATGTGTTGTTTGTTCTGACGCCATCGCGAGCAAGCTCGCTCCTACAGGTTTTGTGTCGAACACATTATTCGTGAACGACCGGATCCCTGTAGGAGCCGGCTTGCCGGCGATTGGATCTCAAAGGCGGCACAAGGCGCGGATCAGAACCACTCATCCTGCATCGTCAGGCACACATCATCCCGAGATTCGAGCAATGCCAGCTCATGATGGCAACCCGGCACTTCCCACGTCAGGAAGTACCGCGCCGCCTGCAGCTTGCCTTTGTAAAAGCTCACATCCGCCGCATTCCCCTTGGCCAAGCCTTCCTCGGCGCGGATCGCCTGTTCCAGCCAGCGCCAGCCAATCACCGTGTGGCCGAACACCTTCAGGTACAGCGCCGAGTTCGCCAGGCTGCTATTAACCTTGCCCTGGCCCAGATCAACCAGCAGGCCGATGGTCACGGTTTGCAGGCGCGCCACCAATTTTTCCAGTGGTTCGCGCAGCGGCGTCAATGAATCAAACGCCTGCGCTCGCTCGCCCGTGTTGGCGATCAGGCGGATCAGTTGTTTCAGGCCTGCACCACCGTTCTGCGCCAGTTTGCGCCCCAGCAAGTCCAGCGACTGGATGCCGTGGGTGCCTTCGTGGATCGGGTTCAGGCGGTTGTCGCGGTAGTACTGCTCCACCGGGTATTCGCGGGTATAGCCGTGGCCGCCAAGAATCTGGATCGCCAGTTCGTTGGCCTTCAGGCAAAACTCCGATGGCCAGGATTTGACGATTGGCGTCAGCAGGTCCAGCAGCTCATGGGCCTGTTTGCGTTCGGCTTCGGTCGCAAGCGTCGTGGTGTCATCGAACAGCCGCGCCGCATAAAGACCCAAGTCAAACGAACCTTCGACATAGGCCTTTTGTGTCAGCAGCATGCGCTTGACGTCGGCGTGGTTGATGATCGCCACCGGCGCGGTGTTCGGGTCCTTACTGTCCGGCACACGGCCCTGTGGACGCTCGCGGGCGTACTCCAGCGAATACAGGTAACCGGCGTAGCCGAGCATCACCGCACCCATGCCGACGCCGATCCGCGCCTCGTTCATCATCTGGAACATGTAGCTCAAGCCCTGGTGCGGTTTGCCCACCAGATAGCCGACACACTCACCGTTATCGCCGAAGTTCAGCGCGGTGGACGTGGTGCCGCGCCAGCCCATCTTGTGGAACAGACCAGCCAGCAACACGTCATTACGCTTGCCGAGGCTGCCGTCATCGTTGACCAGGAATTTCGGCACGATGAACAGTGAATTACCCTTCACCCCGGCCGGTGCGTCCGGCAGTTTGGCCAGGACCATGTGCACAATGTTTTCCGACAGCGGGTGATCGCCGCCGGAAATGAAGATCTTGTTGCCCTTGAGGCGATAGGTGCCGTCAGACGCAGGCTCGGCGCGGGTACGAATATCCGACAGCGACGAGCCGGCGTGCGGTTCGGTCAAGGCCATGGTGCCGAAAAAGCGGCCATCGATCATGGGTTGCAGGAAGCGCTGCTTCTGTTCGTCAGTGCCGAAGCTTTCGATCAGGTTGGCCGCGCCCATGGTCAGGAACGGATAAGACGTCGAAGCGGCGTTGGCGGACTGGAAGTGCGAAAAGCAGGCTTGGGACAACAAAGTAGGAAGTTGCATGCCGCCAGCGTCGAAACTGCGCGCAGCGTTGAGGAAACCCGCTTCGAGGAAGGCATCCACTGCCGGTTTCACTTCGGGAATCAGAATCGCCTGACCGTTCTCATAGCGCGGCTCGTTCTCGTCGCCCTTGCGGTTGTGCGGGGCAAAGAACTTCTCGGCGATGCTGCGGGCGGTGCCAATGGCGGCATCGAAGGTTTCGCGATTGTGCTCGGCGAAACGCTCACGCTGGGTCAGGCCCTCGGCATCAAGGACTTCATACAGCTCGAAAGCCAGATTGCGGGAACTGAGCAACGTCTCGGACATGGCGGCCTACCTTTTATTGGAATGGGCCGAGTCTAAGATGGGGGATAGAGGCTGAACAGGATGATTGATGTCGGTGATAAAGGGGCAAAACACCGACCTGTAGGAGTCGGCTTGCTGGCGATGGCGGTGCATCAGACGTACCGTAGTGTATTGATCGCCAGCAAGCCGGCTCCTACAAGGCAAAAAAATGGGCGCCGATGAGGGCGCCCATTTTTACAGTGACTGCATCGCTATTTAGCCGATGGTCATCAAGCTGGCATTACCACCCGCCGCAGCGGTATTGACGCTCAACGCACGCTCAATCACCAGGCGCTCCAGCGCAATGTTGGATTCGCCTTGCGACAGGCCCTGAACCCCAACGATAGCGCCGGCACGTTTGGCGACCTGCTGGCAGACCGCACGCAACTGGTCGGAATGGCCGTGATGCAGAACCGCATCAAACACCACTTCGTCCTTGTTCCAGTCGGAAACCAGCTTGATGCGCGCCTGAATGTCCTTCGGCAAGCGTGCGAACAAGGCTTTGGTCATGTCAGCTTCCGGCCAGACTGCCGAACCGCCAACAGCCAATACGGCTGCCAGTTGAGTCAGCAGGTCGCCTTCGACTTCCGCCAGGCACAGCACGTGTTCACGCGGCAGGATTGCATAGCTGTTGCGCTCGCCGGTCGGGCCGGCCAGTACGCGGGTGATACCGCTTTGCGATTGCGCGGCGAACTGTACGCACAGGGTGCTCAGGTCGGCGAACTTGTTGCTGTCGGCCCAGGCTTTCAGGGCAATCAGCGGCTTGCTCATCGCATCGCGCAGACGTACATCCGGTGCAACCTCGGCATCACCGCGAGCGAAGGATTGTTCGATCGCATCGGTAGGACGCGTCGACAGCAGGCGGTACAGGTACAGCGGGCCACCGGCTTTCGGGCCAGTACCCGACAGGCCTTCGCCGCCGAACGGTTGAACGCCGACCACGGCACCCACGATGTTGCGGTTGACGTAGACGTTACCGGCGTTGACGTTGTCGATCACCTTGGCGATGGTTTCGTCGATGCGGGTGTGCACGCCCAGCGTCAGGCCGTAGCCGGAAGCGTTGATCTGAGCGATCAGCTGGTCGATGTCTTTACGCTTGTAGCGAACCACGTGCAGCACCGGGCCGAAGATTTCGCGCTGCAGTTCATCGAAGCTTTCCAGTTCGATCAACGTCGGCATGACGAAGGTGCCGCGTTTGACCTCTTCGGCGTCGGCGATGGCCACCTGGTACACGCTGCGACCTTTGTCGCGCATGGCCTGGATGTGCTTCTCGATGCCGGCCTTGGCTTCGGCGTCGATCACCGGGCCAATGTCCACGGACAGACGCTCAGGGTTGCCGAGGCGGCTTTCAGCCATGGCACCTTTAAGCATTTCGATGACACGGTCAGCGGAATCTTCCTGCAAGCACAGCACGCGCAGGGCCGAGCAACGCTGGCCGGCGCTGTCGAAGGCCGACGAAACCACGTCGATCACCACTTGCTCGGTCAGTGCCGAGGAGTCGACGATCATTGCGTTCTGGCCACCGGTTTCGGCGATCAGCGGGATCGGACGACCCTGGCTGTCCAAACGACCGGCAATGTTGCGTTGCAGCAAGCGAGCGACTTCGGTGGAACCGGTGAACATCACGCCTTTGACGCGATCATCGCCGACCAGACCGGCACCGACGGTTTCGCCACGGCCCGGCAGCAGTTGCAGCACGCCTTCCGGGATGCCGGCTTCGAGCAGCAGGCGCACGGCCTGAGCGGCGACCAGCGGGGTCTGTTCAGCAGGCTTGGCCAAAACCGGGTTACCGGCAGCCAATGCAGCGGCGACTTGGCCACTGAAGATCGCCAGCGGGAAGTTCCATGGGCTGATGCACACGACTGGACCCAGCGGACGGTGAGCGTCGTTGGTGAAATCGTTGCGTGCCTGAACCGCGTAATAACGCAGGAAGTCCACGGCTTCACGCACTTCGGCGATGGCATTGGCGAAGGTCTTGCCAGCTTCACGAGCCAGCAGGCCCATCAGCGGCTGGATCTCGGCTTCCATCAAGTCAGCGGCACGTTCCAGGATCGCGGCGCGCTCGGCGGGCGGGGTGGCCTGCCAGATCGGTGCAGCGTTCAGGGCGCACTGGATCGCATTGTCGACGTCTTCGACGGTCGCTTCCTGCACGTGGCCGACCACGTCACGCATATCCGACGGGTTCAGAACCGGTGCCGGCGCTTCGCTGCTGGAGGCGCAACCGAGCATCGGCGCGGCTTTCCAGTGGTTATGCGCGGTGGCGAGCAGGGCGCAGGACAGCGAAGCCAAACGATGTTCGTTGGCCATGTCGATGCCGCTGGAGTTGGCGCGTTCCGAACCGTACAGGTCACGCGGCAGCGGAATGCGTGGGTGCGGCAGACCGAAGCCACCTTCCACGGTCGCCATCTGCTCGATGCTGGCTACCGGATCGGCCACCAGTTCCTGGATGGAAATCGACTGGTCGGCGATACGGTTGACGAACGAGGTGTTCGCGCCGTTTTCCAGCAGACGACGTACCAGGTAAGCCAGCAGGGTTTCGTGGGTGCCGACCGGAGCGTACACGCGGCACGGACGGTTCAGCTTGCCTTCGGAAACTTTGCCTACAACTTGTTCGTACAGCGGTTCACCCATGCCGTGCAGGCACTGGAACTCGTACTGCCCCGGGTAATAGTTCTGACCGGCGATGTGATAAATGGCCGACAGCGTGTGGGCGTTGTGCGTGGCGAACTGCGGGTAGATGACTTCCGGTACCGACAGCAGTTTGCGTGCGCAAGCGATGTAGGAAACGTCGGTGTACACCTTGCGGGTGTAGACCGGGTAGCCTTCCAGGCCTTCGACCTGGGCGCGCTTGATCTCGCTGTCCCAGTACGCGCCTTTTACCAGGCGGATCATCAGGCGATGACGGCTGCGACGAGCCAGGTCGATCACGTAGTCGATCACGTACGGGCAACGCTTCTGGTAAGCCTGGATCACGAAACCGATGCCGTTCCAGCCAGTCAGTTGCGGCTCGAAGCACAGGCGCTCAAGCAGATCCAGCGACAGCTCGAGGCGGTCGGCTTCTTCGGCGTCGATGTTCAGGCCGATGTCGTATTGCTTGGCCAACAGGGTCAGCGACAACAGGCGCGGGTACAGCTCATCCATCACGCGCTCGTACTGGGCGCGGCTGTAACGCGGGTGCAGGGCGGACAGTTTGATGGAGATGCCCGGGCCTTCATAAATCCCACGGCCATGGGACGCTTTGCCGATCGAGTGGATGGCTTGTTCGTACGAGGCCAGGTACTTCTGGGCGTCGTGCTCGGTGAGTGCGGCTTCACCCAGCATGTCGTAGGAATAGCGGAAACCCTTGGCTTCGAACTTGCTGGCGTTAGCCAGGGCCTCGGCGATGGTTTCGCCGGTCACGAACTGCTCGCCCATCAGGCGCATGGCCATGTCGACGCCCTTGCGGATCATCGGCTCGCCGCTCTTGCCGATGATGCGGCTCAGGGACGAGGTCAAGCCCGCTTCGTTGTGCGTGGACACCAGCTTGCCGGTCAGCAGCAGGCCCCAGGTCGCGGCGTTGACGAACAGCGACGGGCTGTTGCCCAGGTGCGGATGCCAGTTGCCGGTGCTGATCTTGTCGCGGATCAGTGCATCGCGAGTGCCTTTGTCCGGGATGCGCAGCAGCGCTTCGGCCAGGCACATCAGCGCCACGCCTTCCTGGGACGACAGGGAGAATTCCTGCAGCAGGCCCTGAACAATGCCGGCACGGCCGCCGGCGCTCTTCTGGTTGCGCAGTTTTTCTGCGATGGACGCGGCGAGTTTGTTGGTGGCTTCGGCCATCGGAGCTGGCAGACGCGCCTGCTCGATCAGCATCGGTACCACTTCCGGCTCAGGGCGACGGTAGGCGGCGGTGATCGATGCGCGCAGGACCGATTGCGGCAGGATGCTTTCGGCGAATTCGAGGAAGCACTGGTGGGCATGATCCAGAGGCGCGTCGACGGAGTCGTCGGAATCCTTGGTCAAACCGTTCAGCTCGGACAGGGTTGCACCACCCTCGAGTTTTTCCAGGTAATTAAAGATTGCCTGCTTGATCAGCCAGTGAGGCGTGCGATCAATCGAGGTCGCGGCGGCCTTGAGGCGTTCGCGGGTCGGGTCGTCAAGTTTGACCCCAAGGGTGGTGGTAGCCATGTTTTTATCCTCATGTTTGCCACGACTGCGTGGCATCAGCTGGCGGCAAGATTAGCCGTGCAACTGGTGAGGTGCAACCGGGTGCAACCCTTTTTTTGTCGGAATAATAAGCAGCTCGTCAGGAAATAAATTCTGGTACGTCAGTGCCGCCTCTGCTTGGTGCTTTTTAGGTTAGTCAGCGGCGGTTCTTGCTCCGAAAAGGAGCAAAAACAAGGGTTTGGAATTTATTTCCGACTGGGTGCAACTTATTCAAGAGAAACTGGTTGCACCTTATTTGCTTTGTTGAATAGCATTCGCGCCCAAGGTGCAACCCGAGCGAAATCGGGTGCGCCGGCCGATGGCTTTCCTGGGGAAACATCGGTCATAAATGCGCGGCATCCCGAATCGTCTGTCAAACGTCACCGTTTGCGATCGGTTCACCCGCCGCCGCTACATAAAAACAAAGCCAGGGCGTAACTCAATGAGCGTAAGCAACCCCACCCTGATCACGTTTGTGATCTACATCGCAGCAATGGTGCTGATCGGCTTCATGGCCTATCGCTCCACCAACAACCTTTCCGATTACATTCTGGGCGGCCGTAGCCTGGGCAGCGTCGTGACTGCACTGTCCGCCGGCGCTTCCGACATGAGCGGCTGGTTGTTGATGGGCCTGCCGGGCGCCATCTACATGTCCGGTCTGTCTGAAAGCTGGATCGCCATCGGCCTGATCATCGGTGCGTACCTGAACTGGCTGTTCGTCGCTGGCCGTCTGCGTGTGCAGACCGAGCACAATGGCGATGCGCTGACCCTGCCGGACTACTTCTCCAGCCGTTTCGAAGACAAAAGCGGCCTGCTGCGGATCATCTCCGCCGTCGTGATCCTGGTGTTCTTCACCATCTACTGCGCTTCGGGCATCGTGGCTGGCGCCCGTCTGTTTGAAAGCACCTTCGGCATGTCCTACGAGACCGCGCTGTGGGCCGGTGCTGCGGCGACAATTGCCTACACCTTCGTAGGCGGTTTCCTGGCAGTGAGCTGGACTGACACCGTACAAGCCACACTGATGATCTTCGCCCTGTTGCTCACGCCGATCATCGTGCTGCTGGCGACCGGCGGCGTCGACACCACGTTTCTGGCCATCGAAGCGCAAGATCCAAGCAACTTCGATATGCTGAAAAACACCACCTTCATCGGCATCATCTCGCTGATGGGCTGGGGTCTGGGCTACTTCGGTCAGCCGCACATCCTGGCGCGCTTCATGGCTGCCGATTCGGTCAAGTCGATCGCCAAGGCTCGTCGCATTTCCATGGCCTGGATGATCCTGTGCCTGGGCGGCACCGTGGCGGTAGGCTTCTTCGGTATCGCTTACTTCTCGGCGCACCCTGAGCTGGCCGGTCCTGTGACCGAAAACCACGAGCGTGTGTTCATCGAGCTGGCGAAAATCCTGTTCAACCCATGGATTGCCGGTGTTCTGTTGTCGGCCATTCTGGCTGCCGTAATGAGTACCCTGAGCTGCCAGTTGCTGGTGTGCTCGAGCGCCCTGACCGAAGACTTCTACAAAACCTTCCTGCGTAAAACCGCTTCCCAGGTTGAACTGGTCTGGGTCGGCCGCGCCATGGTGCTGTTGGTTGCTCTGGTTGCGATCGCTCTGGCGGCCAACCCGGAAAACCGTGTACTGGGTCTGGTGAGCTACGCCTGGGCTGGTTTCGGTGCTGCGTTCGGTCCGGTCGTGCTGATCTCCGTGATCTGGAAAGACATGACCCGCAACGGCGCACTGGCCGGTATCCTGGTCGGCGCGATCACCGTGATCGTGTGGAAACACTTCGAACTGCTGGGCCTGTACGAAATCATCCCTGGTTTCATCTTCGCCAGCCTGGCGATCTACATCGTCAGCAAACTGGGCGCGCCGACTGCCGGCATGCTTCAGCGTTTCGATGCTGCCGAAAAAGATTACCGCCTGAACAAGTGATGGGGATGAGCTGAAGCTCTGATCTTTTGCGCAAAACGGCCCGCTTCCTACAGGAAGCGGGTCGTTTTTTTTGGCCTTCGCAAAATATTCGAACCTCTGTAGGCGCGAGCAAGCTCGCTCCTACAAGGGGTTCGGTGTTTTCTTTGCTTGTCTGTAGTTGGATAAACCGTTTTCTGAAGGGAAATGCTTCGAGGGAAGTAGGCCAATTCTGATTTTTCCGCACCCCGTTCGGACGCCGTAGTCGCTCATGCAGAATCGCTCGCCTTCGTTCTGCAGAGACCACATCGGATGTTCGCCCCTGCTAACCAACCGCGATTCACACTGACCCTCCAAGGCGATCAGAACCCCGAGTTCAAGGTGCTTGAATTCACGGGTACGGAAACCATCAGCGAACCCTATCGATTCAACCTGGAACTGGTCAGTGATCGTGCGGACATTGCGCTCGAAAGCCTGCTGCATCGTCAGGCATTTCTGAGTTTCGATGCACAAGGTTCCGGTGTTCACGGTCAGATTTTTCGCGTGGGGCAAGGGGATTCCGGTAAGCGTCTGACGCGCTATCAGATCAGCCTGGTGCCGCGTTTGACCTACCTGGGCATGCGCATCAATCAGCGAGTTTTCCAGCACAAACCGGTGCCGCAGATCATCGCCCTGGTGCTGAAAGACCACGGAGTCTTTGAGCACGCTGATTTCAAATTCCTGCTCAGCGGCCAATACCCCGAACGCGAGTATTGCGTGCAATACGCTGAAAGCGACCTGGCCTTCATCCAGCGCCTGTGCGCCGAAACCGGCATTCACTATCACTTTCAGCACAGCCCCGACGGGCATCTGCTGATGTTTGGCGATGACCAGACGGTTTTTCCTCGGCTGCCCAAGCCAGTGCTGTATCTGCCGGGCAGCGGTATGGCAGCCGAAACCGCGGCGATCAAAACCTTCAATGTCCGCCTGGAAACCCGCACCACAGCAGTGGCTCGCCGGGACTACGACTTCCACAAGCCGAACCTGCAACTCGACAGTCATCTCGACAGCCAACAATTACCGCTGCTGGAGGACTACCGGTTTCCCGGTCAATTCACGGATCGCGAACGCGGCAAACATCTGGTTCAGCGAGCGTTGGAACGTCATAACGCAGACTTTCGTCTGGCCACAGGCCGAGGCGATGTTTCCTCCTTGGTCAGCGGACATTTCCTGCAGCTCGCCGAGCATCCGAATCAGGCATGGAATGATCTATGGCTGATCACGCAGATCGAGCACCGTGGCTGCCAACCACAGGTGTTGGAAGAGTCAGCCCCCGGCGATGACGGAGACGCCTTCCAGGGTTATCGCAATACCTTTCTGGCCACGCCGTGGGACGTATTGTTTCGCCCGCCGTTGAGCGAAAAACCTCACGCTTCAGGTTATCAGTCGGGCGTGGTCACTGGCGCAAAGGGCAGCGAAATCCATTGCGACGAGTACGGTCGGGTCAAGGTTCAGCTGCGCTGGGACCGGGATGGCCAGTTCAACGAACATTCCAGTTGCTGGTTGCGGGTCGCCTCGGGCTGGGCGCATGACCGTTATGGCAGCGTGCTGATCCCGCGTGTCGGCATGGAAGTGTTGGTGGGTTTCATCGATGGCGATGTCGATAAACCGATGGTCATGGCGTGTGTGCCCAACGCAGCAACTCAAGTGCCCCTGGACCTTCCAGCGGACAAGACCCGCAGCATTTTCCGCACTCAAAGCAGTCCTGGAGGCGGGGGCTACAACGAACTGCGCATCGAGGATCGCAAAGGCGCCGAGGAAATCTACCTGCGCGCCCAGCGAAACTGGAGTCAGGATGTACTCGCGGACATGCGCGTCCAGGTGGGCAGCCAGCGCAATGTAGTGATCGGCCGTGCCGAAGGGCTGGCCTCAGTGGACAGCCTTCATGTCCACGGCGCCCGGCACGTTCGCAGCACTAATGAAAGCCACAATGTCAGCGAACAATTCCATGTCAGCGCAATTGAGCAGGTTGTCATCGACGGTGGCGTCAACACAGTGATTCAGTCCGGTGGGCACTGGATCAACATTGGTCCTGCGGGGATTTTCAGCAGCGTGCCGATCATGGTGGGTGGCGTGCCGATGCCGACCATGGGCGGCAAGTCCGGCAAAGAGGCGCCCGCACCCGCGCCGCTGAGCCAAGCGCAAAGCCAGAGCCTGAAAAGCGATGCACCTTTCTGCGAAGAATGCCTGCGTTGTGCTGAGGGCTTTTGCCCCACGCCTCAAACGTTAAACGGCCGCACCAATGCCGCGCCATAAACTCAGCGTGCATACGCGGACTTTCAACCAACACGGAAAACTTTCGGGCGCCGAGTTCCACGCCGCGCGTAAAAAGCTGATGGCACAACTCGACAACAGCCTCGGACCATTGGTGCGTAAAGGTGTGGGTATTCCCGATCACCCGAAACTCAAAAATGCGTTGGGCATTTCCATCCGTAACTTGGTCCACCACTGGAGCAAGGCCGGTACAGCGGGCGGGGTTCCGGGGTATGCCACGCATATAGAGGGGGTGAGCAAGGCCAGTAAGGTCATTAAGGCTGGTGGTTGGATTGGTGTTGGATTGGGGGCTGGGGCTTCGGGGTTGAGGGTGAAGGAGACTTGCAGGACTGGGACGGAAGAGGATTGTAGGAAAGTGAAGTTTACGGAGGCGGGGAAGTTTGGAGGAGCTCTCGCAGGGGGAGCCGCCGGAGGAATGGCAGGCGTCGCAATCGGTGGGGGGGTATGTGCTGCTATAGGTGTCGGAACGGTAGGTGTTGGAGGTGTTATTTGCGGTCTCGTCTTTGTAGGTCTCGGCTCTGGGGTGGGAGGAAATTACTTGGGTACTTCAGGTGAGTCTTTGGGTGAGGTGTTGTATGAGGGGTTAAGTAGTGCGAAGTGATATTGAATTAATGTTTTTTTTAGTTTTGGGGCTGGCAATGGTTGCAGTCTTAATTGCTTTGCTGGTGTTGTTGTATTTTGCATACTTCAGAATTGTTGATATAGATAATGGCCTGGGTAATAGTAGATTTTTTTTGTTGCGCAGATCATTGATGGGGGCTGATCCGGTTTCAAGATTTTTTATGATTATAAGTGTTGGAATGGTGTTTGCATTTCCCTCTCGCTACCTCAAGAACGGCGAACTGGACGCAGATGATTTCAGAAGTTTTCCTGCTGGTCTGATGGTAGGCATTAAAGGTTTCTATCTTTTTGGGTTGATAGTGGGTTTGGCAATGTTTGCAATGGCGGGTGTGGGAAAGCTAATGGGGTGGGTCAAGTAAAGGTCGCGCTCTATGGTTTTGTGGGGCTGTGAGTAGAAATTTACATATGAGGTGGCAGGTTGAAGAGCGTCTATGAAGTGACGTTTTTAATGACGGGTTTTGTTTTGATTGTGCTGGCGTAGTCGTCCAGCACCAGCTCTATAGGGGCGTTAATTATTTTTTCAGGGAGGTCTTTGAAAAGTAGTGAGTTGAACTTAGAGGATTATCAGTTTTTTCCGAAAAAATTGAGAGTGATTGTGATCACTTATAGTTGGCTGACATTGACTCTCGGTATAGCTGCTATTGCTTTGATATTGGTCGGTAGGAGTATGAGTTGGATAGATTAGGTTTTTTCGTGGATGTCCTTGGGAGCGGCACGCTGGTTTTGATTTGGAGGTCCTTCCATGATTTGCCCAGATATTTGGCTACAAAATTCTCCGCTTTCTGACACCGAACAACTCTTCGCCATCTTCAGCAGTGCCAGCGCCGCAGAGCCGTTCAAGGTGTGGCTGCAATCAGGGGGCGGTAAGGCGCCGCGCCCGGTTTGGGCGGACACGGCGTATGCCGAGTGGAAAGAGGTGATGCCTTATGTGGGGATCGTCGAGCCTGGCAATGAGTTTTTGCAGTGGGTGGCAACGACCGAGTCTCAGGACTGGGGTTGGCTGGCAGTGTCGTCGGCGAGCCTGGAGGGGCTGGTCGAGCATTTGCGCAGCCTGACGCAAGTGAAGCTGCTGGATTGCAAGGCAGTGTTTTTTCGTTTTTGGGATGGGCGTTTTTTGTTGCCGATTTTGCGTTCTGCCGAAGTGGACGCTGCGCAACTGCTGCCGGTGATTGAACGTTGTTTGATCAATGGGCAGTCGCTGGAAATTGGCGGTGGCGCGCATAAATCGGAGAGGGTTTTTCCGTGGTGGGAGGTGCCTGAGTCGGTGCTGCAACATCTGGGTGCCGTAGATGATTCGACCCGCATCGGTAACCTGCTGCAGTGGTTGAGTGAGGAGCAACCTAATGTGTTTGAGGCGTTTTCTGAAAATGTACTGCGCAGCAAGGTTGCGAATTTTCTCAAACAGCCTGATTTGCCATCCGCGCCTAAGGATGAGGTGCTGGCGTACTTTATGGAGGAAATGCAGTAGGTCCTAGGACATTTCCGGGCAAGGTCCTCGGAGATTTCCTTCAAGTTGTGGCGGTTTGCGTGAACTGGTGGGCGATAGGTTGGAGGGATAGTCTTTTGCCTGTCACCGCGGATGCGGTGGCAGGGTGTAGGAACCCTTTCCCCCAACGCGCATCAGCGCTGTCGTTTGATTGCGGTAGTTATTTTGTGTTCGTAACATCGTTCGCGGCGGCTGTGTGCGGGACACGTTTCGACGTGGCTGAGTTTGGGGTTTTGCTCAGTTTCCTACTCCCGCGCACGGCTGCCACCCAAGCCCGTAGGAAAGGTCGTTGGCAGCTTCAAATAAATACCCCGGAGATATTTGAAAAATGACCAAACTTAATCCCGATCCACCGTACGTAAAACCAGTCCCCCATCCCGAAAACCGCTTCATGGCCCTCACCCAAGTGCTGGAAAACCTGTCCATGCGCGGTACGGTTGAGTGCGAGTCGTTCATCCTCAGTGACTTTGCCTTGCTCTGCGCGATTCCGTTGCGCGATGGCTGTGATGTGCTGGATGTGCTTGGTCGGCGATTGCGGGCGCAGCCTTCTCAGTAGCGACGCGTTCGCCTGATTCTGTAGGAGCCGGCTTGCTGGCGATAGCGGTAGGTCAGGCAATATCCATGTTGATTGATACGCCGCCATCGCCAGCAAGCCGGCTCCTACAGGTCGGGGCGACCACTGCGTCGAGCCACTCAGCTGCGAACCCCTGACTTGCCAGCCGGTAAAAGGTAAACTTCCCGGCCTTCGCAGGAGCAACCATGAATTATCGTCACGCCTTCCATGCCGGCAATCACGCCGATGTGTTCAAACACCTGACCTTGACCCGCCTCATCGCCCTGATGTCGCGCAAGGAGCAGCCGTTTGCCTATCTCGACACCCACGCCGGTATTGGTCTGTATGACCTGCAGGGCGATCAGGCCAGCCGTACCGGTGAGTACCTGGAAGGTATCGCGCGTTTGTGGGATCAGCCGGATCTGCCGATCCTGACTGCCGATTACATGCAGGTGCTGCACGAGATGAACCCGGATGGCCAGTTGCGCTATTACCCGGGCTCGCCGGAATTGGCGCGGCGCCTGACCCGTGCGCAGGATCGCGTGATGCTCAACGAAAAGCACCCGGAAGATGGCGTGCTGCTCAAGGACAACATGGCCGGTGATCGTCGGGTCAAAGTGCACCTGGGCGAAGGCTGGCATGTGCCGCGTGCCATGCTACCGGTGCAGGAGAAGCGCGCGGTGATGTTGATCGATCCGCCGTTCGAGCAGCTCGACGAGATGCAGCGTTGTGCGGCGTCGCTGAAAGAGGCGATTGGCCGGATGCGTCAAACCGTGGCCGCGATCTGGTACCCGGTGAAGGATCAGCGCGCCTTGCGTCGGTTCTATCAGGACCTGGCGGGTACCGGGGCGCCGAAGTTGTTGCGCGTGGAGTTGCTGGTGCATCCGCTGGATACGCCGAACAGCCTGAACGGTTCCGGGTTGGCGATTGCCAATCCGCCGTGGGGGCTGGAGGAAGAATTGCGCGAGCTACTGCCGTGGCTGGCCCAGAAACTGGGGCAGACCGAGGGTAGTTGGAAGATGGATTGGTTGATTGCCGAGTAATGCTCGGCCTGTAGGAGCCGGCTTGCCGGCGATGGCAATCCAGAGTTCACCGCTGGACAGTCTGCCGCCATCGCCAGCAAGCCGGCTCCTACAAGTGATCTGCGTCAGATCGGGCAGGTCACGCCGGTGCCGCCAATCCCGCAGTAGCCTTCCGGATTTTTCGCCAGGTACTGCTGGTGATACGCCTCGGCGAAGTAAACCGTTGGGGCTTCTTCGATTTCGGTGGTGATGTCGCCTTTGCCGGCCTTGGTCAGTTCGACCTGGAACACTTCTTTGCTGTGTTCGGCGGCGGCCAGTTGCGTCGGGTTGGTCGCATAGATCACAGAGCGATATTGGGTGCCGATGTCGTTGCCCTGACGCATACCCTGGGTCGGGTTGTGCAGTTCCCAGAACATCTTCAGCAATTCTTCGTAACTGACTTTTGCCGGCTCATAGACCACGAGCACCACTTCGGTGTGGCCGGTCAGGCCCGAGCAGACTTCTTCGTAGGTAGGGTTTGGCGTGAAGCCGCCGGCGTAACCCACCACGGTGCTGACTACGCCTTCACGCTGCCAGAAGCGACGTTCCGCGCCCCAGAAGCAGCCGAGGCCGAAGATCGCAAAATCGACATCGGTGGCGAACGGACCCAGCAGCGGGGCGTCGTGGACGAAATGTCTTTCCGGCAGGTTCATCGGGGATTCACGGCCAGGCAAAGCTTGTTCTTTGGTAGGGAGCACGTTTTTGTTCACCAGAATTTCCGAGCGCAGAACCATGATCAGTCCTCTCAGTCAGGTTGAGATGTAAATAAACAGACCATCAGTGTGCCCAATACCAGCGGGATGCGCACTACCCTTGTAGGAGCGGGATGTGTGTTTGTCAGGCGATTGGGCCGCGCGGGTAGCGTTTGAGCCTTTCGATCAGCTCGGTGCCCGGGATAGGGCGGTCGAACAGGTAGCCCTGGCCGACGTCGCAGCGGTGACGGCGCAGGAACGCCAGTTGCTCGGCGGTTTCGATGCCTTCAGCCACGACCTTGAGCTTCAGGTTATGAGCCATGGCGATCACCGCGGAGGTGATTTCCATGTCGTCCTGGTTGTCCGGGATTTCGTGGATGAAGCTTCGATCGATCTTGATGATGTCGATGGGGAATTTTTTCAGGTAGCTGAGCGACGAATAACCGGTACCGAAGTCATCCATGGCCAGGGTCAGGCCCAGGCGCTTGAGCTGGTCGAGCTGCAAGTGGGTGTCTTCGGTGGCCTCCAGCAACAAGCCTTCGGTCAGCTCCAGCTCCAGCAGGTGAGCGGGCAGGGCTTCTTCCTTGAGGATGTTGGCAATCGATGTCACCAGATCCGGATCGGAAAACTGCTTGGGGGACAGGTTGATCGCCACCTGCAAATTGCCCAGGCCCGCGGCGGTCAGGGCTTTGCTCATGCGGCAGGCCTGACGGGCGATCCATTTACCGATCGGAATGATCAACCCCGTCTCTTCGGCCACGCTGATGAACTGGTCCGGGCGGATCATGCCTTTTTCCGGATGATCCCAGCGCAGTAGCGCTTCCATCCCCAGCAGGCGACCGCTGCGCAGGCACAGCTTTGGCTGGTAGAACACGTCGAGTTCGTTCTGGGTCAGGGCGCGGCGCAGGTTGTTTTCGACGAACAGCTTGTAGCTGGCCTCGGCGTTCAGTGCTTCGGTGAACACTTGCACCTGATGTTTGCCGTTGGCCTTGGCCTTGTGCAGCGCCAGACCGGCGTTGCGCATCAGGGTTTGCGGGTCGCGCCCGTGCAACGGCGCGCAGGCCAGGCCCACGGAGCCGGTGACGCTGATCAATTGGTTGTCGACGAACATCGGTTTGTCGAGGGTCGCCAGCAATTGGTTGGCCACTTGCTGGCCTACCGTGAGGTCGCTGTTGTCCAGCAACACGGCGAATTCGTTACTGGCGAATCGCGCCAGGCTGCCGCTCGGTATCAGACTATTGCGCAGACGTCGGGCCAGGCTGATCAGCAGTTTGTCGCCGGTCTGGTGGCCGAGGCTGTCGTTGATCCGCTTGAAGTTGTCGATGTCCACCAGCAACAGGCTGATCGGCGCATCGCTGTCTCGGGCAAAGCGCTCATCGAGGTTACGGATGAACGCCGGGCGGTTGCCGAGGTTGGTCAGGTTGTCGGTGTAGGCCAGGCGCTCGATGCGTTGCTGAGCGAGCTTGGTCTGGGTGATGTCTTCATAGATGCCGATGTAATGGGTCAGTTCGCGGTTGTCGCCGTAAACCTTGGAGATCGACAACTGGCCCCAGTAGGGTTCGAGGTTCTTTCGACGGCTCTTGAACTCGCCCTGCCAGCTGTTGCTCTTGGCCAGTGCCGAAGGTGCGTCGAACAGCAGTTCGCTGAGGTTTTCCAGTGCCGGCAGTTCCGACAGCCGCTGGCCGTGGACTTCTTCGGTGCTGTACTGGGTGATCGCGGTGAAGCTCGGGTTGACGTATTCGACAACGCCGTCGCAATTGACCAGCAGAAAGGCGTTCGCACTTTGCTCGACTGCGCGCTGGAACAGGTGCAGGGCGCTGGTCGCGGTGCGGCGATTGTGATTGCTGATGACCTGGGCGAACTGATCCGCCAGTTCACCGGCGAAGGCGATTTCATCGGACTGCCAGGCACGCGTCGCACCGGTCTGTTCCAGGCACAGCACGCCCACGACTTGGCCGTCGACACGGATACTGGCGTCGAGCATCGCGTTTACATCGCGCGGGCGCAGGCTTTCGGCCATTTCCCGGGTGCGCGGGTCGCGCATGGCGTTGTGCGCGTCGATGGCGCGACCGGTGTGCAAGGCGTCGAGGTAATCGGGGAACACGCTGACGTCGATCGACTCCTGCAGCAAATATTCCTGGGTCGTGCGGTGATAGGCCGAGATCGGCACCAGTTTTGAGCCGTCGAGGTGCCACAGGCTGGCGCAGTCGATTTCGTAGATGTCGCAGGCGCTGCGGGTGATCAGTTCGGCAGCTTCTTGCAGGGAATTGTTGCTGCTGTAGCGCTGGCGGGTCAGCAACAGGATCAGGTCCTGCTGGGCACGCGCTCGATCCAGATGCAGCAGTTGCTCCTGCTGGGTACGCTGGTTGAGCTCAAGGGCAATCTGCAGGCGCGAGTTCTGGGTTTCGAGGTCCAGGGCCGGTTGCAGCGCAGAGCCCTCGAGCACGCCGTCGACGACCATCAGGTAGCCGCGCAACAAGTGCCGGTTGTGTTGTTTGTAGGCTTCGCCCAGTTCCAGCAGATTCAGGGAGCCGGCGGCGGTGTGCAAGGTATAGCGGATCTGGTAATGCGGGCTTTCGGTCAGTTGCTGCTGGACGGCGTCATGCAGCTGATAGCGCGCTTCGGGCTCCATCAGGCTGGCGTAGGGCGAGTCGACCAGCGCACAAAGCTCCATGGCCTGCATGCCGAATTGGTGTTCGCAGTTGGGATCGAGAAACAGCAGCGCCCAGCTGGGTTCATTAAGCCGTTCGAAACGCAGCATGCCGAGCCGCGAGGGCACAGGCAACTGCGTCACTACCTCGGCCACCATACGGCTGGCGGCATCGGGTTGGCTTTTCATGGAGGGAAACTCGCTTCGAATTTGCTGAACGCGCCGGGCTCTCGCCCTCTGTACTGTTGCCTGCGGCAAGGTTGCATCATTGCGGCACCGACTGACAAGAGAGATGAAGGCCAAGTGCTATAAGAATATGTCGGCAGGCGATAAGTTTTCTCCAGTCTGCGGCGAAAAGTAATGGTATTAGCGAAAAGATCGCAGCCCGTAGGCGCTGCCGAAGGCTGCGATCTTTTGGTTTCAACGCAATTTGATACTGGACGATTGCAGCAGCTTTCCATCCCGATCGTGGTAATTCACCTCAATCCGATCCCCCTCGACGACCAGATGCGTGAAGTTATCCTGGCTGATGACTGTGCCGGTCAGCTCATGTCGGTAATCCCCGGCGGCCGTGCGGGCCAAGGGTTGGTCGAGGATAAAGGTGGAAGCCTTGGCGTAGGGCAGCAGCTTGCTGTTGCACAACGGGGACGAGACGATGGTGTGAACCTCGAAATCCGGATCCTCGCTATGGGTCAGCCGACTGCACAGCGAGCCATGGACATCGCCGGAAATGAACACGACGTTCTTGATGCGGTGTGTACGAATGGTTTCCAGCAGCCGTAGCCGTTGTTCGGGAAAGGCCTGCCAGGCGTCATCGCCCAGTCGTTTGCGGTCGGGGTAGAACATGACGCTGGTGACCACGAATTTGACCCGCGCCGGGCTGTGAATCAGCCAGTCACACAGCGCTTGCTCTTGGTCTGTGTCGAGAATGCGTCGGTCGGTCGCCGACAGATTGCGACGGGTTCGACTGTCGGTGACAAACCATTCGATATCGCCGTCGGTGAATGGATACCAGTACTTATCGAGTTGCTTGTTTAATTGTCCGTTGGCGGAAAGTGTGTGCGCCGGGCTGTGGCTGGCTTGATATAACTCATAGGCCTTTGTTGCGTTGCGATATAAGTGTTCATCGGTTTTATGTTTATTGGCAGGCCAGTTGTCTTCTATCTCGTGATCATCAAGGATCATGTAAGTGGGCAGGCTGGCCATCAACTTGGCGATATGAGGCTGTGAAAACGCAGCGCGATACTTCTGCAGTATTTCCTTGAATTCCCGATCAGGGGCAATGATGTTCAAATCATCGACATAGATCTGGTCGCCGGTCATCAGTAATGCACTGATGGGCAGTTTTGCTTGCTCCGCCAGGCGCGAGATTGACGCGAAGATCCTGTCGCCAAGGTGAGGCATCGAAGGAACTCCCGCCGTCATGCGCAGGTAACGGCAGGAGCCGACAATGTACGCGCGGGGCCGGTTGGCCTCGCTGGAGCGGGTGCGCAGGCGATGAATCGGGCGGGGCCATTGCAGCGGCAGCTCCTGCACAGAGTCCACGGTATGCGCCGGGTTCATCGGGCTGAACCAGCCGGCCTGGTATTCGTAGTCGGTGTCGGCGGCAAGGTCATTGAGTGCGATCACATCGGACATATCGCGCATCGGCTCGAGTTTGGCGAATGCACCCTTTGACCAACTCTCTTCGCCCCGTCGTCGATAACGAATGCCGGCAAATGCCAACGCATTATTTTGTAAGTCGCCCCGCAGAAAGATTCGCGCATGGTGAGTTGTTGTGTGGCCAAGAATTGGCCCGACGGTGGGTTTTAACATGTTCGAGTCCATTCGATTTTTAACCAGATAAATAAATGATGTTTTCAAGGGTGTTCAATAACACTCGAACTAAGCCTAGTTATTGAGCCTGAAAAAATATCTGGCCGAAATGGATTCGACTTGTAGCCGATATCAGCCACAAATGTAGGAATACACTTTTGTAAGTTAAAAGCTTCAGGCAAAAAAAGCCCCGCCAATTGGCGGGGTTGAGGTACGAGCGTGGCGCTCGGAAACGTGGAACGCGAACGGCCCTCCAGCGATGGAGGGCCATTCGGGATTACAGGAGCATGGTACGGATGTCGCCCAGCAGATCGCTCAGACGCTTGGTGAAGCGTGCAGCAGCGGCGCCGTTGATCACACGGTGATCGTAGGACAGAGACAGCGGCAGCATCAGTTTCGGCTGGAAGGCTTTGCCGTCCCAGACTGGCTGGATGGTTGCCTTGGAAACACCGAGGATCGCCACTTCCGGCGCGTTGACGATCGGCGTGAAGCCGGTGCCACCAATGTGGCCGAGGCTGGAAATGGTGAAGCAGGCGCCTTGCATGTCGTCAGCGGTGAGCTTTTTGTCGCGGGCTTTGGCGGCCAGCGCAGCGGCTTCGGCTGCCAGTTGCAACAGGCTCTTCTGGTCGACGTTCTTGATGACCGGTACCAGCAGGCCTTCAGGGGTGTCGACGGCGAAGCCGATGTTCACGTACTTCTTGCGGATGATCGCTTTGCCGCTTGGTGCCAGCGAACTGTTGAAGTCCGGCATTTCCTTGAGCAGGTGCGCGCAGGTCTTGAGCAGCAGCGGCAGGATGGTCAGCTTGACGCCAGCCTTCTCTGCAACGGCTTTCTGAGCGATGCGGAACGCTTCCAGCTCGGTGATATCAGCCGAATCGAACTGAGTCACGTGCGGAATGTTCAGCCAGCTGCGGTGCAGGCTCGACGCGCCGATTTGCATCAGGCGAGTCATCGGCACTTCTTCGGTTTCACCGAAGCGGCTGAAGTCCACGACCGGAATCGGCGGGATGCCCGCGCCACCGGTTGCGCCGGCAGCAGCGGCCGGTGCTTCCTTGGCCTTTTGCATCATGGCTTTGACGTAAACCTGCACGTCTTCTTTCAGGATGCGACCGTGCGGACCGCTGGCGCCAACGGCGTTCAGTTCGACGCCGAATTCACGGGCCAGTTGACGCACGGCAGGGCCGGCGTGAACTTTCGCGCCAGGCTTGGCTGGAGCAGCGGCCGGGGCAGCAGGTGCAGCGGCGGCCGGAGCAGCCGCGGCTGGAGCCGGTGTGCTTGGAGCGGCAGCGGCAGGTGCCGGAGCAGCAGCCGGCGCAGCGCCTTTGACTTTCAGCTTGAGGATCAGGTCGCCGGTACCGACTTCGTCATCGAGCTTGATGGAAACACTTTCCACCACGCCAGCGGCTGGCGATGGGATTTCCATGCTCGCCTTGTCGGATTCCAGGGTAATCAGCGACTGGTCGGCGGCAACGGTGTCGCCAGCCTTGACCAGTACTTCGATGATCTTGGCCTTGCCCGCCGAACCGATGTCCGGAACGTGGATGTCCTGAACGCTGTCAGCCACTGGAGCAGCCGGAGCCGCCGCAGGAGCAGGTGCAGCGGCGGCAGTTGCAGCCGCCTGGGCCGGAGCGGCAGCCGGTGCCGCAGCACCTGCCACTTCCAGGTCCAGAATCAGGTCGCCGGTGCCGACTTCGTCGTTGAGCTTGACGCTGATGGTCTTGACCACGCCAGCGGCGGGCGACGGGATTTCCATGCTCGCCTTGTCGGATTCCAGTGTGATCAGCGACTGATCAGCCGCGACGGTATCGCCGACCTTGACCTGGATCTCGATGATCTGGGCCTTGCCCGACGAGCCGATGTCCGGCACGTGCACTTGCTGAACGCTGGCGGCAGCCGGCGCAGCAGCAGGAGCGGCGGCAGGAGCAGCAACCGGTTGGGCTTCAGCCTTGGCGGCTGGCGCAGCGGCAGCCGCTGGGGCCGCAGCAGCGGCACCTTCGACTTCCAGCTCCAGCAGTTCGTCGCCTTCTTTCAGACGATCGCCCAGCTTCACTTTCAGGCTCTTGATGATACCGGCCTTCGGCGCAGGCACTTCCATGCTCGCCTTGTCCGATTCCAGCGTCAGGATGCTCTGGTCGGCTTCGATACGGTCGCCGACCTTCACAAACAGTTCAATTACTTCACCTTCACCGCTGCCGATGTCAGGTACGCGAATGAGTTCGCTCACAGAATCTCTCCTCAGCAGTCCAGTGGGTTGCGTTTTTCCGGGTTGATACCGAACTTGGTGATGGCTTCAGCCACAATCTTAGGTTCGATGTCACCACGGTCAGCCAGTGCTTCCAGGGCTGCCAACACCACGAAATGACGGTCGACTTCGAAGAAATGACGCAGTTTCTTGCGGCTGTCGCTGCGACCGAAACCGTCGGTGCCCAGGACTTTGAATTCCTTGACCGGTACCCACTGACGGATCTGTTCGGCGAACAGTTTCATGTAGTCGGTAGACGCGATGACCGGACCTTTACGGCCGTTCAGGCACTCTTCCACATAGCTCAGCTTAGGCTTCTGGCCCGGGTGCAGACGGTTGGTGCGCTCAACGGCCAGGCCGTCGCGACGCAGTTCGTTGAAGCTGGTAACGCTCCAGACGTCAGCACCAACGTTGAACTCTTCACGCAGGATCTTCGCTGCTTCACGGACTTCACGCAGGATGGTGCCGGAGCCCATCAGCTGAACGTGGTGCGCCGCTTCGCGGTTGTCTTCCTCGAGCAGGTACATGCCTTTCTTGATGCCTTCTTCGGCACCGGCCGGCATGGCTGGCTGCTGGTAGGACTCGTTCATCACGGTGATGTAGTAGAAGACGTCCTGTTGCTCTTCGGTCATCTTCTTCATGCCGTCCTGAATGATCACCGCCAGCTCGTAGCCGTAGGTTGGATCGTAGGTGCGGCAGTTCGGGATGGTCGAGGCCAGCAGGTGGCTGTGACCGTCTTCGTGTTGCAGGCCTTCACCGTTCAGGGTGGTACGGCCGGCGGTGCCGCCGATCAGGAAGCCACGGGTACGGCTGTCGCCAGCGGCCCAGGCCAGGTCACCGATACGCTGGAAACCGAACATCGAGTAGAAGATGTAGAACGGCAGCATCGGCTGGTTGTGGCTGGAGTACGAAGTACCGGCCGCGATGAAGGAGCTCATGGCGCCCGCTTCGTTGATGCCTTCTTCAAGGATCTGACCCTTCTGGTCTTCCTTGTAGAACATCACCTGGTCTTTATCGACTGGCTCGTAGAGCTGGCCGACGGAGGAGTAGATACCCAGCTGACGGAACATGCCTTCCATACCGAAGGTACGGGCTTCGTCCGGGATGATCGGAACGATGCGCGGGCCGATTTCCTTGTCCTTGACCAGTTGCGCGAGGATCCGCACGAACGCCATGGTGGTGGAAATTTCACGGTCGCCCGAGCCGTCCAGGATCGCCTTGAGGGTGTCCAGTGGCGGAGTCGGGATGTTGAAGCTTTGTGCGCGACGCTGTGGCACGAAACCACCCAGCGCAGTACGACGTTCGCTCAGGTAACGGGCTTCGGCGCTGCCTTCTTCCGGCTTGAAGAACGGCAGGTTTTCCAGCTCTTCGTCTTTGACCGGAATGTCGAAGCGGTCGCGGAACAGCTTCAGGCTCTCGACGTCGACTTTCTTGGTGTTGTGCGCGGTGTTTTTCGCTTCGCCGGCACCGGTGCCATAACCCTTGATGGTCTTGGCCAGGATGACGGTCGGTTGTTCTTTGTGATTGACCGCTTCGTGGTACGCCGCGTAGACCTTGTACGGGTCGTGGCCGCCACGGTTGAGTTTCCAGATCTCGTCGTCGGACAGGTCTGCAACCATCGCCTTGAGTTCTGGCGTGTTGAAGAAGTGTTCACGCACGAACGCGCCGTCTTTGGCTTTGTAGTTCTGGTACTCGCCGTCGATGACTTCGTCCATGCGACGCTGCAGGATGCCGTCGACGTCCTTGGCCAGCAGTGGGTCCCAGAAACGGCCCCAGATGACTTTGGTCACGTTCCACTGAGCACCGCGGAACACGCCTTCGAGTTCCTGGATGATCTTGCCGTTGCCGCGAACCGGGCCGTCGAGGCGCTGCAGGTTGCAGTTGATGACGAAGATCAGGTTGTCCAGCTTCTCGCGGCCGGCCAGGGAGATAGCGCCCAGGGATTCCGGCTCGTCGCACTCGCCGTCGCCCAGGAAGCACCAGACTTTCTGTTTGCCTGGCTGGATGAAACCGCGGTGTTCCAGGTACTTCATGAAGCGTGCCTGGTAGATCGCCTGGATCGGGCCCAGACCCATCGATACGGTCGGGAACTGCCAGAAGTCAGGCATCAGCCAAGGGTGCGGGTAGGACGACAGGCCCTGACCGTCGACTTCCTGGCGGAAGTTGTTCATCTGGTCTTCGGTGATGCGGCCTTCCATGAATGCACGGGCGTAAACGCCTGGCGAGGTGTGGCCCTGGAAGTAGATCAGGTCGCCGCCGTGTTCGTCGGTCGGGGCCTGGAAGAAGTAGTTGAAGCCAATGTCATACAGGGTCGCACTGGAAGCGAAGCTGGAGATGTGACCGCCGAGGTCAGAATCTTTCAGGTTCGTACGCATTACCATGGCCATCGCGTTCCAGCGTACCAGCGAGCGAATGCGGCGTTCCATGAACAGGTCGCCAGGCATGCGTGCTTCGTGGGTTACCGGGATGGTGTTGCGGTAAGGCGTGGTGATGGCGTAAGGCAACTGCGAACCGCTGCGGGTCGCCAGTTCACCCATACGGGTCATCAAATAGTGAGCACGGTCTTCGCCTTCTTTGTCGAGAACCGATTCCAGGGCGTCCAGCCATTCCTGGGTTTCGACGGGATCGAGGTCTTGCATGGCTTGCTCCAGGGCGGAAAGGCTACCAGAATCGGTTGCCTGAGTTAGCGACTGGCCTTGTGGGCAGACGTTTTGAATTCTTGGATTTGCCGACAGGTTGTTCCGGCGGCGTGTAGTTTTACTACAAATCTTCCGGCATTTCAGCCTTGGTAATGTATATACGAGTAGTAAAACTACAGATGAGCGGCTTGGGGCCCCCGGCTGCGTTGTGAGAATAATCGTTAAGGTTGGTCTTTTTCCAACTCGAATAGGTGAAAGCTTGATGCTGGCTGCCAAAAACAAAGAAATTTCAGCTATTTCTAACTTTTGTTCGACACTCCATCAGGTAGTGGGTTTTCGAAATCCACTACATGCAGCCCGTTGCACGCCGATCAAGGATAGACCATGAGCCTCCCTTCGCTTGCTGAACTGCCTGGCATTCTCCTGCCGTTTGTCACCCGTGCCGAACAGTCGTTCCGCACCGCCGTCGCCGCGCTCGATGATGACCACGGCCTGTCAGCCTGGACGCCAGAGCGCTGGGCGCAATTTGCCCGCGTGACCGCCGCCAGCGACTTCGTCATTGAACAGAGCGTGCGTGACCCTTTGATGTTGCTGGCGCTGGTGCAGTCCGGCGAACTGGACCGCAGTTTTGCCCCCGGCGAATTGTGTGCACAGATTGCAGCCGCAGTGAGCGCCGCCGAAACCGACGACCAGCTCGGCCGCGCACTGCGCCGCCAGCGTGCGCGCCATCAGGTGCGGATCATCTGGCGCGACCTGACCCGTCAGGCCGACCTGGTCCAGACCTGTCGCGATCTGTCGGACATGGCCGATGCCAGTATCGACCAGGCATACCAATGGTTGTACGCGCGTCATTGCGAGCAATTCGGCGTCCCGACCGGTCGGCGCAGCGGCGAGCCGCAGCAGATGGTCGTCCTCGGCATGGGCAAGTTAGGCGCCGTGGAGCTGAACCTGTCGTCGGACATCGACTTGATTTTCGCCTACCCCGAGGGCGGCGAAACGGTTGGCGTCAAACGCTCGCTGGATAACCAGGAGTTTTTCATCCGGCTCGGCCAGCGTCTGATCAAGGCGCTGGACCCGATGACCGTCGACGGTTTTGTGTTTCGCGTCGACATGCGTTTGCGCCCCTACGGTTCGGCGGGCGCGTTGGTGCTGAGCTTCAACGCGCTGGAGCAGTATTACCAGGACCAGGGCCGCGACTGGGAACGCTACGCGATGATCAAATCGCGGGTGGTGGCGGGCGACCAGGTGGCCGGCGCGCAACTGCAAGACATGCTGCGACCTTTCGTTTACCGGCGTTATCTGGACTTCTCGGCCATCGAAGCGCTGCGCACCATGAAGCAGCTGATCCAGCAGGAAGTCCGGCGCAAGGGCATGGCCGACAACATCAAACTCGGTTCGGGCGGTATCCGTGAAGTGGAGTTCATCGCCCAGGCGTTCCAGCTGATTCACGGCGGCCGCGACTTGAGCTTGCAGCAGCGCCCTCTATTAAAAGTACTGAGCACACTGGAAGGGCAGGGCTATCTGCCGCCAGCGGTGATCAGCGAACTGCGTGAAGGTTACGAATTCCTGCGTTACACCGAGCACGCGATCCAGGCGATTGCCGACCGTCAGACCCAAATGCTGCCGGATGGTGAGCAGGATCAGGCGCGTATTGCGTTCATGCTCGGTTTCGCCGACTGGGAAGCCTTCCACGAAAAACTGATGTTCTGGCGTGGCCGCGTGGCTTGGCACTTCGCTCAGGTGATCGCCGATCCCGACGAAGAGGAAGGTGCCGAAAGCGAAGTGGTGGTGGGCGGAGAATGGTTGCCGCTGTGGGAAGAGGCCCAGGATGAAGAAGCCGCCTGCCGTCAATTGGAAGAGGGTGGTTTCGCCGATGCGCCGAAGGCGCTGAAGGCGTTGGCCGGTCTGCGCGGCAGTCCGCAACTGCGCGCCATGCAGCGACTGGGGCGCGAACGTCTCGATGCCTTTATTCCGCGTTTGCTGGCCCAGGCCGTTGAGCACGCCAACCCGGACCTGGTGCTGGAGCGAGTGCTGCCACTGGTGGAAGCGGTGGCGCGTCGTTCGGCGTACCTCGTCTTGCTGACCGAAAATCCCGGTGCGTTGCGGCGCTTGCTGACCTTGTGCGCCGCCAGCCCGTGGATCGCTGAACAAATCACGCGCTTCCCGCTGTTGCTCGACGAGTTGCTCAACGAAGGCCGACTGTTCAAGCCGCCGTTGGCGCCGGAACTGGCCGCCGAACTGCGCGAGCGTTTGACGCGCATTCCCGAAGACGATCTGGAGCAGCAAATGGAAGCCCTGCGCCATTTCAAACTGGCGCACCGCTTGCGGGTCGCCGCTTCGGAAATCGCCGGCAGCCTGCCGCTGATGAAGGTCAGCGACTACCTGACGTGGCTTGCCGAAGCGATCCTCGAACAAGTGATGGCCCTGGCCTGGCGGCAAACGGTGGCCAAGTACGGTTCGCCGATGCGCCCCGACGGGACCGTGTGCGATCCCGGCTTCATTATTGTCGGTTATGGGAAAGTCGGTGGCCTGGAACTCGGGCATGGTTCGGACCTGGACCTGGTGTTCATCCACGACGGCGATCCGCAGGCGGAAACCGATGGGCCCAAGCCTATCGATGGCGCGCAATTCTTCACCCGTCTGGGCCAGCGCATCATTCACTTGCTGACGGCGCAGACCAACTCCGGCCAGTTGTATGAAGTGGACATGCGCCTGCGACCGTCCGGGGCATCGGGTCTTTTGGTGAGTTCGCTGGGGGCGTTTGCGCGCTATCAAGAAAGTGAAGCATGGACATGGGAACATCAGGCCTTGGTACGGGCGCGGGTGTTGGTGGGCAGTCAGGATGTCGGCCAGGCGTTCGAGAAAGTCCGCGCCGCGGTACTGGGCAAGCCGCGTGACTTGCCGACCCTGCGTCAGGAGGTCAGCGAGATGCGCGCCAAAATGCGCGAGAACCTCGGCAGCAAGGGCACCGCAGCCGGAACCGGTGCCAATGCCTTCGAAGCCGCGGCGCCCTTCGACCTCAAGCAGGACGCCGGAGGTATCGTCGATATTGAATTTATGGTGCAATACGCGGCCCTGGCGTGGTCGCAAACGCACCCGCCATTGCTGCGCTGGACAGATAACATCCGCATTCTGGAAGAGCTGGAGCACGAAGGGTTGTTGCCCGTCGAAGATGCCAGTCTGCTACGTGAAGCTTATAAAGCTTACCGCTCCGCTGCCCACCGGCAGGCCTTGCAGAAGGACGCCGGCGTCATACCGGGTGATCAGTTCGCGGACGAGCGGCGGCAGGTCATGCGGATCTGGCGTGAGTTGGGGTTAAGCTGAAACGGGATATTTGATACGCCAATATCCCCTGTAGGAGCGAGCTTTTGTGGCGAGGGAGCTTGCTCCCGCTGGAGCGCGAAGCGCTCCCAAATCAGCTTGTGCGGTCAGTCAGATGAGAATGCGGTGGCAGGTTTTGGGGCTGCTGCGCAGCCCAGCGGGAGCAAGCTCCCTCGCCACAGGATTTATGCTGACTGACGTGATTGTGTATTGAATTGATCCGATGAGCCCCAGCCGGCTCGTCCAAATGACCTGGCGGTTCACCCCCCGCAGGTGCTGGATTTTCGAGGCGGGGAGGCGTAGGCCTCCCCGGTTCGTTTATGGAAACCACATGAAAATTCTGATCGTTGGGCCCAGTTGGGTCGGTGACATGGTGATGGCGCAGACACTCTTTCAGTGTCTCAAACAGCGCCACCCGCAATGCGAAATCGACGTGCTGGCCCCCGAGTGGAGCCGGCCGATTCTTGAGCGCATGCCCGAAGTTCGCCAGGCCTTGAGCTTCCCGCTCGGCCATGGCGCACTCGAATTAGCCACGCGTCGGCGCATCGGCAAATCCCTGGCCGGTCAGTACGATCAGGCGATCCTGTTGCCAAACTCCTTGAAATCGGCGCTGGTGCCGTTCTTTGCTGGCATCCCGAAACGCACCGGCTGGCGTGGCGAGTTCCGTTACGGCCTGCTTAATGATGTGCGCACGCTGGACAAAGACCGTTATCCGCTGATGATCGAGCGCTTTATGGCGCTCGCTTTCGAGCCAGGTGTCGAGCTGCCAACACCGTACCCGCGCCCGACGCTGCAAATCGACCCGGTCACCCGCGAGGCGGCACTGGCCAAGTTCGGCTTGACCCTCGATCGCCCGGTGTTGGTGCTGTGCCCCGGCGCCGAGTTCGGCGAATCCAAGCGCTGGCCGTCCGAGCATTACGCGAAAGTGGCGGAAGCGAAAATTCGCGAGGGCTGGCAAGTCTGGCTGTTCGGTTCGAAAAACGACCACGCCGTGGGCGAAGACATCCGCGCGCGGCTGATTCCCGGCCTGCGTGAAGAGTCGGTCAACCTCAGCGGCGGCACCTCGCTGGCCGAAGCCATCGACCTGATGTCCTGCGCCGATGCGGTGGTGTCCAACGATTCCGGCCTGATGCACGTCGCCGCCGCGCTGAACCGCCCGCTGGTTGCGGTCTACGGTTCGACGTCGCCAGGTTTCACGCCGCCGCTGGCCGAGCACGTCGAAGTCGTTCGCCTGGGCATCGAGTGCAGCCCGTGCTTCGATCGCACCTGCCGTTTCGGCCATTACAACTGCTTGCGCCAACTGATGCCGCAAGCGGTGAACGAAGCCTTGCAGCGGTTGCAGGGCACTGTGGTCGAGGTCAAATAGTTTGCGCGTTCTGTTGATCAAGACTTCATCGCTGGGCGACGTGATTCACGCGTTGCCGGCGCTGACCGACGCGGCGCGGGCCATTCCCGGCATTCAGTTCGACTGGGTGGTGGAAGAGGGCTTCGCCGAAATCCCGAGCTGGCACCCGGCCGTGGGCAAGGTGATTCCGGTGGCGATCCGTCGCTGGCGCAAGAACATCTGGCAAACCATCAAGAGTGGTGAGTGGAAACGCTTCAAGCAAAGCATTCGCGCCACAAAATACGATCTGGTGATCGACGCTCAGGGGCTTCTGAAAAGTGCCTGGCTGACCCGTTACGTCAAAGCGCCGGTGGCCGGGTTCGACAAGAGTTCGGCCCGCGAACCGATCGCGGCACGCTTCTACGATCGGCGTCTGGCGGTTGCCCGTGGTCAGCACGCAGTGGAGCGGGTTCGTCAGTTGTTCGCCATCGCGCTGGGCTATGACTTGCCCAAAGGCCTGGGCGATTACGGTTTGAGCGTCGAGCGTCTGGTCGAGTTGCCGCGCAAGAATCCCTACGTGCTGTTTTTGCACGGCACTACCTGGGACACCAAACACTGGCCCGAAGCCTACTGGCGCGAGCTGACCGAGCGTGTCGGTTATCTCGGTGTGGGCGTGAAACTGCCGTGGGGCAATCCGGCGGAGAAGGCCCGTGCCGAGCGCATTGCGGCAGGCTTCAAGCACGCCGAAGTCCTGCCGAAGCTGAACCTGGCCGGTGTCGGCAAGGTGCTGGCAGGCGCACAGGCCTGCGTCGCGGTGGACACCGGCCTCGGTCATCTGGCCGCCGCGCTGGACGTGCCGACACTGTCACTGTTCGGCCCGACCAATCCGGGGCTGACCGGCGCCTACGGCAAATCGCAGATCCACCTGGCCAGCGATTTCCCTTGCGCGCCATGCCTGCAAAAGAAATGCACCTATCAACCGACGGCCGAAGATGCCCGTCAGTTTGACCTGAAGCGCGAGTGGCCCCTGTGCTTCACGCGTCTGAATCCCGAGCGTGTCGCCAGCCGACTGAGCACGTTGTTACTGGCTGAGGAGCTGCGCTGATGCAATTGGCATTTGTCCTGTACAAATACTTTCCGTTTGGTGGTTTGCAGCGCGATTTCATGCGCATTGCTCTGGAGTGCCAGAAGCGCGGCCATCAGATTCGCGTCTACACGCTGATCTGGGAAGGCGACGTGCCGCCGGGCTTCGAAGTGCTGGTGGCGCCGGTCAAGGCGTTCTTCAATCATCGACGCAACGAAAAGCTCAGCGAGTGGATGGAAGCGGACCTGGCCAAGCGCCCGGTCGACCGCCTGATTGGCTTCAACAAGATGCCGGGCCTGGACGTCTACTACGCTGCCGACGGCTGTTTCGAAGACAAGGCGCAGAACCTGCGCAATTCGCTGTACCGTCGCTGGGGCCGCTATCGTCACTTCGCCGAGTACGAGCGGGCGGTGTTCGCCAAGGACGCCAAGACTGAAGTCCTGATGATTTCCGAAGTCCAGCAGCCGCTGTTCATCAAACATTACGACACCCCGCTGGAGCGCTTCCACTTGCTGCCACCGGGTATCGCCCAGGACCGTCGCCGGCCGGCGGATGCCGACGAAATTCGCGCCGGTTTCCGTGCCGAATTCAGCCTGAAGGACGATGAGCTGTTGCTGGTTCAGATCGGCTCCGGGTTCAAGACCAAGGGCGTGGATCGAAGCCTCAAGGCGTTGGCGGCATTGCCCGCTGATCTGAAGAAACGCACTCGCCTGTTTGTAATTGGCCAGGACGACCCCAAATTATTCCAGATGCAGAGTGCGACGCTGGGGCTGGGCGACAACGTGACGTTCCTTAAAGGGCGCAGCGATATCCCGCGTTTCCTGCTGGGTGCCGACCTGTTGATTCATCCGGCGTACAACGAAAACACCGGCACCGTTCTGCTTGAAGCCTTGGTCGCCGGGTTGCCGGTGCTGGTGAGCGCGGTCTGCGGTTACGCGCATTACATCGCCGAGGCTGACGCTGGCCTGGTGCTGGATGAACCTTTCGAGCAGACGCAACTGACACAGTACCTGACCGGCATGTTGAATGACGCTCAGGCACGGGCGGCCTGGAGCCGCAATGGTCTGGCCTTCGCCGAGACGGCCGACCTCTACAGCATGCCGCAACACGCGGCCGATGTGATTCTGGCGGAGCAGGCTAAATGAAGTTGATGCTGGCTGAACCGTTCAAGAGCCTCTGGGCTGGACGCGACCCCTTCGCCGAAGTCGAGGGCTTGCAGGGCGAGGTGTACCGCGAGCTTGAAGCGCGCCGAACCCTGCGTACCGAGGTGAACGGTCGCGGGTTTTTCGTGAAGATCCACCGTGGCATCGGCTGGGGTGAAATCTTCAAGAACCTGCTCACCGCCAAGCTGCCGGTACTCGGCGCAGGCCAGGAGTGGAAGGCCATTCAGCGCTTGCAGGAAGCCGGCGTGCCGACCATGACCGCGGTCGCTTACGGTGAAAAGGGCAGCAATCCCGCCGATCAGCATTCGTTCATCGTCACCGAAGAACTGGCGCCAACCGTCAGTCTTGAAGATTTCAGCATCAACTGGATCAAGCAACCGCCGGAGCCAACGCTCAAGCGTGCGCTGATCGCCGAAGTCGCACGCATGACCGGCATGATGCACCGCGCTGGCGTCAATCACCGCGACTGCTACATCTGCCACTTCCTGCTGCACACCGATAAACCGGTGACCGCCGATGATTTCAAACTCTCGGTGATCGACCTGCATCGCGCCCAGACCCGTCCGGCGATCACCCAGCGCTGGCGCAACAAAGACCTGGCGGCGCTGTACTTTTCCGCACTGGACATCGGCCTGACCCGGCGCGACAAGCTGCGCTTCCTCAAGGGCTATTTCCAGCGACCGCTGCGGCAGATCCTGGGCGAAGAAGCCGGATTGCTGAACTGGCTCGAAGGCAAGGCGAACAAGCTCTACGACCGAAAACAGCGATACGGGGATGCGCTCTGATGTCCGGTTGGAGACTGGAACCGGCTTACAGCGATCTGGCAGTGGACTTCGGCAGCCTTGAAGCGGTGTTCTCGCTTCAGGGTGAGCGACTGACCCGCGATCCGCTGTCCGAGGTCATCCGCGTGCGGCGCAATGGCGTCAATTACTATGTCAAACGCTACGTGGGCGCCGGCAAGGGGTTGCGTCGCTATATCGGCAAACCCCGAGTGAAAATGGAATGGCAAAACCTCAAGCGCTTCGCCAAGTGGGGCATTCCCACCGCTGAAGTGGTGGCGTGGGGGCTCGAGCGACGCGGCGCGGCGTACGATCGCGGTGCGATGATTACCCGCGAATTACCCAATACCGAAGACCTGTCGGCATTGGCCGAACGGCGCGATCCCAAACTGGCGGATCGCGCCTGGGTCGACGCCGTCAGCCGCCAGCTGGCCCAGTACACCCGAACCATGCATGACCGTCGTTTCACCCATAACGATCTGAAGTGGCGCAACCTGCTGATCGACGATCAGGCCCGACTGTTCCTGATCGATTGCCCCAATGGTGATTTCTGGCGGGGTTTCTGGCTCAATTACCGCATTACCAAGGACCTGGCATGCCTGGACAAGGTCGCCAAGTATCAGCTGTCAGCGACCCAGCGCCTGCGTTTCTACCTGCAATACCGCAACCGGACCCGGCTCAATGCAGCCGATAAAAAGCGCATCCGGCACGTGGTGAGATTTTTCGAGGGACGCGAATGATTGATTTCCTGGCGGCTGAAGATCGTGCGCTGCTTGAACGGCATGGTCTTGGCACGTTCGATGCGCTCTGGGGCAAGCAACTCGACGCGGTGGATGAGCCCAATACCGGGCGCGGAGGCTGGAGTAGCGTGTTTCGGCTGGACCTGGAAGGTCAGGGTTTCTACCTGAAACGCCAGAGCAATTACATGACCCGCACGTTGCGCGCACCGTTCGGCGAACCAAGCTTCGCCCACGAATTTCGTAACATCCTGCGCTATCAGAAAATGGGCATCCCGGCGATGCAAGCGGCGTTCTACGGCGAGCGAAAGGTTGATGGAGAGGTCCGGGCGATCCTGTTGACCCGCGCGCTGGATGGCTGGAGCGATCTGGATTCGCTGTTGCAGCGCTGGACGGACCTGAGCACGCAACAGCATTCGCACATCCTCAAGGCCTGCGGTGTACTGGCGCGGCAACTGCACGCAGCGCGTCAGGTGCATGGTTGCTTCTACCCCAAGCACATTTTTCTGAAAACAACCGGCAGCGGCTATCAGGCTCAGTTGATTGATCTGGAAAAGACCCGGCCGTTACTTTACGGGCAGCGTGACCGGGTCAAGGACCTGGAACCGCTGACACGCCGCGCCCCTCAATGGGACGAGTCTCAGTTGCGTGAATTGCTCGCCGCTTATCTGGATCAAGGCCAGGAAAGTGCTCTGATCGATAGCTGGTTGCAGCGCCTGATGGCACGCCGTAGTCACAAAGGGGCGCATTGATGCGTTTGTCTGAACTGAAAACCGCTGGCCGTCTCCCGGCCCTGCCACTGACTGTGTCACTGGCCGACGCCGCTGGCCCCGCCGATCTGCAACTGTTGAGCTTGCTGCGGGTGTTGCCGGGGCAGCGCTATGTCGGTGCCGGCGTCTGGCGTGGCCGGCCGGTGCTGGCCAAGTTGCTGGTCGGCACCAGGGCGGCGCGGCATTTTCAGCGCGAGCTGGATGGCGTTCGCTTGCTTGCCGCCCAAGGGTTGACCACGCCGCAGTTGCTGGCCGATGGCCTGGAAGAAGGCGAGGGTGGCTGGCTGTTGTTCGAGTTTCTGGAGCGAGCCGAAAGCCTGGGCGATACCTGGACGCAGGTTGAGCGCCAGCCCGTACTGTCCGATGGGCAAGGGGCGGTACTGGCCGAGGCTTTGGGCGCGATCGGGCAAATGCACCGCAAAGGCCTGTGGCAGGAAGACCTGCATCTGGACAATCTGTTGCGTCAGGGCGGTCGTCTGTACTTGATCGACGGCGGTGGTATCTGCTCGGAAACGCCGGGCCAGCCGCTTTCACGGCAGAAAGTCCTGGAAAACCTCGGTGTGTTTTTCGCGCAGTTGCCCAAAACGCTGGAGCCGTTCACCGAAGAGTTGCTGGTGTATTACCTGCTCAGTAACGGCGAACACGCCTTGCCCATGGAAGCGTTGCAGAAGCAGATCGACAAGGTTCGCCAATGGCGCCTCAAGGACTACCTGGTCAAGGTTGGCCGCGAATGCACGCTGTTCAGTGTGCAGCGCGATGCGTTCGGCTTGCGGGCGATTCGTCGCGAGGAAGAGGCGGCCATGTTGCCGGTGCTGGAGCAGGCCGATGCCTTGCTCGATCAGGGGCACCTGTACAAGACCGGCGGCGCAGCGAGTGTCGGCAAGGTCGAAGTGGATGGCCGCACGCTGGTGATCAAACGCTACAACATCAAAGGGTTTGCTCACTGGCTCAAACGCTTCTGGCGCCCGAGCCGCGCCTGGCATTCCTGGCGCGAAGGCAATCGCCTGGCGTTCCTCGGGATCGCCACGCCCAAACCGCTGGCGATGCTGGAAAAGCGTTATCTGTGGTTGCGCAGCCGGGCTTATTTGATCACCGAGTATTTGCCCGGGCCGGACATCATCGAGCGCTTCGCGCCGTATGTTGAGCGTGGCGATGCACCTGAGTCCGAGTTGGCCGCGCTGGATCATCTGTTTGCCGAGCTGATTCGCGAACGTATCAGTCATGGCGACTTCAAGGGTCACAACCTGTTCTGGCAGGGGGATCGCTGGGCGCTGATCGATCTCGACTCAATGTGTCAGCACAGCTCCGTCGGCAGCTTTGCCCCGGCCTATGCACGGGATCGCGCGCGGTTTATGCGCAATTGGGCCGAAAGCAGTGCGCTGTATCAGAAAATCAATCAGCGTTTGCCCAAGGATGCTTTCAGCGCTGCCTGAATAGGGCCGAGAGCGGCGACAAGCGCTTGGGATCCGTCCTACATCAACTTCAGAAGCCATGAACTGTGGCTGAAATCGCCACGATGCTAGCTTGCCTGACGTTCTCGGAGGGCAGGCTGTGACGATAAAAATGGCGGTTTCATCAGGTGTTCTATCACTGGCTTTGGGCGGATGCGGGACGGCGGCGACGGTCTTGCAGGATGACGCTGAGGCGGCGCAGGACCTGCGCAGGCAAAAGACCTATTGCCAGTCCATTCCCCGGGTCTATAGCGGCCTCGCTTACGACTTCTGCGTGCTGAACGCACCGCCTGACCCCACAGGTTTCCTCGTTCCGCTCATTCTGGTGGACCTCGCCCTGTCAGGTGCGCTGGATACCGTTGTCTTGCCGTACACGATCTATCGGCAGGGCGTGGACGGAAACCTCTCGATTTACTGGCGGCCGTCCCGTGGATAAGCACCGGTTAGACCATCGCTTCGGTGCTTGCCGCTTGCAGCTAGAGGTTTGCCACTGCTTTTAAGTTATAATCCCGCCCTTTAGCTGTCTCTCGCCCATTGCGAGGGCACATTAATTTTTGAGGCGCTTGTCGCCTGCACGCAGACTTAAGAGGCTAGACCCCTGTGGCATTGACGATTCTTGGCCTGTCCGGCGCCCTTAGCCATGATCCTTCCGCAGCCTTGTACATCGACGGCAAGCTGGTCGCGGCGGCTGAAGAAGAGCGCTTCGTACGCGATAAACATGCAAAGAACCGCATGCCCTACGAATCGGCGAAGTTCTGCCTGGAACAGGCCGGTATCAAACCTTCCGACGTTGACGTGGTAGCGATCCCGTTCGCTCCGATCAGCCTGTTCGGCAAGGCCCGCTGGCAGTACGCCAAGCGTTACTGGTACGCCCCGGACCGTGCCCTCGACGCGATCCTGATGGGCAACCGTCGCTACAAGCGCTATCGCAACAAGATCGTCTGGTGCCTGGAGCAATTGGGTTTTGATCCGAAGAAGATCAAGATCGAGCCGGTCGAACACCACCTGGCCCACGCCTCCAGCGCTTATCACTGCTCCGGTTTCAAAGAGAAAACCGCGATCCTGGGCATCGACGGCAAGGGCGAGTACGCCACGACCTTCTTCGGTTACGGCGAAAACGGCAAGATCCACAAGATCAAGGAATTCTTCGATCCGGACTCCCTCGGCGGCCTGTACGGCGCGATCACCGAGTTCCTCGGTTTCGACATGCTCGACGGTGAGTTCAAGGTCATGGGCATGGCGCCGTACGGTGACGCCAGCAAATACGATTTCTCACGCCTGGCTTCGTTCGAAAACGGCGAGCTGGTAATCAACACCGACTACGCCAACGTCATCGGCCTGCGTCGCTACAAAGAGAAGGGCAAGGGTTACTACTTCTCGCCGAAGCTGATCGAGTGGCTGGGTCCAAAGCGCGAAGGCGACATCGCCGACGAGCCGTACATCCACTACGCCGCCAGCATTCAAGCGCTGTTCGAAAAAATTTCGCTGCAGATGATCGACCACTACCTGGGCGACGTGCTCAAGGAAACCGGCAAACTGGCCTATGCCGGTGGCTGTGCGTTGAACGTCAAGCTGAACCAGAAAATCATTGCCCGCGACGACGTCAAAGAGCTGTTTGTGCAGCCTGCATCCGGCGATGCCGGTACCGCAGTCGGCGCCGCCGCCTATGTGTCCCACGCCCGTGGCGTTCCGGTCGAGAAGATGGAACACGTCTACCTCGGTCCGTCGTACAGCAACGAAGACGTGATCGCAGCCTGCGCCCGTCATGCCGACAAGCCGAGCTGGCGCAAACTCGACAACATGCCTGAGCAGATAGCCAAAATCATGGTCGATGGCAACCCGGTGGCCTGGTTCCAGGGCCGCATGGAGTTCGGTCCGCGTGCATTGGGTGGTCGTTCGATCATTGGTTGCCCGAGCATTCCCGGCGTGGCCGACCGCATCAACCACCAGATCAAGTTCCGTGAGCGCTGGAGGCCTTTCTGCCCGTCGATGCTCGACACCGTGGCGTCGCAGATGATCAAGATCGATCACCCGGCCCCGTTCATGACGTTCACCTTCGAAGTGGCGGAAGAGTGGAAAACCCGCGTGCCGGAAGTCGTCCACGAAGACGGCACTTCCCGTGCCCAGGTGCTCAAGCGCGAATACAACCCGCGCTACTACGACATGATGAAAGCGCTGGAAGTGCTGACCGGTAACGGTGTGTCGCTGAACACCTCGCTCAACCGTCGCGGCGAGCCGATGATCTGCTCACCGACCGATGCGCTGAACATGTTCTTCGGTTCGGATCTACAGTATCTGATCATGGAAGACATCCTGGTGGTTAAAGAGGGCGCAAACGCCTATGACACGCTCGGCTGAACGCCATGTATTGCAGTTCTGCCACGGCTATGACGGCCCGTTTCTGGACTGCGCCCGGCAGTACGCCAGCCTGTTCGCGGGGACCGGTTATCGGGTGACCACGGTGTTTCTCACCGGGGTCGCCGATGCCGATGTCGCCGAGGGCTGCGCTTCCGATGAAGTGCTGTTCATGGAGTACAGCTCCAAGGCCATTCGTGGCCTGAAGCTGGGCGCCATCGGTGATCTGCGCAAGATCGCCGCTTCGCGCAACTTCAGTTTCTGCATCGCTCACCGCTTCAAACCGATCTATATCGCCTTGCTCGGCACGTCGTTGCCGGTAATTGGCGTGCACCACGCGTTTGACGATTACAAACGCGGCAGTCGCAAGCTGTTCGCGCACCTCTTGCGCAAACGCTTGAGCTTGATCGGCGTGTCCGATGCCGTGCGCGACGACATGCGCAGCTGCCTGCCGAAATGGCCGGCGTCGCGTATTCAGACGTTGTACAACCGAATTGATGTGGATGCCTTGCAGGCGACCCAGGTGTCGGCTCGTGAGGCCCGTGAAACCCTTGGCCTGGCGGCGGACGCCTGGATTGTCGGCAACGTCGGACGCCTGCATCCGGACAAGGATCAGGCCACGTTGCTGGACGGATTTGCCGAAGCATTACCGGGGTTGCCGGCCAATAGCCAACTGGTGATCCTCGGTTCAGGGCGGCTGGAAGAGGATCTCAAGGCGCAGGCCCGTGAGCTTGGCATGGGTGATCGGGTGCTGTTTCTCGGTCAGGTCCCCGATGCACGTCGCTATTTTAGTGCCTTTGATGTGTTTGCCCTGAGTTCCGACCACGAACCGTTCGGCATGGTGTTGCTGGAAGCCATGGCTGCCGGTGTACCGTTGCTGGCCACTGCGTGCGGTGGGGCCAGGGAAGTGGTCGAAGGCGTCGGCATTCTGTTTCCGCTGGGCGATGCCAAACACCTGGCTCAAGGTCTGCAGCATCTGGCCGCAATGGACGAGCATCAGCGTCGCCAGTGTGCCGAGCTGATGCTCGAGCGCTTGCGCGAGCGCTTCTCTGACCGTGCGGTTCGCGATGCATTCTGGCACTTGCCCCACGTTACCGAACTGGCACAGAGGGGCTGATGCTCAACCGATTTCAAGGCTGGCGTGAACGTGGCTGGGCGGTCGTCGACGCTTCGGTTTACAGCCAAACCTGGCAGCGATATGGCGGCAGCGTCGCAACGCACCCTGTTGTGGTCGAACGTTTGGCGAAACTGGCCGGCATCCCGGTGCGTTACCTGGCCTGGATGCAGGACGGTGACGTCAAGGCAGCCATTGCGACCTGGGGCCGCGACCTCGCCTTGTCCAAGGACGTACTCAAGCGCCATGGCAAGAAAGGGCTGTTCGACCTGGGGAATGCCGAGATCATTCTTCCGGCAGCGGCTGATGCCCAAGCGCCTTTGCGTCATCGCGCACGCTATTTGTCAGCGCTGAACGAAGGGCGTTTCACCGGTATCAAGTTGCAGGCCGAACAGTTGGCCATGGCCCGCACACCGGAAGAGCTGTCCAAGAAATTTCGCTACAACCAGCGCCGTGAATTGCGTTTGCTGGAAGAGGCGGGTGGTGTGGTGCGACCGGTATCCGAATTCTCCAGCAGCGAACTGGCCGCGATTTATTGCGATCTGTTCCAGCGCCGCTGGGGTTTCCCGGCGACTGGTGCCGAACGCATGGCCGAGGTCATCGAGTTGCTGCGTGAGTTGCTGATCGGCTCGGTGATTTTCCTCAACGATGCACCGATTGCGATTCAACTGGTGTACCGCGTCGAGACGCCGCAGTGGATCAGTGTCGAGTACATCAATGGCGGCGTTGATCCCGAAACCCGCGAGTTCAGCCCCGGCAGCGTATTGAGTTTCCTCAACACGCAAAGCGCCTGGGAACATGCCCGTGCGCAGGACAAACCGTTGCGCTTTTCCTTTGGTCGCGCCGACCGTGAATACAAGGACCGCTGGTGCAACCCCGTGCCGGTCTTCACCGTATGAGCCAGGTCATGAGCCGCAAACAACAATTGCTCAAGCGCCATCGGCGCAATAAACGCATTGGCCTGATGATTGCGCTGGTGCTGTTGGCTGTTATTGGCACATTGGTCGCGTGGTGGGTGCCGCTGGTGCTCGCGGTGCTGGGCTGGATCGCCCACGAGGCCTGGTTTGCCGACCATTTGTTCTACTCGCCCGCTGACGATTACGACTACAGCTTCCCGCCTTACACGCCACAGCCCAAGGTCCACTTGAGCGGCGAACATCTGCGGCTGGACGACGGTGTCATGCTGGTCGAGGATGCGACGCTGGTGTTGGCGTTGCGCATCAAAAGCACTTGGCTGGGACGCTTCCTCGATCCGGTGGTCGAGTTGTCCGGGGGCGATAACCCGGATCGGCAAACCTTCGAGCGTGGTGTGAACGGCCTGCGTTATCTCAATCTCAGTGGTCAGGCGCAGACGCTGTCACAAGGTGACTTGCGTCTGCGTGGGCGTTTTTGTCGATTGCTAGGCGAACCCGTGTTGTGGGCCTTCGAGCATCCGGATTACCGTCGTCAGCGAGTGATGGTCATCGCACCTCATGCCGATGATGCGGAGCTGGCGGCCTACGGCCTGTACAGTCAGGCAGATGAAGCCTGGATCGTCACGTTGACGGCCGGTGAAATTGAAGCCGAACACTATCGGCAGATGGGGCTTGATGGGGTCGAGGCTGCACGGTTGAAGGGTTCGCTGCGCGCCTGGGACAGTGTCAGTGTGCCGTTGTGGGGAGGGGTGCCCCAACAACGCTGTATCCAGCTGGGGTATTTCTGTCTGCAATTACCCTTGATGCAGAGCGAGCCAGGCGAAGCCGTTGTGTCCCGCGAGGCACAGCTTGGTGATACGCGTTTTTTCCGGCAGTTCAATCCATTCGCCCTGGGCAGTGATGCTGATGGTGTCCCTTCCTGGAACAATCTGCTGGGTGACCTGAGCGAGCTGATCGAGCGTATTCAGCCCCAGGTCATTGTTTTGCCACATCCGCGTTTCGACCCGCATCCGGACCATATCTGCTCCCAGCAGGCCGTCATGCAGGCGCTGAGCGCTACTGTCTGGCAGCCCGGAACACTGTTGCACTATGCCAATCACTTGCATGACAACGATCGTTGGCCAATGGGTGACGCTGGCACGGGTGTGGCGTTGCCGCCGCAGCTCAATGCTGATGAGCCCTTGCGGCCATGGGCACCCAGCCTGTCGATGGAGCATCAGTGGAGTAAAGCAATGTCGTTGGGCATGATGCATGACCTCCAACCTCCACTTTCCCTCAAGCGACTTCTTCGGCGGTGTATTCAACGTTGCCTTGCAGGCCGTCGCTGGCCGGCTTTTGGTGAAAACGAGTTTTTCCGTAAAACAGTGCGACGCCATGAGCTGTTCTGGGTCCAAGAGCAGCCTGGCAAGCAAGAGAGAAGCTAATTGAAAGTCCTGTTTCTGGTGCAGAAAGAGCAACGAGCGATCCTCGATCGACTGTACGACGGTATCGCCGAGTCCTGCGATTGCGACAAGCGTGAGCTGAGCAGTGCCGAGCAGGACGACTTGCGTGGGTATTTCCGCAAGCATGTCGATGTGTCTCTTTACGATCGAATCGTGTTTTTTCTGCGCTTCAAAAAAGAAATCAGACAGGTGCGGTTCATCCAGACACTGCCGAATCTGGTTATCCTTGAACACGACGCGTATCAGAATTACATCCCGTGCAAATACACCGGAAAATTCAGTGCTCATTACCGCAAATTGCCGTGGGCGCGGGTGATCAGCTCGGGATACATGGTCAGCCAGCGTTTGTGTGACGAAGGTTTTGATGCCCATTTCGTACCCAAGGGTTACGACCAGTCGCTGCTGCAAAACCGTCAGCGTGAGCGTGATATCGAGCTGGGTTTCGTCGGCAGTCTCAACAGCGTTGCCTATGCCGGGCGCAAAGCCATGCTCGAATCGGTGGCCGAGGTCGAAAACCTGTTGATCACGCGCACCAAGTCGGGCGAGGAATACTGCGAAACGTTGAGCCGGATCCGTTGTTTTGTCAGTGCCGACGTTGGCATGGGCGAGTACATGATCAAGAACTTCGAAGCCATGGCCTGCGGTTGTGTGTTGTTTGCTTACGACCAAGGGGAAGAAGAGAATCGCGCCCTGGGTTTTGTCGATATGCAAAACATTGTGCTTTATCGAACGCGCGAGGAAATTCGCGAAAAACTGGCGTTGTTGCGTGAGTCACCGCAGCTGACCGAGACCATTTCGGCGGCTGGCCAAACCCTGGTAGAGCAGCGTTACACGTTCCGTGCGGTAGGGCATGCAATTGTCGAAGCGATGCGGGAGCCGCTGCGCGAGCGAGCTGCGCTGAGCTGGAAAGAAAAATTACGCTTATCGCTGGGGCTGTAAAGCCTGGCGATTCAACAATAAAGAGTGCGGTGTAAACACATGCTGTTCAGCGAGACTAGCGATATTTCGGTTGTTATCACCAGTTGCGGCCGCTTCGACCTGTTGAAGCGAACCCTCGAAACCTTCGACCGGTACAACACGGCCCCCATCCGTAAGGTCTTCATTACCGAGGACTCTGGTGACAGTGCCGTCGAAGCTTGTATTCCGGAACATTGGAGGGCGCATACCCAGTTTTTCATCAACAATCCGCGTCTGGGTCAGTTGAAGTCGATTGATGCCGCTTATGCCCAAGTGCAGACGTCCTGGATTTTCCATTGTGAAGATGACTGGGATTTCTATCGCGAAGGGTTTATCGAAGAATCCCAGTGCCTGCTGGAGGAAGATCCGCAGGCGCTACAGGTTTGGCTGCGCAGCTTCAATCATGACCTCATGGTTCACAGCCCTTACGTGTTCCTGAACGAGCGCAAGATCAGCCAAGGCATTCCTTTTTACGTATTGGGTTCACACAAGGTGGACTGGCAGGGCTTTTCCTTTAACCCTGGGTTGCGGCGGCGTGCAGACTATCTGCTCCATGCACCGTATTCCGCGTTTTCCGGAGAAAAAGACCTGTCGCGCCTGTATGCCGCGCAAAATCGCTATGCGCTGATCCTGGAAAACGACGCGGTGTTGCACACCGGCTTCGGCGGGCACGTGGAAGTTCCAGAGGAACGCGTGAACAAATTGCGACGCAAGCGCCTCGATCGATTCAAACTGGTCGCGGTCCTTGTTTTCGGCCTGATAGCAGGTTGGGTGCTTCATGGGGTTTAACGGTGTAAAGCTGCAAAAGCTCACCATGACGAAGTATTTCGGAATAGCGCTCTGTCTGTTTCTGGGGAGTTACATAGCGGGCTGGTCTTCGAAGTGGACCAACAATCTGTTCTACGGCCTGATCGTAGTGCCGGGGCTGGTGTTCCTGATCAAGGAACGAGGTGCAGGTTTGTTCAGGCAGCCGCTCGCACTGGGGTGGCTGGCTTTTACGCTATGGTTTCTGGTGCCGGCGACTATTGCCGGGCACATTCAGTTTTTCAAGCACATCTTCTACGTGATGATGTTCGTCATGGTGGTCGGTGCCTTCAGTGATCCACAGTTTTTTCGTAGCCCGACGTTTGTCCGTGGACAGTTCTGGCTCCTGGCGTTGTACATCTTCAGTTGCGCGTTCTATAGCTGGATCACTGGCGAGTACCCGTTCGGGTCTCGGGTCGCGCTGCTGCCGGCACGCCTGGAGAATGTGATCTACGCCAGTATCTGGCTACTGTGTGCGCTGGCGCTGGCAGTGCCTTACTGGGTCAGGACGCATCGATGGATCGAGAGTGCATTGGCGGTTGTTTTATCGATCTTCGCAGTGACCTTTGTATTGCAGACGCGTACGGCGTTGGTTGGGGTGGCGTTCCTGTTGGGCGTATGGCTGCTTTACGGTCTTTACCGCAAGCCGCGGCAGGTTGGCTGTGCGCTTGCGATCAGCTTGGCGGTGATCGGTGTGCTGTTTCTGATAGTGCACCAAGAAGCCTGGTACCAGTCGCTGTGGACTCGCGGCGATTCCTATCGCATTGAGCTCTTTCACATCATGGTAGGCGAGTGGCGGAACTGCGGCTGGATGCTTGGCTGCGGTGTCACCTTCCACACCAGCCAGTTACTGGGCGGCTGGATGCCGATTCAGCATCCGCACAACATTTATGTGGCGTTGGGTTTGTACAGCGGCGCGGTGGCGCTGGTGCTGTTTCTCGGGCTGATGACCGCCTCGCTTTGGCAGGCCTGGCGTCTGCGTGACGCCTGGGGAATGTTTCTGGCATGTGCGCTGGTCATGCTGAACTTCGATGGCAGTTTGCTGATCGGAAACCCTGACGAGTTGTGGCCATTGGTGTTGTTGCCTGCAGCAATGATCCTCGGGCGAGGATTGCAGGCGCAGCGTAACGGGGCGGCATGACGCTGACCTTCGCCTCCTCGTTGGGGGCGAAGGGGGCAGGTTATTTTTGCAGGGCGCTGCTCAGCTCTTCCGGGGAGCAGGTGCTCTGGGTCTGGGCATAATGTTGCATGAAGATCTCCCCCTGTCTGTCGAGCAACCATTGCCGATCCTGGGGGTAGCGCACCATATGCTTGAAATTGCGCAATCGCAGTCCCTTACGCAACGGACGGCGATAAACTTGCAGGTCGGCAATGTCGATCAGGCCCAACTGATGTTCAGGCGTGAGCACGATGTTGCCCAGATGCGCTGACCGGAAATAGATCCCGCGTTCATGCAAGGTGGCCATGAAGGTCCCTAGCTTGCCGCGTAACGGATCTGCGTCATTTTGGGTGTCGAGCAGCTGGCGCAAGGTCTGGCCCGGCAGCGGATCGTAATGCACGGCATCACGTTCGATACTCGCAATGCGGTAGACCTGACGGATCGACGGGCAGGGAATCTGTCGCTCACGTAGCGCAATGCAATTATCGGCAAAGCGTTTTGCATACGGATACCAGGCCGCTGACGTCAGCAGGCGCTTGCGACGAAACAGCTTGAGAATCGAGCCGTCTGTCAGCCGCAAAACCTTATCCCCCGAACCATCGGCTTCAAGGACTTGCGCTCCCTCGCGCAGGGCAAGGTATCGACTGTAATCAAGGGCTTGCATCTATACTCCGGGACGACGCCATGAGGCATGGATAGCCGGCCATGTTACCGCAGCTCAGCGACTAAAGTGGCCTGTGTTACAATCGCGGGCTCTTTTCTCACACAACGGGTTCACATGACCAGCCCTGATTCGCCTGCGCCGTCGAGCTTGAAAATTTACCTGCGCCTGCTGTCGTATGTGCGCCCGTACTGGGGCATGTTTTCGATCAGTATCGTCGGCTTTGTGATTTTTGCGTCGACGCAGCCGATGCTGGCGGGGATTCTCAAATACTTCGTCGATGGTCTGAGCAACCCTGAAGCAGTGCTTTTCCCAACGGTTCCCTATCTGCAGGATTTGCAGCTGCTGATGGCCGTACCCTTGCTGATCATTCTGATCGCCGCGTGGCAAGGTCTCGGGTCATTTCTGGGTAACTACTACCTGGCGAGGGTTTCGTTGGGCTTGGTCCATGACCTGCGCGTCGAGTTGTTCAACAACTTGTTGGTCCTGCCAAATCGTTATTTCGATACCCATAATTCCGGACACCTGATTTCGCGTATCACCTTCAACGTGACCATGGTGACCGGTGCCGCTACCGATGCCATTAAAGTGGTCATTCGTGAAGGCCTGACGGTGGTCTTCCTGTTTGGTTATCTGCTGTGGATGAACTGGAAGCTGACCTTGGTGATGCTGGCGATCCTGCCGTTGATCGCGGTCATGGTGAGCAGTACCAGCAAGAAATTTCGCAAGCAGAGCAAGAAAATCCAGGTGGCCATGGGTGACGTGACTCATGTGGCGTCCGAGACCATTCAAGGCTATCGCGTAGTGCGCAGCTTCGGTGGTGAAAGCTACGAGCAGCAACGCTTTGCCGCCGCCAGCCAGGGCAATACCGACAAGCAATTGCGCATGACCAAGACCGGGGCGGTCTATACGCCGATGCTGCAATTGGTGATTTACTCCGCCATGGCCGTGCTGATGTTCCTGGTGCTGTTCCTGCGCGGTGATGCTACCGCCGGTGATCTGGTGGCCTATATCACTGCCGCCGGTCTGTTGCCCAAGCCGATCCGCCAGCTCTCGGAGGTCAGTTCGACCATTCAGAAGGGCGTTGCCGGGGCCGAGAGCATTTTCGAGCAACTGGACGTTGAACCGGAAATTGACAACGGCACGGTTGAACGTGATCGCGTCAGCGGCCACCTGCTGGTACGCAACCTCAGCTTCACGTACCCGGGGACCGAGCGTGAAGTGTTGAAGAACATCAACTTCTCGGCGGCACCGGGACAGATGGTCGCGTTGGTCGGGCGTTCCGGCAGCGGCAAGTCGACCCTCGCCAGCCTGATTCCACGTTTTTACCATCACGAGTCCGGGGAAATCCTGCTCGATGATGTTGAGATCGAGGACTATCGCCTGCGCAATCTGCGTCGGCATGTGGCGCAAGTCACGCAGCATGTCACCCTGTTCAACGACACCATTGCCAACAACATCGCTTACGGTGACTTGGCCGGCGCCCCTCGTGCCGACATCGAAAAGGCCGCCACGGATGCGTTCGCCATGGACTTCATTTCGCAGATGCCCCAAGGCCTGGACACCCAGGTCGGTGAAAATGGCGTGCTGCTGTCTGGAGGCCAGCGTCAGCGTCTGGCGATCGCCCGGGCGCTGTTGAAAAATGCGCCGCTGCTGATCCTCGACGAAGCGACGTCGGCACTCGACACCGAATCCGAGCGCCACATTCAGGCGGCGTTGGACCAGGTCATGAAGGGTCGCACCACGCTGGTGATCGCTCACCGCTTGTCGACCATCGAGAAGGCTGACCTGATCCTGGTGATGGATCAGGGCCAGATCGTCGAGCGAGGCACTCACACGCAGTTGCTGGCCCAAAACGGCTATTACTCGCGCCTGCATGCGATGGGCCTCGACACGCCGGCCGAAGACATCGCCTGACCCCGATAGCGTCAGGGTGAGCCGGGCTCACCCTGACGTCGCTTTTTGGCTTGTTCTTTGCTCAAAAAACGACCAATAAAGCCCGGCAAATCATCCCGTTGCAGCCGTCGCACAAGCCGATGCCAACCCTGTGTTAATATCGCGCCCCTGTTCATTTTGTATGTGGGTTGCTCCATGAAGTTGTCCATGCCGCGATTCGATCAAGCCCCTGTCTTGGTGGTCGGCGATGTCATGCTCGACCGTTACTGGCATGGTGGTACCTCACGGATTTCTCCTGAGGCACCGGTGCCGGTGGTCAAGGTCGATCACATCGAGGACCGCCCGGGCGGTGCCGCCAACGTTGCCTTGAACATTGCCGCGCTCGGCGCGCCAGCCTCGCTGGTCGGTGTGACCGGCGACGATGAAGCTGCCAACAGCCTGGTCAATAGCCTCAACGGCGCAGGTGTGCGGGCCATATTCCAGCGCATCGCGCACCAGCCGACCATCGTCAAGCTGCGGGTCATGAGTCGTCACCAGCAACTGCTGCGTATCGATTTCGAAGAACCGTTCGCCACCGATGCCCTGGCATTGGCGGCGCAGGTCGATGAGTTGCTCGAAGGCATCAAGGTGCTGGTCCTGTCCGACTACGGCAAAGGCGCGTTGAAAAACCATCAGGCGTTGATCCAGGCCGCGCGTGCCCGTGGCATTCCGGTCCTGGCCGATCCCAAGGGCAAGGATTTTTCGATCTACCGTGGCGCGAGCCTGATAACGCCGAACCTCAGCGAATTCGAAACCATCGTCGGTGGTTGCGCCGATGAGCATGAGCTGGTGAACAAGGGCGCGCAGTTGATGCACGACCTGGATCTGGGGGCCTTGCTGGTGACCCGTGGCGAGCACGGCATGACCCTGCTGCGTCCCGATCACCCGGCACTGCACCTGCCCGCCCGTGCCCGTGAAGTGTTCGACGTGACCGGTGCCGGTGATACGGTGATTTCCACCCTGGCGGCCGCGATTGCTGCGGGTGAAGAGCTGCCCCACGCGGTGGCCCTGGCCAATCTGGCGGCGGGCATCGTGGTCGGCAAACTGGGTACGGCGGCCATCAGTGCGCCAGAACTGCGTCGCGCGATTCAGCGTGAGGAAGGTTCCGAACGCGGTGTGCTGGGGCTTGAACAACTGCTGCTGGCCGTTGACGATGCTCGCGCGCATAACGAGCGGATCGTCTTCACCAATGGTTGCTTCGACATCCTGCATGCCGGCCACGTGACCTACCTTGAGCAGGCGCGAGCGCAAGGCGATCGCCTGATTGTTGCGATCAACGACGATGCGTCGGTCAGCCGCCTCAAAGGGCCGGGTCGTCCGATCAACAGCGTCGACCGGCGCATGGCTGTGCTGGCAGGGCTGGGTGCTGTGGACTGGGTGATCAGTTTCTCGGAGGGCACCCCGGAAAACCTGCTGAGCGCGGTCAAGCCGGATGTACTGGTCAAGGGTGGCGATTACGGGATCGACCAAGTGGTCGGTGCAGACATCGTCACCGCTTACGGTGGCACCGTGAAGGTGCTGGGTCTGGTGGAAAACAGCTCGACCACGGCGATTGTCGAGAAGATCCGCAAGTCCGAGTGACGCAATCTATGTAGGAGCTGGCTTGCCAGCGATGGTCGTTAACGATGACGCGTATCTGCTGAGAAAACGCGGCGTCCTTGAATCCTTCGCTGGCACGCCTGCTCCTACGAGGTTGTGCGTACACCCGTCGGAGCTGCAGCAGTTTGCTTTCAGGAACTGACTTTTTTACGCGGAACGATTTTTTTCAGCAGCAATTTGGCCTTGCCGCGTAACCGCGCCAGACCAGAATCCTTCCTCGGCGGGGTCAGACCTTGCTGACTCACCCAATCCTTCCAGCGAATTCGCTCATCGTGAACCAGCCAGCCTTCCTGCCGGGCAAAACTTTCGGCCAGGTAAAGTCCGCGCGTGCTGGCCGGGTACAGCTGATCTTTTTTCAGGGTGAAGAGCTCGGCCGTGGGGTGACCGTCCTTCAAGGGCATCAGGTACAGGTCAGGGCGTTTGCGATCGAGGCGGGCGACGAGTTGATCGCCTTCCAGCCTTTCGTCGACGTGAAACAGGCTCAAGGATTTGGCTTCCTTGGGGACATCCAGGCGCAAGTCGTAAATCAGTTGCAACGATGCTGTCGGCAAATGCACGTAGGCCCGCGGTCGTTCGATCAACATCAGATTGGCGCAACGCACCGGCCGCGCGGAACCGGACAGCGGCGTCAGGCGAAACGGCAAGGCTTCGCGGTAATGCAGGGCGGCGGAATAGGGCGCCGGCAACCACGTTTCATTGAAACGACCACCGAGCCAGCCTTCAGGGGTTTCCAGCAGGCATTCCTCGGCAACTTCCTGAATCGCCGTGTGCAACGGCAGGTTCAGCTCATGGGCCGGTACATAGCCGGAGATCAACTTGAGGACCACGTCGCCGCGGTCCTGCCGACGCTGGCGAACCAGCACCCAATAGTCGCGATTCTGCCAATGCAGCGTCAGACGCACCGAAACCCCGAGGTTGGCCAGTTCCAGGGCAAACTTTTCGCTGTCGCCAACCGTCACGGGGCGGCGCCGTTGCAGGGTCTGGGAGAAGTTCAGCGGCCTCCCGACGCTTTGGTAAGTCAGGCCTTCGGGGGTCGCTTCGACGAATAACGGCAGGGTCTTGAAGTTGCTCGGGTTCTTTCTTATGAGCGTGCGCGGCATGTCGGCTCCTGCTTAAGGCCGCGTGGGGCGGCATCAGTTGCTACGTAGGACCTGGGCAACGGTCGCGACGTTGTGGGCGAGGTGCAGCGGATTGATGGTCCCGACAATAGCACTGGCCACACCCGGATGATCAAACAACAGCTCGAAACTGGCGCGCACCGGATCCACACCCGGACTCAGGCAGACATGACCGCTGGCCAAGGCTTTCTTGACCAGAATGGCTTTGCCGTGTGCAGCAGCATAGTCAATCACGGCCTTCTCGTTTTGTTCGTTCAGATTGTAGGTGACCATCGCGCAGTCACCTTGTTCCAGAGCTTTCAAGCCACCTTCGACGGTTTTGCCGGAAAAACCAAAACCACGAATTTTGCCTTCGGCCTTGAGTTCGGCGAGGGTCTGGTAGGCCTCGCAATCATTGAGAATTGCCAGGTCGTTGCCGTCGGAATGCACCAGCACCAGATCGATGAAATCCGTTTCCAGGCGTTGCAGGCTGCGTTCCACCGACAGGCGTGTGTGAGCGGCGCTGAAATCGTGGCGGGACTGACCGTCGGCAAATTCTTCACCGACCTTGCTGACAATTACCCAATCCTGACGCTGGCCGCGCAGCAATGGGCCCAGGCGTTCTTCACTGCGACCATAGGCCGGGGCGGTGTCGATCAGGTTGATGCCCAGGTCGCGTGCGAGTTTGAGCAGCATACGTGCTTCATCGTCGTCGGGGATCTGGAAGCCATTGGGGTACTTCACCCCTTGATCCCGACCCAGTTTCACCGTGCCCAAGCCCAGCGGCGACACCCGCAGGCCGGTGCTGCCCAGCGGGCGATGCAGGTCGTGCAATGTCGGTTGGCTCATGGCAGCAGTTGCTCCCACGCCGGGACGCCCATCGGCGGCTTTGGCAGCTCAGGCAGCGGTTCCGGGTGGCTTGGCTGGATGCCATCGCGGGTCAGACTGGTCATCACGCGGTCAGCGAAGTCTGGCGCCAGGGCCAGCTTGGTTGGCCAGCCGACCAGCAAACGCCCCTCTTCGGCGACGAATGCGTTGTCGGGTCGGACAAGGCCCGATTGCAGCGGTTCGGCGCGATCCACGCGCAAAGTCGCCCATTGCACCGTGCTCAAGTCGATCCATGGCAGCAACTGGCCGATTTCTTTCTGTGCCGTGGCGATTTGTTCGGCAGGCTCTCGGGCCACACCCTCGGCTTCGGCGATGTCGCCTCCGAGGTACCAGACCCATTGGCCATCCGCTGCCGGGTGCGTGGTCACGGTGATGCGTGGTTTGGTGCCGCCACCCAGGCAGTGGGCATACAGCGGTTTGAGGCTCGGGCCTTTGGCGATGATCATGTGCAACGGCCGACGCTGCATGGCCGGCCGGCTCAACCCCAGCGCTTCAAGCAGTGCCGCCGTACCAGCGCCGGCGCTCAGGACGATGCGCTGGGCGCGGATTTCGCGGTCATCCACTTTCAGGCCGACCAGCACGCCGCCATCCAGCAGCGGTTCGATCGTCTGCCCGGCGAGCAGGCCGTCACCGGCCAGATCGGCCAGGCGCTGGATCAGGCTCGGCACGTCGATCACCAGTTCCGCCAAGCGATAGACCTTGCCCTTGAAGCGCTTGTCTTGCAGGGCGGGCGGCAATTGGTCGCCCTTGACCTGATCGACGCGACCGCGCACGGCTTTGCTGGCAAAGAAACTGGTGAGGTTGCCGGCGAGGGTGCCGGGGGACCAGAGGTAGTGGGCTTCGGACAACAGGCGCACGCCGGACAGGTCCAGTTCACCGTCACCGGCCAGGGCTTCGCGCCAGCGACGCGGCATGTCGGCAATGGCTTCCGAAGCGCCGGTCAGCGCGCCATGCAAGGCGTACTTGGCGCCACCGTGGATGATGCCTTGGGACTTCACGCTCTGCCCGCCGCCGAGGCTGGAGTTCTCCACCAGCACGGTCGAAAAGCCTTCGCGGCGCAGGCGTGCATTAAGCCAGAGGCCGGCGACACCAGCGCCGACAATCAGAACGTCGGTGGAAATAACGGATGGCATTCGGCGACCTCAGTGTTCAAGACGAGGGCGCAGTATACAAGGCATCTTCAGGATGCAGGTGAGCCTGTAGGAGCCGGCTTGCTGGCGATCCGGCCAACGCGGTGTGCCGGATGCACCGCTATCGCCAGCAAGCCGGCTCCTACAGCGTGTCAGTGTCCGGCAGTTTTGGAGAAGAGTTGAATGACGACGACGCCCAGCACAATCAACGCCATCCCCAGCATCGCCGGCACATCCAGTTTCTGCCCGTAGATAAACAGCGCCGCGACGCTGACCATCACGATGCCCATGCCGGCCCACACCGCGTATGCCACGCCCACCGGCACGCTGCGCACCACCAGCGTGAGCATCCAGAACGCAATGCCGTAGCCGACGATCACCAGCAGCAGTGGCAATGGCGTGCTGAAGCCTTTGACGGCTTTCATCGAAACAGTGGCAATCACTTCGGCGCAGATGGCTATGGCCAGGTAGTAGTAAGCGGTCATGGGTCAATCCTCGTGTGAAGTGTTGCTTTCTGAGCTCGGCATTCTAGTGATTCTCCAGATGCGGTAAAGTCATTACCTATCTGCTATAGAGATGGGTCAGTCCATGAACATGCAATGGAATCTGGAACAGCTGCGGTTGTTCGTCAGCGTCGCGGAACAACGTTCGTTTTCCGCCGTGGCGCGGGATCAGCGCAAGGCGCAGTCGGCAGTCAGCAGCGCGATTGCGTTGCTGGAGGAAGACCTCGGCGTCAGCCTGTTTGATCGTAGCAGTGGCCGTCAGCCGAAGCTCACCGAAGCCGGCGCTGGATTATTGGAGGAAGCACGGGAAGTGCTGCGCCAGTGCGAACGCCTCAATGGCCGGGCACTGGCGATGATGCGCGGTCAGGAAGCGCGCCTGCGCCTGGCCCAGGATGAGGCGATGCCTTATCAGCCGATCATTGAAAGCTTCGAGGCTCTGGCGGAAAAGTTTCCCAGCCTTGAAGTGCAATTGACCAGCGCCGCTCAAGGCGATGTCGCGCGCAAACTGGTGGAGCGTCGCGCCGATCTCGGTTTGTTGTTCTACCACGACCAGATTCCCGAAGCCCTGGAACGTCGCGTGCTCGGCAGCGTGGAGATGGTCACCGTGTGCGGTGTTGATCATCCGCTGGCGAAGCAAGGGCGAATCGACTGCCAGCAGTTGGCGCAGCACCGACAGTTGTTGATGTCGACCCAGTCCAGCGTTTATCCGGGCAGTGAACCGGCCAGCCCGCAAGTCTGGCGTGCCGACAGTTTTTATGTGATGGCTGAATGGTTGGTGCGCGGCCTCGGCTGGGCCTGGCTGCCGCGCCACGTGGTGCAGTACCCGACCTATCAGAACCAGATGGTCGAACTGGCCAGCGAATGGACGCCGCCAGCCTTGGTCGTTGAGCTGGTCTGGCGCCGGGACGAACCGCTGGGGCCGGCCGCTCGCTGGCTCGCCGAACGTTTTGCCGTGCACTTGCAGGCGATCGGCGAGAAAAGCCGATAAACTCCGGCGCCATGAATAGAACTCTCTACACCGCGCTGTTTTATCTGGGGCTGCCATTGGTAGCGATTCGGCTGTGGCTGCGGGCGCGCAAGGCGCCGGCATATGCAAAGCGCATCGGCGAGCGTTTCTCGTATGGCCTGCCGGCGATGCAGTCGGGCGGCATTTGGGTGCACGCGGTGTCGGTGGGCGAAAGCATCGCCGCGGCGCCGATGATCCGCGCGTTGTTGGAGCGCTATCCAGCGTTGCCGATCACCGTGACTTGCATGACCCCGACCGGGTCGGAACGCATCCAGGCGTTGTTCGCCAATGAGCCGCGCATCCAGCACTGCTATTTGCCCTACGACTTGCCGTGCGCTGCCCGGCGTTTCCTTGATCGGGTCCAGCCAAAATTGGCGGTGATCATGGAAACCGAACTGTGGCCCAACCATATCCATCAATGTGCCAAGCGCGGGATTCCGGTGGCGCTGGCCAATGCGCGGCTGTCCGAGCGATCCGCCAAGGGCTACGGTCGTTTCCACAAATTGACCCAGCCGATGCTCGCCGAAATGAGCCTGTTCGCGGTGCAGACCGAAGCCGAAGCACAACGCTTCCGTGACCTGGGTGCCCGGCCCGAAACCGTCGACGTCACGGGCTCGATCAAGTTCGACCTGACCATCGATCCGCAACTGCTTCAGCGTGCCGGCGAGTTGCGTGGGCAATGGCAAGCCCTGGAGCGTCCGGTGTGGATCGCCGCCAGTACGCACGAAGGTGAAGATGAAGTGGTGCTGGCGGCCCATCGCCAGTTGTTGGCCAATCATCCCGATGCCTTGCTGATTCTGGTGCCGCGTCATCCGGAACGCTTCAATTCGGTGTACGCGTTGTGTCAGCAGCAAGGGTTCGCCACGGTCCGTCGTTCCGCGGGGGACGCGGTCGACGCAGGCACGTCGGTGTTGTTGGGCGACACCATGGGCGAGTTGCTGTTTCTCTATGCGCTGGCCGACAGTGCGTTCGTCGGCGGCAGCCTGGTGCCCAACGGCGGGCATAACCTGCTGGAGCCGGCGGCATTGGCCAAACCGGTGTTGAGCGGGCCGCATCTGTTCAACTTCCTGGAAATCGCCGCGCAATTGCGCAGCGCCGGGGCGTTGCAGGAAGTGGAGGATGCAGAAGGCCTGGCACTGGCGGTACAGCGTCTGTTTGAGTTGCCGCGGGATGCACAGCGGATGGCTGAGGCGGGATTGAAAGTGATGCGCACCAACCAGGGCGCGTTGCAGCGTTTGCTGGATGGGTTGGGGCGGTTGATCGACAGATCTTGAGCCTGATGGTGATCCTTTGTGGCGAGGGGGCTTGCCCCCGTTCGGCTGCGAAGCAGTCGTAATTCCTGCGGCTGCGGTGCCGCAGAAAAATGCTATTGCAGATTTTGGGGCCGCTTCGCGACCCAACGGGGGCAAGCCCCCTCGCCACAGGAATGACTTTTACTGGCCAGGTCGCGCTTTCAACTGCTCTTCTGCCGCCTTGGCCAGATCCGGTGGCAGGAAATCCTTGTCCGGGTTGTAGTTGGGATTGAGCCAGCGTGCCAGGTCTTGCAGATCCCCTGGGTTCAACGTGCCGGCCTGTTGCTTGAGGCGCAGGTTGTCGAGGATGTAGTCGTAGCGGGTGTTGTTGTAGTCGCGTACCGACGTGTAGAGCTGACGCTGTGCATCCAGCACGTCGACGATGTTTCGTGTACCCACCTGATAACCGATTTCGGTCGCTTCCACCGCGCTCTGGTTGGAAATGATCGATTGCTTGCGCGCCTGTACCTGCTCGACGTCGGTATTCACCGCGCGGTGCAGGTCGCGGGTGTTTTCCACGATGCTACGGCGCAGGGATTCGCGTTGTTGTTCGGTCTGGTCCAGTTGCGCATACGACTGACGGACCTGGGAGTTGACCAGTCCACCGCTGTAGATCGGGATGTTCAGTTGCAGGCCCACGGTCGTTTGCTCGACGTTGCCGCCGTAGGGTTGGCCCAAGGGGACCGGGTTGCTGAAGCCCAGCGCATCGTTGTCGCCTTTCTCGTACTGCGCGATGGCGTCGAGGGTAGGCGCGTGGCCGGACTTGCGTTGCTTGATGGTTTGTTCGGCGGCACTGACGGCGTAGTTGCTGGCCAGCAGGTTCAGGTTCTGGCGAGCTGCGGTTTCGACCCAGGCTTTGGCGTCATTTGGCGCCGGTGGCAGGATCGGCAGGTTATGGCTGATACCCTGAATCGATTTGTACTGACGGTTGGTCAGGGTGACCAGGGCTTCGAAAGCATCATCCACCTGACGCTGCGCGACGATCCGGTTGGCGCGTGCGGTGTCGTAGCTGGCTTGCGAGTTCAGCACGTCGGTCTTGTCCGACAGGCCGACGTCAAAGCGTTCCTTGGACTGATCGAGCTGGCGTTTGAACGCGGCTTCTTCGGCCTTGTTCGAGGCCAGGTTATCCTGGCTGCGCAGCACGTTGAAATAGCTGTCGGCGGATTGCAGGATCAGGTTTTGCTGGGTCGCCGAGAGTTGCAGGGCAGCCTGTTCATTTACATCCTTGGCGGCCTGGAACTGGAACCAGCGATCAGCGCGGAACAGTGGCTGCGCCAGGGTGGCCTGGTAGGAATGAGCGTTGCGGTTGGCCGTGGACGAAGGCTGATCGAGCGCCGTTCGCACACTGGAAACATTGGCGCCGCCCGAAAGGTTGGGCAGCAGCCCGGCGCGGGCCTGCGGGACGATTTCCTTTTGCGCGCCATATTGAGCGATGGCAGCGGCGAGGTCGGCGTTGTTGTCCACCGCTTCCTGATAAACGCTGACCAGGTCCGTCTTGGTCGATAAGGGCGCTTCTGCTGCCCAGACCATTCCGTTGGACGCACAAGACACGGCAAGGGCCAGTGAGAGTTTGCGCAGCATAGACGATCCCTAGATTAAATATTACACGGGTAATTTGAACGCCAAGGCTAAGGCGCGGTTCGCACCGCGTCAATGCGCAGCTTGGCGTAGCGAGTGTAGTTGCGCATGAGGGCGGCAACAATCCTGGTTCGGCGTGTTATTGCGCCATTCATCATGGTATTTGCAACGGGGTTGGCGTTCTTTGCCGGTTGTGTCTAGACTGGCCGGGTTCTTGTCGGGGTGCCTTGCTATGAGGCTGAGATCGAATAATTTCGGATCCCGTTGAACCTGATCAGGTTAGCGCCTGCGTAGGGAACAAGATTTCTCGTCACCCGGCGAGTCCTCTTGTGCTTCGTCCGGGATGTTGTTCGACAATCGAACACCCCTCGAGCACTGAGCACAGCACAGCTGGTATCTCCAGCGCCCGTGCGTCCATTCGTTTACAGGTTCGCTCCGACAAAAATCCACTGCCTGGATGTGTGTCTGGAGAGCCCGTGATGACTACAAAAGCAAAAATCGCCACCAACCTGAGTGACTCGGCCAAGGTCGATCAGCAATCGGTGCAGCCGTTTACCCGCTCGCAAAAAATCTATGTTCAGGGCACTCGCCCGGACATCCTCGTGCCGATGCGCGAAATCAGCCTTGATGTGACGCCGACCGACTTCGGCGGCGAGGTCAATGCACCGGTCGTGGTGTACGACACCTCGGGCCCGTACACCGATCCCAATGTCATCATTGATGTGCGCAAAGGCCTGGCCGACGTGCGTTCGCCATGGATCGAGTCCCGCGGCGACACCGAGCGCCTGAGCGGTCTGAGCTCGAACTTCGGCCAGGAACGCCTCGCTGATGCCGAGCTGACCAAGCTGCGCTTCGCCCACGTCAACAACCCGCGCCGCGCCAAGCCGGGTGCCAACGTCAGCCAGATGCACTACGCGCGCCAGGGCATCATCACCGCCGAGATGGAATACGTCGCCATCCGCGAAAACATGAAGCTGGAAGTGGCCCGCGCTGCCGGCCTGCTGGACCAGCAACACGCCGGCCACAGCTTCGGTGCCAGCGTGCCGAAAATCATTACCCCTGAATTTGTCCGTGACGAAATCGCCCGTGGCCGCGCGATCATTCCGGCCAACATCAACCACACCGAACTGGAACCGATGATCATCGGCCGTAACTTCCTGGTGAAGATCAACGGCAACATCGGCAACAGCGCTCTGGGTTCGTCCATTGAAGAAGAAGTGGCGAAACTGACCTGGGGCATTCGCTGGGGTTCGGACACGGTCATGGACCTGTCCACCGGCAAACACATCCACGAAACCCGCGAGTGGATCATCCGTAACTCGCCGGTGCCGATCGGTACCGTGCCGATCTACCAGGCCCTGGAAAAAGTCGGCGGTGCGGCCGAAGACCTGACCTGGGAACTGTTCCGCGACACGCTGATCGAGCAGGCCGAGCAGGGCGTCGACTACTTCACCATCCACGCCGGCGTGCTGTTGCGCTACGTGCCGATGACCGCCAAGCGTGTGACCGGCATCGTCTCCCGTGGCGGTTCGATCATGGCCAAGTGGTGCCTGGCGCACCACAAAGAGAACTTCCTCTATACCCATTTCGAAGACATCTGCGAAATCATGAAGGCCTACGACGTCAGCTTCTCGCTGGGCGATGGCCTGCGTCCGGGCTCGATTGCCGACGCCAACGACGAAGCGCAGTTCGGCGAGCTGGAAACCCTCGGCGAGCTGACCAAGATTGCGTGGAAGCATGACGTGCAGTGCATGATCGAAGGCCCTGGCCACGTGCCGATGCAGTTGATCAAAGAGAACATGGACAAGCAGCTGGAATGCTGTGACGAGGCGCCGTTCTACACCCTCGGCCCGCTGACCACCGACATCGCGCCGGGCTACGACCACATCACCTCCGGCATTGGTGCGGCGATGATCGGCTGGTTCGGTTGCGCCATGCTTTGCTACGTCACGCCGAAGGAACACTTGGGCCTGCCGAACAAGGATGACGTGAAGACCGGCATCATCACCTACAAGATTGCCGCCCACGCCGCCGATCTGGCGAAGGGGCATCCGGGCGCGCAAATCCGCGACAATGCCTTGAGCAAGGCGCGTTTCGAATTCCGTTGGGAAGACCAGTTCAACCTGGGCCTCGATCCGGACACCGCCCGCTCGTATCACGATGAGACGCTGCCGAAGGATTCGGCCAAGGTCGCGCACTTCTGTTCCATGTGCGGGCCGAAATTCTGCTCGATGAAAATCACCCAGGAAGTCCGCGAATACGCGGCCAACCAGCGGATCGAAGCGGTCGACGTGGAGGTCGCCCAAGGCATGGCCGAACAGGCCGAGCGCTTCAAGCAGGAAGGCAGTCAGCTTTACCAGAAAGTTTGATGCCAACTGTAGGAGCCGGCTTGCTGGCGATTGCGGCGCCTCTGATGCACCGCGTCGCCTTTGATCCTGGCAAGCCAGCTCCTACAGGACTGTGCAGACCACAACAACAAATGTCCCTCTGAGATAACACCCTTGAGCATTCAACCCAGCACTTACTCCCCCGATATCGCGGTGCCGAGCGACAAACGCGTCTTCGGCGGGCGCGATCTGTTTTCCCTGTGGTTCTCCCTCGGCATCGGCCTGATGGTCCTGCAGACCGGCGCATTGCTCGCGCCGGGCCTTGGCCTGTCCGGCTCGTTGCTGGCAATTTTCCTCGGCACGCTGGTTGGCGTTCTGCTGTTGGCCGCGGTTGGCGTGATCGGCAGCGACACAGGCCTGTCGTCGATGGCGGCGCTCAAACTCAGCCTCGGGACCAAAGGTGCGAGCCTGCCGGCGGTGCTGAACCTGCTGCAACTGATCGGTTGGGGCTCGTTCGAAATCATCGTCATGCGCGATGCGGCCAGCCTGCTGGGTGCAAAGGCGTTCAGCGACGGTAGCTTGCTGTCTAATCCGATCATGTGGACGCTGTTCTTCGGTGCGCTGGCGACTCTGTTGGCGGTGAGCGGTCCGTTGACGTTCGTGCGCCAGATCCTGCGTAAATGGGGCATCTGGCTGCTGCTGGCCGCGTGTGTCTGGCTGACCTGGAACCTGTTCGCCAAGGCCGATCTGGCCACGTTGTGGGCTCAGGCCGGTGATGGTTCGATGCCGTTCGCCGTGGGCTTCGACATCGCGATTGCCATGCCGCTGTCGTGGTTGCCATTGATTGCCGACTACTCGCGTTTCGGCAAACGGGCGAAAAACGTCTTCGGCGGCACGGCCATCGGCTTCTTTATCGGGAATTTCTGGCTGATGAGCCTGGGCGTGGCCTACACCCTGGCGTTTGCGCCGAGTGGTGAAGTCAATGCGTTGCTGTTGGCGCTGGCGGGTGCCGGCCTGGGGATTCCGTTGCTGCTGATTCTGCTGGATGAGTCGGAAAACGCCTTTGCCGATATTCATTCGGCGGCGGTGTCGAGCGGGATTCTGTTGCGCTTGAAAGTCGAGCACCTGGCGTTGGTCATCGGTGTGATCTGCACCTTGATCGCCTTGCTGGCGCCATTGGCCCAGTACCAGAACTTCCTGCTGTTGATCGGTTCGGTGTTTGCGCCGTTGTTCGGCGTGGTGCTGGTGGATCACTTCATCCTGCGCAAACGCAGTGGCCAGGTGGCGTCAGCCGCGTTGCGCTGGCCGGCGCTGCTCGCCTGGCTGGGCGGGGTCAGCACCTATCATCTGCTGGCCAACCTGTATCCGGACGTCGGCGCAACCCTGCCGGCGTTGGTCCTGGCAGGGTTGCTGCAACTCGTGCTGGGCCGGGCCTTCAGTTACGGCCGGGAAACAGCTCGGGCTTGATGATGCCGTTGAGGCGAGGGTAGGGGATCTTCAGTTCGACATGGCCCAGCGCGTAAGGCGCGATGCTGCTGGTTTCGTACTTGAGGATCACCCCGCCATAGGTCAGCGCCACGTTCTGGGTTTTCTGGAACGGCCAGCTCTTCACGAACTCCGGTTCCTGATCGAGCTTGGTGCTGATCAACCAGCTGTTGTGCGCGACCTGCGCCGCTTTCCAGAACGCGTCTTCCTGACCCGGAACCAGCATGTCCGACAGCGTCAGCACTTTCTGCTGCTGGCGTGAATAGTTGATGAAGCCGCGACCCGGCGTGCCATGGGCACCGCCTGTGTCCAGGTAGCTGGACAATTCGATGATCACCAAGCCGTCATGCTGCTCACGTACTTTCGCTTGCAGGTAGATGCTGTTGCGCGGACCGGCGGTGCGCAAAAACTGTTCGCGATAGGCCGCCAGCGTCGGTGCTACCGGCGCGTCGGGCGAGGTGCGGGTCATCTGCAACAGGCGCTTTTCGACGATGCCGTCCAGCGCAGGCTCGTCCGGAAAGTGCAGGGTGTCGATGTTGACCAGCGGGCAATCCGCGTTGGCGCAACCCGGTTGCAGTTGTTCCGACGCGTCGCGGGTAGTTTCCAGCGGCGCCCGGTAGTTGGGTTGGAACAGGCTCTGGCAGGCGCCCAGGGTCAGGGCGATGGCGGCCACGGAGGCAGTTTTGAAAAGCGACATGGACGTCCTTTCTGAAACAAGGGAAGACAAAAAGTTACCGCTTCGACTCTAAACGAAGCAGTCAGTTCGCCACTAAGCTAATTAGAGTGGGTTTCTCCCTCACCGTCCATCCCGATGACGGTAAAGGGGCTGCATCAAACGTCACGGGCGCGTTAGGATGGCGCGAAGTCGAGGCTCCAGGAAAAAAAGGAACCTCGTATAGGATTGCAGCAAGAGGATAGTCATGACCGATTTCACCACCGCCATTCCGACCGCCGTAGAGATCGTTCGGCGCGAAAAGTGCTTCGAGGGCTTCTACAAACTCGACCGCGTGCACTTGCGCCACGAATTGTTCGCCGGGGGCATGAGTCGGGAAATCAATCGTGAATTGTTCGTACGCCACGATGCGGTGTGCATGCTGCCGTACGATCCACAGCGTGACGAAGTGGTGTTGATCGAGCAGTTCCGCGTCGGCGCCCTGGGCAAGACCGAAAACCCTTGGCTGATCGAATTGGTCGCTGGTCTGATCGACAAGGATGAACAACCGGAAGAAGTTGCTCACCGCGAAGCGCAGGAGGAAGCTGGGCTTGAAATCGGGGCGCTCTGGCCGATGACCAAATACTTTCCATCGCCGGGCGGCAGCAACGAATTCGTGCATCTATACCTGGGGCGTTGCGACACCACCGGCGTTGGCGGCCTGCATGGGCTGGAGGAAGAGGCAGAAGATATCCGCGTCACGGTCTGGGCCTTCGAAGATGCTCTGCAAGCCGTACGCGACGGACGTATTGCCAACGCGGCCACCATCATTGCCTTGCAATGGCTGGCTTTGAACCGCGTTGAAGTGAGGGGGTTATGGTCGTAAACAAGCTGCGCGATCGCTATCGGGTAGACCTGGCAGGGCTGCAAGCGTCCTGCGAGGCCAACTATGCACGCCTGATGCGACTGCTGCCGGACATGCGCAGCGAGCCGGCCGCCAGGCGCATCGCCGTGACCCATGGCGACCAGATGCTTGGCGTCCTGGCGCTGGAAGTGCTGCAGGTCTGTCCCTACACCACCACCTTGCAAGTGCGGCAGGAGCACAGTCTGCCGTGGCTGCCGGTGCCGCAACTGGAAGTGCAGGTCTATCATGATGCCTGCATGGCCGAAGTGGTCAGCGCCGAACATGCACGACGCTTTCGCGGCATCTATCCTTACCCGAACGCCTCGATGCATCAGCCGGACGAAAAGGCCCAGCTGAATATGTTTCTGGGCGAATGGCTGAGCCATTGCCTGGCGCTGGGGCATGAGTACGAAGTGGTACGGTAACTCTGATCAGCAGTTGTGAACTGCGTCAGGTTCACAGATTTCCTCTTTCGATCGTCCCCCAGCATAATTGCGCCACCTATCCATTCCCGTGATCACGTCCTGGGAGATTACCTTGCCGAGCGTATCTACCTTGACCACCGCCGATCCGGCGCTGCTGGTGCAACTCTCCGACAGTCATCTGTTCGCCGAAGCGGACGGGACGTTGTTGGGCATGAACACCCGCGACAGCCTGCAAAAGGTCATTGAGCTGGTGCGCACGCAACAGCCGCGAGTCGATTTGATCATCGCCAGCGGTGATCTGTCCCAGGACGGTACGCTGGAGTCTTACCAGCAGTTTCGCGACATGACGCGCCAGCTCGATACCCCGGCGCGCTGGATCCCCGGCAATCACGATGAGCCGCTGATCATGGCCGAAGCGGCGGTGCAGAGCGCTTTGCTCGAACCGGTGGTGGATATCGGCAACTGGCGCATTACATTGCTCGATTCGGCGGTGCCGGGTTCGGTGCCGGGGTATTTGCAGGATGAACAGTTGCAGTTGCTGGCCCGTTCGTTGAGCGAAGCGCCCGAGCGTCATCATCTGGTGTGTTTCCATCATCATCCGGTGTCCATCGGCTGCGCCTGGATGGAGCCGATAGGCTTGCGCAATCCCGACGCGTTGTTTGCCGTGCTGGACCGTTTTGAGCAGGTGCGTGCCGTGTTGTGGGGGCATGTGCATCAGGAAATCGATCAGTTGCGCAACGGCGTGCGCTTGATCGCCTCGCCGTCGACCTGCATTCAGTTCGAGCCCCGGAGCGAGGATTTCAAAGTCGGGGAGCAGGCGCCGGGTTATCGCTGGCTGCGTTTGCTACCCGATGGGCGGCTGGAAACCGGGGTGGAACGGGTGACCGGGTTCGCATTTACCGTGGATTACGGCTCCAACGGCTACTGACAACGCCATTCCGCCGTAGGAGCTGCCGAAGGCTGCGATCTTTTGATTTCGTTTTATAAATGCAAGATCAAAAGATCGCAGCCTCGTTGCACTCGACAGCTCCTACAGTAAACTCCGCTTCTTTAGCCGACGCTCAGGGAGCTCAAATGTCCGGTTCGATCCTTTATATCCACGGCTTCAACAGCTCGCCATTGTCGAAAAAGGCCTGCCAGTTGATCTCTGTGATGGAGCGTCTGGGCCTGAGCGATCATCTGCGTGTGCCGGCCTTGCATCACCATCCCCGCGAGGCTATTGGCCAGCTGGAACAAGCGATTGCCGAGCTGGGTCGGCCGCTGCTGGTCGGCAGCTCGCTCGGCGGCTACTATGCGACTCACTTGGCCGAACGCCTTGGCCTGAAGGCATTGTTGATCAACCCAGCCGTCAGCCCGCACAAACTGTTCGACGGGTATCTGGGGACGCAGAAAAACCTGTATACCGATGAAGCCTGGGAACTGACCCACGACCACGTGACGGCCCTGGCCGAGCTGGAAGTGCCGGCCCCCCAGGACTCGCAGCGCTATCAGGTATGGTTGCAGACCGCTGACGAAACGCTGGACTATCGCCTCGCCCAGCAGTATTACCGGGCCTGCGCCTTGCGCATCCAGGCCGGTGGCGACCATAGTTTCCAGGGTTTTGCCGCGCAATTGCCGGCCATGTTGAGCTTTGCCGGTATCGGCGCAGATTTGTATCAGGCCATTGATTTCACCACATTGTGATTCATTGCCTTTTTTCGCAGATTTCCTTTTTCACTGAACACTGACGACGAGACCCCATGGCCACTCCCAGCGCTAGCTCTTATAACGCAGACGCCATCGAAGTCCTCTCGGGCCTCGACCCGGTGCGCAAACGCCCCGGCATGTACACCGACACCAGTCGGCCGAACCACCTTGCCCAGGAAGTCATCGACAACAGCGTCGACGAAGCCTTGGCCGGGCATGCCAAATCGGTACAGGTCATTCTGCATGCCGACCACTCCCTGGAAGTCAGCGACGATGGTCGCGGCATGCCGGTGGACATTCACCCCGAAGAAGGTGTTTCGGGCGTAGAGCTGATCCTCACCAAACTCCACGCGGGCGGCAAGTTTTCCAACAAGAACTACCAGTTCTCCGGCGGTTTGCACGGGGTAGGTATTTCGGTGGTCAACGCCTTGTCGACCGAAGTCCGGGTACGCGTCAAGCGTGACGGCAACGAATACCAGATGACCTTTGCCGATGGCTACAAGGCCACCGAGCTGGAAATCGTCGGCACCGTCGGCAAGCGCAACACCGGGACCAGCGTGTTCTTCGCGCCGGACCCGAAATACTTCGATTCACCGAAATTCTCCATCAGTCGCCTCAAGCACGTGCTCAAGGCCAAGGCCGTTCTGTGCCCGGGGTTGCTGGTCAGTTTTGAAGACAAGGCCACCGGCGAGAAAGTCGAATGGCATTACGAAGACGGCCTGCGCTCCTATCTGGTCGACGCGGTCACCGAATTCGAGCGCCTGCCGGACGAACCGTTCTGCGGTGCTTTTGCAGGTAACAAGGAAGCCGTGGACTGGGCGCTGCTGTGGTTGCCGGAAGGCGGCGACGCGGTGCAGGAAAGCTACGTCAACCTGATCCCGACCGCCCAGGGCGGTACTCACGTCAACGGCCTGCGCCAAGGCCTGCTCGACGCCATGCGCGAATTCTGCGAGTTCCGCAGTCTGCTGCCGCGGGGCGTGAAGCTGGCGCCGGAAGACGTCTGGGAGCGCATCGCCTTCGTCCTGTCGATGAAGATGCAGGAACCGCAATTCTCCGGCCAGACCAAAGAGCGCCTGTCGTCCCGTGAAGCGGCGGCGTTCGTCTCCGGTGTGGTCAAGGATGCGTTCAGCCTGTGGCTCAACACCAACCCTGAAACCGGGATGCTCCTGGCGGAACTGGCGATCAACAACGCCGGCCGTCGCCTGAAGGCCAGCAAGAAGGTCGAGCGCAAACGCGTCACCCAAGGGCCGGCGCTGCCGGGCAAACTGGCTGACTGCGCCGGGCAGGACCCGATGCGTTCCGAGCTGTTCCTGGTGGAAGGTGACTCCGCCGGCGGTTCGGCCAAGCAGGCGCGGGACAAAGAGTTTCAGGCGATCCTGCCGTTGCGCGGCAAGATCCTGAACACCTGGGAAGTTGACGGCAGCGAAGTACTGGCCAGCCAGGAAGTGCACAACATCGCCGTGGCCATCGGTGTCGACCCGGGCGCGGCGGACATCAGCCAGCTGCGCTACGGCAAGATCTGCATCCTCGCCGACGCCGACTCCGACGGTCTGCACATCGCCACGTTGCTGTGTGCGTTGTTCGTCCAGCATTTCCGCGCGCTGGTGGATGCCGGTCACGTCTACGTCGCCATGCCGCCGCTGTACCGCATCGACTTGGGCAAAGAGATCTATTACGCCCTCGACGAAGCCGAGCGCGACGGCATCCTCGACCGACTGGTGGCCGAGAAGAAACGCGGCAAGCCGCAGGTCACCCGATTCAAAGGCCTGGGTGAAATGAACCCGCCGCAACTGCGTGAAACCACCATGGATCCAAACACCCGGCGCCTGGTGCAACTGACGCTGGATGATTTCGAAGCGACCTCGGAAATGATGGACATGCTGCTGGCGAAGAAACGCGCCGGCGACCGCAAGAGCTGGCTCGAATCCAAGGGCAACCTCGCCGAGGTGCTGGGCTGATGCGTCTGGGCTTTGCCCTGGCCTGTGCATTGCTGCTGACCTCGAACACGGTGTCTGCCGAGCCGGCACCGGAGTTGCGCCTGTTGTCCGGGCATGTCGTCGATGGCATGCGCGGCGGCAACCTCTCGGGGCTGGCCCGTTGTGGCGATGAATTGTGGACGGTGTCCGATCGCGATGACGATCAGATTTACCGTCTCGATACTCGCGAGAGCGTCTGGAAGGCCGAAGCCGTGGCTATCGATATGCCGACGGTGCCTGAAAGCGGTTTGCCGTGGGGACTGAAGTCCCGCGTCTGGGGAGCGTCGTTCATACGTGGCGGCGATCTGGATTTCGAGGGCATCACGTGCGACAGCGTGGGCAATCGCTACGTGGTCAGCGAAGGTCATGCCGCGGTGCTGCAAATACCGCTCGTCGGGCCTGCAACCTGGTTGAAGATTTCGCCTCTGATGGTGCGCGAAGCGCGGGCCAGTGGTCTGTTACTGAACTTTAATGCCTTGTTCGAAGGGATTGCGATCAATCCGGCCGGTGATCAATTGTGGCTGGCGGCCGAGCGCGAACGCCGCGGTTTGTTGCTGATCAAGCGTCAGCAAACGGTCTGGGACTGCGATGGGGGCTGCGTGCTGTTGAGTGAAGGCGGTGTGGAAATGCAGCCGGAGCAATTCCCAAACGCCAGAGCGGTTTCCCGGGATTTTGCCGATGTTTCGCTGTTCAACGGCAAACTGTTCACGCTTGAGCGCAATGCCTACCAGATCTGTCGCCGTGATGCGCAGACGGCCAAGGTCGAGCGCTGCTGGTCGTACGCCGCCGAGTTACTGCGCAAAGAACGCCGTTACCCACAGAACTATGGACTTGAAGAGGGGCTGATCGTGGAGGCCGATGGCGCCTGGATCGGTGTCGATAACAACAATGGTGACCGCGCCGATGGCGAGGGACGGCCGGTCGTCTGGCGCTTTGCCGCGCCGGACGGTGGCTGGAGCGCCAAGCCATGAGTCAGCAAACGCCGGGGCGGCGCGCCGGTCGGGTGTTGATGATTTTGGCGTGGTGCGCTGGGTTGTTTCTGGCCACGCGATTTTTCGGCCAGTGGGAAGCGCGTCAGCAAAACCCGAACGTGGTGGTCAGCTCGGAGCAGGGCGCGGGTTTCGTAGAAGTGAAACTGGTCAGCAACGTGCAGGGGCATTTCGTCGCCAGCGGCCAGATCAACGGCCAGCCAGTGGAGTTCATGCTCGACACCGGCGCGACCGATGTGTCGATTCCGGCGGACCTGGCCAAACGATTGAAGCTGGAAGAAGGTTTTGGGGTAACCCTGAGCACGGCCAATGGCCTGAGCCAGGGCTATCGCACCCGTATCGAACGCCTGCAACTGGGTGACATTGTGCTGCGCGATGTGCGCGCACTGGTGGCGCCGGGGCTGCATGGCGATCAGGTGTTGCTCGGCATGAGCGCACTGAACAAACTTGAATTTACCCAGCGCGGTGGCACCATGCTGTTGCGCCAGACAACGAACCGATGAGGCCCGCATGAGCGACTCCCTTGATCTCAGCCTGGACGGTGTAGAACGCCGGTCACTGGCTGACTTCACCGAAAATGCCTACCTCAACTACTCCATGTACGTGATCATGGACCGAGCCTTGCCGCATATCGGCGACGGCCTGAAACCGGTACAGCGCCGCATCATTTATGCGATGAGCGAGTTGGGGCTGGACGCTGATTCCAAGCACAAAAAATCGGCGCGTACCGTCGGTGACGTGCTCGGCAAGTTTCACCCCCACGGCGACTCGGCCTGCTACGAAGCGATGGTGCTGATGGCCCAGCCGTTCAGCTACCGCTACACGCTGGTCGACGGCCAGGGTAACTGGGGTGCGCCGGACGATCCCAAGTCTTTCGCCGCCATGCGTTACACCGAAGCGCGGCTGTCGCGCTATTCCGAAGTGCTGCTCAGCGAGTTGGGCCAGGGCACGGCGGACTGGGGGCCGAACTTCGACGGTACGCTCGACGAGCCATTGGTGTTGCCGGCACGTTTGCCGAATATCCTGCTCAACGGCACCACCGGTATCGCCGTGGGCATGGCCACCGACGTGCCGCCACACAACCTGCGCGAAGTCGCCACGGCGTGCGTGCGTTTGCTCGATGAGCCAAAAGCCACGGTCGAACAGCTCTGTGAACACATTCAGGGCCCGGATTACCCGACCGAAGCGGAAATCATCACCCCGCGCGCCGATCTGCTGAAAATGTATGAAACCGGCAAGGGCTCGGTGCGCATGCGCGCCGTGTATCACATCGAAGACGGCGACATCATCGTTACCGCGCTACCGCATCAGGTTTCGGGCGCCAAGGTGCTGGAACAGATCGCGGCAATGATGCAGGCCAAGCCGTCCAAGGCCCCGCAAATCGCCGACCTGCGCGACGAATCCGACCACGAGAACCCATGCCGGATCGTGATCATTCCGGGCGCCCGCAAGAATTTTGACCACGACGCGCTGATGCAGCACCTGTTCGCCAGCACCGAGCTGGAGTCGAGCTACCGGGTCAACGTCAACATCATCGGCCTGGATGGCAAGCCGCAGCTGAAAAACCTGCGTGCGTTGCTGGTCGAATGGCTGGAATTCCGGGTTCAGACCGTTCGTCGTCGCCTGCAATTCCGCCTCGACAAGGTCGAGCGTCGTCTGCACCTGTTGGACGGCTTGTTGATCGCTTACCTCAACCTGGATGAAGTGATTCACATCATTCGTACCGAGGAGCATCCGAAAGCTGCGCTGATCGCGCGTTTCGCCCTGAGCGAAATCCAGGCCGACTACATCCTCGACACCCGTCTGCGTCAGTTGGCGCGACTGGAAGAAATGAAGCTGCGCGCCGAACAGGATGAACTGCTCAAGGAACAAGCCAAGCTGCAAGCCCTGCTGAGCAGCGAAGCCAAACTGAAGAAACTGGTGCGTAGCGAGCTGATCAAGGACGCTGAAACCTACGGCGATGACCGTCGTTCGCCTATCGTCGAGCGTACAGAGGCCAAGGCCCTGACCGAGCACGATCTGCTGCCGAACGAAAAAGTCACCGTCGTGCTGTCGGAAAAAGGCTGGATTCGCTCTGCCAAAGGGCATGAAATCGACGCCACCGGGCTTTCCTACAAGGCAGGGGACGGCTTCAAGGCCCTGGCGGCCGGGCGTTCCAACCAGTTTGCGGTGTTTATCGACTCCACCGGGCGCAGTTATTCGGTGGCCGCGCACACCTTGCCGTCGGCCCGTGGCCAGGGCGAACCGCTGACCGGTCGCTTGACGCCGCCGCCAGGTGCGACGTTCGAGTGCGTGTTGATGCCCGAGGACGATGCGCTGTACGTGATCGCATCCGACGCCGGTTACGGTTTCGTGGTCAAGGGTGAAGACCTGCAAGCCAAGAACAAGGCGGGCAAGGCGCTGTTGAGCCTGCCGAACAACGCCAAAGTGATCCTGCCGCGTCCGGTGGCCGACCGCGAGCAGAACTGGCTCGCCTCGGTGACGACCGAAGGTCGCCTGCTGATCTTCAAGATCAGCGACCTGCCACAATTAGGTAAGGGCAAAGGCAACAAGATCATCGGGATTTCCGGTGAGCGCGTGGCCAGTCGCGAAGAGTATGTGACGGACATCGCCGTGATCCCGGACGGTGCAACGCTGGTGTTGCAGGCCGGGAAACGTACCTTGTCCTTGAAGGCGGACGACCTCGAACACTACAAAGGTGAGCGTGGGCGTCGGGGTAACAAGCTGCCGCGGGGCTTCCAGAGGGTAGATGCGCTGCTCGTCGAAAACCTCAATTAAGCGTCCTAGAGCGCCAGGTCTACGATTTAACGCGTAGATCGGCGCTTTCGCGCTGGAGTCGGAGCGCATATTCACGGATGATATGCCCTTTCAAGCGCCGGCGTGGCCGCGCGTTCTTCATATTTATTGAGTATTTTCACTGTGATCAGCCTTGTGGCGATCACCTGGATGGGACGATGACTGCTCTGCGCCTTCCTTTTTTTCTGATGCTCGCCGGCTTTTTTGGCCTGACGGGCTGCAGCGTTCACCAGCCGGTGTCGCTGTATCAACTGGACAGCGGAAGTCCGGTTCAGCCTGCGCAAAGCGCAGGCATGGCTGTTTTGTTGGGCCCGGTCACCGTGGCCGACTATCTGCAACGCGAAACCCTGTTGCAGCGTCAGCCAGATGGCAGCCTGCAAGCCGCGACCGACGGTCGTTGGGCGGGCAGCCTGTCTTCGGACATTGATCAGCTGTTGTTGCGTCGGGTCGCCGGTAATCTGGACAGCCAACGCGTGGTGTTGGCCCCGGCAACCGCTGGCTTCACCCCGGATGTTCAAGTATTGCTGACCATCACGCGCCTGGACTCGGGTGAAAAGCAGCCGGCGATCCTTGATGCGCAATGGCGCCTGATCGACCGACGTGGACAGGTGCGTGACAACCGCATCATTCATCTGCAGGAACAGCACGCCGGTACCACGGCCGCACAGGTTCACGCTCAGGGTGTGTTGTTGCAGAAACTGGCCGAACAGCTGTCGACGGCGCTCAAGCCGCTGGCCAACCAGCCACCGATCGCCGAAGCGCCGCGTAAAGCAGCCGCCAAGCCTGCTACGCCAGCAGCAGGGCAGGAAAAACAGCCGAAAATCCCGATGGCTTCGCCGATCCGGACCGATATGGAAGTGTTCCGCTTCTAAGACTGGATCGAGTCAAACCAAAGCCCGCCTTGTGCGGGCTTTGTTGTTTCTGCGGGATGGAGCGCTCTAGTGCCTGTCCTGGCCTCATCGCTGGCAAGCCAGCTCCTACGAGGAATGCGTACACCTGCAGGAGCTGGCTTGCCAGCGATGAGGCCGGCACAGGCAACAAAAAAGCCCGCAGGTGATCGCTCATCTGCGGGCTTCAATGTTTAAAAGGCTAAATCGCAGCCTTCGGCAGCTCCTGCGGCTTACGCCCGACGCTCATGCATCCGCGCCAGTTGCCGCTCCAGCATCGACGGATAAGGCTCCATCAAGCGCTCCACGCAGCAGGCGCCCTCAGGGCTGGCAATCGGGCGGATCCGTGCACGCTGGCGGATCAGCGCGTCATCACTGATCTTGCGCTCAACCAGCAACAGGTTGCGGCTGTGCTGAGACAGGGCCAGTGCGTCCTGAGCGGGGTCGGTCAGCAGCAGGTCGATCTGGCTCAGGCCGAACAGTTCGTCGCCGAGGGTCAAGCCCAGCTGCAATTGCAGGGTGATGCCGCTGTCGGCGACTTCGATCTGCAACTGATGGCCCAGTGCGCGCAATAGCTCGCCGCAGCAGATCGCGTTGGTCAGGTAGTCGTCGCCGCTGTCTTCGGTGTGGAACAGCATCAAGGTGCTGCCGTCGTTCAAGGTCTGCACTTCGCCTTGATACAGCGAAGCGGCCTGGTCCAGGCAGTCACGGTAGCGTTTGAGCAGTTCTTCCAGTCGAGTGCGCGGCAAGCGTCGCAGTTGTTCCTGGGAGCCCAGTTGCACGGCCAGTACGGCGCTGTGCTGCGGCACGTTGGATGCCGCGGGTTTGGCGACAGGTTTTGCTGCGCTGTCTGGCGAATCATCGAGCAAGTCGGCAAAGGCATCGTCGTCATCGTCTTCAACGGTGCTGACAACGCGTCGTGGCGCAGCCTTCATCGCGGCCATCGGACGGCTTTCATCGAAGCTCGGATCGCGCAGGTTACGCACTTCGAACTCGGGCTCGGCATCGTCGTAATCGCCGTCATCAAGCTCGGGTTCAGGTTCCGGCTCGGCGGGTTCCGGTGCGAAACTGGCGTGCAGCTGGCGCGCCAGGTCACCGATCTCGTCATTACGTTCGGTGGCCGGGGTGTGTTCATCGATATTGCGCAGCCATACCCGCAGTTGCAGCAGCGGCGTGGAGAGGTAGCGGCCCATGCGCAGGCTCAAGGCCAGGGACAAGGCCAGCAGGATCGCGCTCAGAATGCCCATGCTTTGCAGGCTGATGGTCATCGGCTGCTGGAACTGATCCATGTCCAGGCTGATGCGCAGTTGCCCGGCGGTCACGTCCTGGAAGGTGATCTTGCTCTGGTAGATGCCCTCGGCTTCGCCCAGCAGGCCATGTTTTGGACGCTGACCGGCTTCGGCGAGGATGCGGTTATCCATGCTGTAGATGGCAGCGTGGGCCACCAGCTTGTTCTTGGTCAGGTTGTTGAGCAGCACGTTGAGGCTGAGGATGTCATTGGACACCAACAGCTCGGTGGCCGAGGTGGCCGTCTGCGTCGTCAGGCTTTCGCCCAGCGCATCCGCCTGCTCGTGCATGGCCTGCTTGAACTGCAAACCCATCACACCGGCATAGATGACCAGGGCCAGGGCGACCAGGATCACGTTATGGCTGGCAATGCGTAATGCAATCGGTACACGGCGATGGCGCAGTGCCCGGAAGATCAGCAGAAAGAAGTTATCGGTTTTTACTGGCGTAGGCCGGTTCACTTGAGCTCGGCTCTTTGTCCGTGAAGTTGACGCGCAGTATAGCGACAGGCCCTAGGCCGTCAAAGCGCTCACGGTGCCCGATGGTCACTGAAAGTGGGTAGAATGCGGTTTTTTTCCACCTGCGGGGGTGCGCCTTGCGCGAAATCGTCCTGATAAACATCACGGGAGTCGACCGTCCGGGTCTGACTGCGGCCATTACCGGCGTTCTGGCCCAGGGTGGTGTGAACATTCTCGACATCGGTCAGGCGGTGATCCACGACACCTTGTCGTTCGGCATCCTGGTCGAAATTCCCGACACCGAACAAGGCAAGTCCGTGCTCAAGGACATCCTGTTCAAAGGCTATGAGCTCGACCAACAGGTGCGTTTCACGCCGGTGTCCGAAGAGGATTACCAGCAGTGGGTCGGCAATCAGGGCAAAAAACGCCACATCGTGACCCTGTTGACCCGCAAGGTAACGGCCGGTCAGTTGCAGGCCGTGAGTTCGATCACCGCCAAATATGGCCTGAACATCGACCACATCGATCGTCTGTCCGGGCGCATGCCGCTGGACACGCCGGCCGACAAGGGCAAGGGCTGCATCGAGTTTTCCGTGCGTGGCGAAGCGGCTGACCCGCAGGCGTTGCGGGCCGAATTCCTCAGCGTTGCTCAAGAATTGAACGTCGACATCGCCTTCCAGGAGGATTCGCTGTTCCGTCGTAACCGTCGTCTGGCGGTGTTCGACATGGATTCGACCCTGATCGAAGCCGAAGTCATCGATGAACTGGCCAAAGCGGCAGGTGTCGGCGACAAGGTCTCGGAAATCACCGAACGGGCGATGGCCGGTGAACTGGACTTCCGCGCCAGCTTCAAAGAGCGCCTGGCCTTGCTCAAAGGGCTGGACGTCAATGTGCTCGACTCTATCGGTGCCTCGTTGCGCCTGACCGAAGGTGCCGAAACCCTGTTCGCCGAACTCAAGCGCCTGGGTTACAAAACAGCGATCTTGTCGGGCGGCTTCACCTACTTCGCCAAGCAATTGCAGGCCAAGCTGGGGATCGACTATGTGTTCGCCAACGAACTGGAAGTGGTCGACGGCAAAGTCACCGGTGTCGCCATTGAGCCGATTGTCGATGCGCAGCGTAAAGCTGATTTGCTGAAAGAACTGGCACACAAGGAAGGGTTGCGTCTGGAGCAGACCATTGCGGTCGGTGACGGTGCGAACGATCTGCCGATGCTGGCGATTGCCGGGTTGGGTGTGGCGTTCCGTGCCAAGCCGCTGGTCAAGCAGTCGGCGAAACAGGCGATCTCCACCCTTGGGCTGGATGGCGTGCTGTATCTGCTGGGCTTCCGCGATCGCGACGGCCAGCTGTAACACGTAAATCCACTGTAGGAGCCGGCTTGCTGGCGATGGCGTCCTCAATGGCCCCATCGCCAGCAAGCCGGCTCCTACAGGTTTAGCGCATGGGTTTATGCTTTTGGCGAGCCCATGCCTTGGCCCATCTGCACCGCAGTGCCAGCGGTCATGTCTTCAGCCCACTTCACTTGATCCGGCCCGAACAGTACGACAGCGGTTGAACCCAACTTGAAACGACCCAGCTCTGCACCCTTTTCCAAATGGATCGGCGCGCGGGCGGCTTCGTCGTAGCGGAAGGTTTTCAGCTCGCGCTTCGGCGGCGTCACCAGGCCGGCCCACACGGTTTCGATCGAGGCAACGATCATCGCACCCACCAGCACCACGGCCATCGGCCCGCGCTCGGTGTCGAAAATGCACGCCACGCGCTCGTTGCGGGCGAACAGTTCCGGGACGTTTTCAGCCGTGGTCTGGTTGACCGAGAACAGGCGGCCAGGGATGTAGACCATCTCGCGCAGGGTGCCGGCCAGCGGCATGTGCACGCGATGGTAGTCCTTCGGCGACAGGTAGATAGTCGCGAAATCACCGCCCATGAACGGCGCAGCATTGGCGGTATCGCCACCCAGCAGTTCCAGCACGCTGAAGCTGTGGCCCTTGGCCTGGAACACGCGACCGTGTTCGATCGGGCCCAGTTGGCTGATGGCGCCATCGGCCGGGCTGAGGATTGCGCCCGGTGTTTCGTCCAGTGGGCGCGCACCGTCTTTCAAGGCGCGGGTGAAAAACGCATTGAAGTGCTCGTAGGCAGTCAGGTCTTCGACCAGTGCCTGGGACATGTCCACCTGATAACGCTTGGCGAACCATGCAGTGAAGGCATTTTTGAACCAGCGAACACGGCATTCGGCGATGCAGCCGGCCAGTCGCGAAAGCAAGTTGTGGGGCAGCAGGTACTGACTGAGGATAAACAGACGCTTGTTCATTAACGGTCCTTAAAAATCTTAAATTTCTACCGGGGTGTCGGGGTGGTTGCCCCATTCGCCCCAAGAGCCGGCGTAGCCCTTGACCCGCGGATAACCGAGAGCCTTGGCCACCAGATAGGTGAAGCCAGAACGGTGGTGAGTCTGGCAGTGGGTAATCACTTCTTTGTCTTTGCTGATCCCGAGCTGTTCGAGAATCTGCGGCATGTCGGTGCGGATGCGCAGTTGGCGTGCCTGATCCATGCCGGCGGTCCATTCGAAATTGACCGCGCCGGGGATGTGCCCGCCCTTTGCTGCGAGGACTTTCTCGCCGGAATACTCCAGCGGCCCGCGTGCGTCCCAGATCGCCAGGTCGGTGGCGCCGAGTCGGCTTTGCAGGTATTCGCGGGTAGCGGTGGGTTCGTCGTGCAGGGTCAATGCAACCGGACCGCCAACGGGTGCCGGGACCTGGATCGACATAGGCAAACCTTCTGCCAGCCAGGCAGTCAGGCCACCGTCGACATAGTGGTATTTGCTGTGGCCGATGACATCCAGCAGCCAGATAAACCGCCCGGCCCAACCGCCGCCTTCGTCGTCATAAACAACGTAGACCGCATCGCGATTGTGCCCCAGCTCACCAAACAGGGCTTCCAGCGCCGCGTGCGGTGGCATCAGGCCCGGCGCGGGTGGCTGGCCGAGTTGCGTACGCTTGGGGTCGACAAAGCGCGCACCGGGAATATGCCCTTCGGTGTAGCGCGCACTGCTGGTCAGGTCCACCAGGATCAGTTCGCGGGAGTCGAGGCGAGGGAGCAAGTCGCTCGGTTCGATCACCAGCGGCAAGCCAGAGAAGTCAGACATGTGAGGTCTCCAGAGCACAAAAGGGAGGATTGTAACGCAGCTTATTGGCCACGGTGGCTAAAGCTGTGCAGCGCTTTTTCAATGCATTGCGCGGTTTTGCCGAAGGCCTGGACGGTGGTTTCCGAAAACGGCCCGCCACCCTGGTCTGCCACGACAATCATGATCACCCGACCATTATTGACCAGCGAACGCAGCAGCAAGTGTTCACCGCCGAAATGCGCGCGCAGGTTGCTGGGCAATAAGGCTGAAAATTGTGCATTGTTGACCGGTGTCAGGCGCACTTGGGCCTGCTGTGCGAGCAATCGTTGCAGCAGGTTGCTCTGACTGACCACAAAATTCAGTCCGGCCGCTTCTTTTGGTAAGCCTGCCGTCTGATGGACCCGTAAATTGGCGTGGGTGCGGTCGGCCATCAGGATCATCACCCGACGCATGCCGCAAGCCTGCAGGGCATCCCGTGCGGCGATGGTCAGGTGCATGGCATTGGTAAAGCGACTGGGCTCGACCAGCAGTTCGGCGCATTGTTTGCGCCACTTTGCCAGGTCTTCGGCGCTGGGTGCCGCCGCCGGCAGCAAACCGGCGTGGACACGGTTCGTGCCCCACGGCCAGATCAGCGATTCGGCGGGATGCCAGAGGTCGGGCATCGAGTGATGGCGGGCGCTGTTGGCGGCCTGTTGGTGCAGCTGCTGCTGAACCTCGTCCATCGGCATCTGCAGGTAGAGACTGGTCAGGTATTGCCAGCGTTCACTGTGCGGGCTGTCCCAGGCGTGTTGCGCCGACAGCGCCAGACCATTGGCCAGCAATACGGTGTTGGCCGGCTGATTGAGCCAGCGGCGCAGGGTCGGATCGTCATCGAGGCGGTTTTGCTGGCGCAGTGGATGCTCACTGTCACGGGCGATACGCAGAACTTTCACCAGCTCCCGCTGCTCGGTCAGCAACAGCCGATAGCCCTGCTGGACCCAGATCGGCAGGCGCCAGACTTCGACCAGCGCCTGGCCGATTTCCAGCAGGCGCACGCCAAACAGCTGTTTCTCGACGATAGGTGCCGACTCGCCTTTGTGGATGACCCGCAGCTCCCATTCCTCGAGCAACTTAGGGTGCGTCAGCGCCAGGGGCCACAGCGGCGACAGAAACAGCAGGCTGCCCCAATGAATGTCCTGCCACAGCCGCGCCAGGCGACTGGAAAAAAAACCGTTGGCCTGTTGCGTGGCGTGCTGGCTGATCATCTGCACCTGACGCAAGGCCTTCGGGATCTCGGATGGCGGCAGGGTGGGCAGGCGTTCGAGCAGTTCTTCGGTGCGTTTCAAACCGAGGCGGTTGATGGCGACTTCGAGGTTTTCTGCCGGCTCGGTCATGCTGCCATGGGTATGCCGGTTGGCTTCGCGAATCACGCTCAGGGCCAGGGCCGGGCTGTCCTGCATCAGGTCGGCAATGTCACGCAGCGAACGGCGATCATCGTTGATGGCCCTGCACACAAGGTCATGGCTGGCTTGCGGAACGGGCAGGCGCACACCATCGAGAAGCTTGACCCAGCCTTCAAGTGTCGTCGGTTTTGGTGTTGGAACGTTCGTTTCGTTAGCCATGATTGAAGGCGATCATCGTCAACATTCCCTAAGCCCGGAGTGGGTCAAATTGGCTTTTCGCCTGAACTGGCTATAGTCTGGCGCAGTTTTGCCGATAAGTAGAAGAAGAGATTTTTTAACTTCCGAATATGACCTTGAACCCGACTCAGTAAGTATCTCCTACCTATGGCTAAAATTATCGGCATCATCGTCGTATTCGCGAGCGTGCTCGGCGGATACGTGCTCTCCCACGGCAAGATTGCCGCCCTGATTCAGCCTTTCGAGGTCATGATTATCGGCGGTGCAGCCCTCGGCGCATTTCTGCAAGCCAACCCCGGCTACATGACGATGCACGTGCTCAAGAAGTCCCTGAGCATGTTCAGTTCGCGTTTCACCCACGCCTTCTATCTTGAAGTGCTGGGCCTGATCTACGAGATCCTCAACAAGAGTCGCCGCGAAGGCATGATGGCCATCGAGGGCGACATCGAAGATGCCGCCGCGAGCCCGATCTTCGCCAAGTACCCAACGGTCCTCAAGGACGAGCGCATGACCGCGTTCATCTGCGATTACCTGCGCATCATGTCCTCCGGCAACATGGCGCCCCATGAGCTGGAAGGCCTGTTCGACATGGAGTTGTACAGCCTCAAGGAAGACCTGGAGCACCCGTCCCATGCGGTGAACGGCATCGCCGACGCCATGCCTGGTTTCGGTATCGTTGCGGCGGTACTGGGTATCGTGGTGACCATGGCTTCGCTGGGCGAAGGCGACCAGAAATCCATCGGCCTGCACGTGGGTGCGGCCCTGGTCGGTACCTTCTTCGGTATTCTCGCCGCCTACGGTTTCTTCGGTCCGCTGGCCCATTCCCTGGCCCACGATGCCAAGGAAGAACTGAACGTCTACGAAGCCATCAAGGCCTCGCTGGTGGCTTCGGCTTCCGGCATGCCGCCATCGCTGGCCGTGGAATTCGGGCGCAAGGTGCTGTACCCGGCGCACCGTCCAAGCTTCGCCGAGCTGGAACAAGCGGTTCGCGGTCGATAGTGCTTTGTTTCGCAAATACGTTCCTTTTTTGGCGAGTGACTGTTGTTGCCAGACAAGGCGCCGCGACGAGTCATAGCCCGCTATGGCGAGGAGCGGCAACGCCGTATGGCGACAACAGGCACCGTCAAAAAGGAACAGTATTTGTGAGACAGAGCACTCTGTATGGAAAATAATCAGCCGATAATCATCAAGCGCGTCAAGCGCATCGCCGGCGGGCATCACGGGGGCGCCTGGAAAATCGCCTTCGCCGACTTTGCCACGGCGATGATGGCGTTCTTCCTGGTGTTGTGGCTGCTGTCCACCGCCACGCCGGAACAGAAGATCGCCATCGCCGGTTATTTCAAGGACCCGATCGGCTTTTCCGAAAGCGGTACGCCTTACATTATCGATCTGGGTGGCTCGCCGACCCTGGCGCCGGAAAACACCCTCAACCCCGAGGTGAAGTCCCAACCTCAGCCGGACAAAGTCACCGTCGACGCCGAACAGGTCGAAGGCATGGCCGAAATGGTCGAGAGGGAGCGCCTCGAATTGTTGCTGCAAGAGTTGCAGAACAAGGTCGAGGAGAATCCTCAGCTGCAGAAATTCAAGGACCAGATCCTGTTCGAGATCACCCAGGACGGCCTGCGTATCCAGATCATGGATGCGGAAAATCGTCCGATGTTCGACTCTGGCTCCGCTCGCTTGAAACCGTATTTCGAAGACATCCTGCTGGCCATGGCCGACACCATCAAAGCGGTGCCGAACAAAATCAGTATCAGCGGTCACACCGATGCCAAGCCGTACACCGGGACCGGTGATTTCGGTAACTGGGAACTGTCGGCCAACCGCGCCAACGCCGCACGCCGTGCGCTGGTCGCGGGCAGTTATCCGGATGCGCAAGTGGCGCGGGTGGTCGGTTATGCCTCGTCGGCGTTGTTTGACCGCGAGAATCCGTTCAACCCGGTCAACCGCCGAATCGACATCGTGGTGCTGACCAAGAAAGCCCAGCGTGCCATCGAAGGCTCGCAAGGGACGGAACCGGCACCCAAGGCGCCGCAAGGTTCGGCTGCCCCAGGCGCAGCGCCGGCCACGCCCGTCGACCCGAACGCGTTGCCCGCGGACAAGCAGCCGTTACCGGCTCATGAAGTGCGAGAGCGTCTGAACCTGTTTGATGATCCGGCACCGAAGTCGGGTGAACCGCCCAAGCAGTAGTCCACAAAGAAGCCGACAGCGATGTCGGCTTTTTTGTGCGTTTTGTCCTGGTTTGGAGGTCGCTTCATTGTAGGAGCCGGCTTGCTGGCGATGGATTCAAGTGCGCCAAGTGAATTCAGGCAACACGCGTTACCGTTAACGACCATCGCCAGCAGGCCGGCTCCTACAATGTTGGGCGAGAGTAAATCCAGCCTTTCAAGGCAAGAGGATGGACCTGCACGTCAGAAGCCACGAAAAATTCTGGACTTGAGATCCGTATGGAATCGATCGGCATTCGTCCTGTTGACGCTATACACCGACTCACTGCCGGTCACCGAATCCAGTGACATCGAGCGCTTGAGCGTCGATTCGTTGCGATAAGCATCAATAAAGAACTCGATATCCCTTTCGTTTTTCAGTTTCGGCCATTTGTCCAGGTACAGCGGTAGCTCTGTCGGGCCGGTCTTGTACGAGCCGCTATGCCGATCGCGACTGTGTCGACCAATCCGCCACTAAAAAAGGAAGCGTCCTACATACAAGCTGTTTCGTTAGCGACTTAATTGCCGCCTTTGGGTTTCGCCAGGAGCATGGACGTGCAGGTCCTGGGGCGACTACGGGTTGCTTATGCCGCAGGAAGTTTGTTAATGGAACTGACAAAAATATTCTCGCCACAGAACCGGCGTCTGATCAGGTTCACCTCCCCGCTCAAAGACCAGCAAGCACTGCTGCTCGAGCAATTTTCCGGTGCCGAGGGTCTGTCAACCCTGTTCAGTTTCGAGTTGTCGCTACTCAGTCAGGATGCCCGGCTGGAACTCAAGTCATTGATCGGGCAACCGGCGTCACTCGAGATTGAGTTGGCGAGTGGCGAGGCACGTTACATTCATGGCTACATCAGTCGATTCAGCCTGCACAGCAGTGACGGTGGCCTGGCCTACTATTCGGCCACCTTGAGCCCCTGGCTGTGGATGCTGTCGCGACGCTTCGACTCGCGGATCTTTCAAGAGCAAACCATCGAAGACATTCTGCGCACGGTGTTCGCCAACTATGGCGTGCTGCCCAGGTTTGAGTTCCGTCTGGAGCAGCCGCTCAAGTCGCACAGCTACATCACGCAATACCGCGAGAGCGATCTGGATTTCGTCTTGCGCCTGCTGGAGCGTGAGGGTCTGTTTTTCTACTTCGATCATACGAAGGACGAACACCGCCTGATCATCACCGACCACTCACGCAACCTTGAGGCGCTGGCCCGGCAACCGCGGATCCGCTACCACAGCGCCTCGGTCACCGAGACCGCCGATTCGATCACTCAATGGAGCAGCCATCGGGTTTTGCAGTCCGGCGGGATGGCCATCCAGACCTTCGACTACCGGCAACCGCGCAATCCGCTGCCGGTGAGCATGCCCAGCCTCAACGCCCAAGGTGAGGTGCCAGCCTACGAAATCTACGACTTTCCCGGTCACTACAGCCACGGGATGCCCGAAGATGGCGAAGCGCTGGTGCGTCATCGACTCGAAGCCCTGGAGGTACAGAGCAAGAAGTTTGAGGGCGCCAGTAACTGTCGCGCCATGCTGCCCGGCTATACCTTCGAACTGACCCAGCACTTCGATCACGATGGTGATCCCGTGGATGATCGCCATTTCCTCCTGCTCAAGGTGGAGCATCGAGGCGGCAACAACTACCTGACGGATCAACCGGCGAGTTACGACAACAACTTCGTCTGCATCCGCCACAAAATTGCGTATCGCCCACCGATCATGACGCCGCGACCGACGATTTCCGGCCCGCTCACCGCCATTGTGGTGGGCCCGGAAGGCGAGGAGGTGTTTACCGACGAGCTGGCGCGCGTGCAGGTGCGCTTTCATTGGCAGCGGGGGCAGGACCCTGCCCAAGGCACGACCTGGCTCAGGGTCGCCATGCCCAGTGCTGGCTCCGGTTTTGGTCATCAGTTTTTGCCACGCATCGGTCAGGAAGTGCTGGTCACGTTCCTCGGCGGCGACATCGACCGCCCCCTGGTGACGTCGGTGCTCTACAACGCCGACCATTTTCCGCCGCACTTCAGTAACGCCACGGGCTTGCCGGGCAATCGAACCTTATCGGGGGTCCGGACCCGGGAACATCAGGGCAAGGGCTTCAACGAATTACTCTTCGACGATACACCCGGTGCGCTGCGCGCCCGGCTGGGCACGACCCATCAGGCCACGGCGCTGAATCTGGGCAAGCTCGTCACGCCGCGAACCGATGGGCAGGCCCAGGCACGCGGTCAGGGCGCTGAACTACGCAGCGATGCCGCGATTGCCCTGCGGGCGGCCCAAGGGATGTTGTTGACCACCTACGTTCGCCACGATGCCCAGGGCTCACAGCTGGACCGTGAGGAACTGCTCAAGCTCTTGGCCGAGTGCGGCGAGCTGTTCCAGTCCCTCGGCCAGACCGCCGCCGCCCGTGGCAGCCGGCAAGTCGACCCCCAAGGCATCGAGGCGTTGCGCCAGTCCTTGAACCAATGGCCTGCCCCTGCCAGCGACAGTCCGGGTGAGCCGGTGGTCGCGGTGGCAGCTCAAGCCGGTATCGCCAGCGCCACGCCACGTTCGCAGGTGCATTACGCCGGTGAAAACCATGACACCACCGCCCAGGATCACCTGCAGTTGACCAGCGGCGCGGCCATGCGCCTGCAAGCCGGCAAAGGGATCAGCGCCTTCGCCCAGGACGAGGGCATCAGCGCCATCGCCAATCGCGGCAAGGTGCTGCTGCAAGCCCAGGACGACGACATGGTGCTCAACGCGCAAAAGAGCCTGCACCTGTCGGCGGCCGAAGGCGAGGTGCTCGTCACCGCCCCCACCATCCGCCTGGTGGCCGATGACGGCAGCTACATCAGGATCGGTGGCGGGGTCGAGATTGGCACGCAGGGCAAGGCCATTGTGCATGCCAGCGAGCATGACTGGGTGGGGCCGAAAACCGACAGTGCCTCGTTGCCTACGTTCGGTCGAGACCCCGCCGCGCAACGCCTGGTCATTCATTACCCCGGCCACGGCGACGACAGCGCCCGACTGGCGGCCGGGCATGCTTACCAAATCAAACTGGAGGACGGCAGCACGGTGCAAGGATTGACGGACTCAAGCGGACTGACGGAGCGGGTAGAGCGCGAGCTGATGCATCAGGCGCAAGCATCGGCGTTGCGTGGCAAAGAGCAGAACGGTGGCGACCAATGAGCAGCGAAGATATGTACTGCGTGGCGCAACTCACCACCCGCCTGATGCCCAACTGCAACACCGAGCGCAAAATGGAAGTGCCCGCCGACCTGCCGGGCGTGGTGATCTTCCTGCACGGCGTGAATGACCCCGGGGCGTCGTATGAGTCGGTGGAAACCGGGTTGTGTCAGGGGGTGAATGAGCGGCTGGATCGACCGGATCTGAAGGCGGGGCGGTATGGCACTAAATTCCACAAGGCCAAGGAAGCGCCTCGGGAAACGTGGAAAGATAAAGAGAAGCAAATACTCGATGACCCTGACACTTATCTTTATCAGCGCGACACGGACGATCCCAAAACCCGCAGTCTGATGATCCCGTTCTACTGGGGCTATCGCGCCGCACCGGAACACGTTAAGCGTGATGACGCCGGTGATCCGTTCAGGATGCGCAACCAGTTTCAGGATATCCGGGGCAATCGCCTGGACCGCCACTTTGCCAAGGCCGGTGGTTTTTTTGTCAATGCCACCAACAACCTGCAAGAGATGTATGGCGAGGGCTTCAAGGCCAACCGGAAAACCGGCATGGTCGAATTTGCCAAGCCGAACAATTTCCTGCTCTTCGCCAATGCGCCGCTGCGGCATTACTTTGTGCTGGCTGCTCACCGTCTGGCAATGCTGGTCAGTGAGATTCGCCGCGTCTCTCCCGATGAAACCATCACCATCATGGGCCATAGCCAAGGCACCCTGATCGCGTTACTGGCGCAGGCCCTGTTGGTGGACAAGGGGCAGCGCTGCGCCGACACCCTGATTCTCGTGGACACGCCTTACAGCGTGCTGCCCAAGGTCACCCCCCAAGACCATGACACCCTCGCCACCCTGATTGGTATCGTCACGGCGGTCACGCAAACGCCCCATGCCCAGCCAGCGTTATCCGCGCTCAGGGAAGCCAAAACCTATGGCGGTCGCAGCGGCCCTCGATGGTCACCGACGCAAGGGATCCGCCAGGACAAACTCGGCCACCTCACCGTGTTCCCCGAACGCGACAATCGCGGCAAGGTGTACCTGTATTTTTGCCCGGACGACACCACCGTGGCCCTGGACGACGTGCAAGGCATCGGCACCTACGGTGTGCCGGATGCAACGCCGGATGGCCGACCGGCGATGATGGCTCTGCAATCTTTGGGCTTTTATCAGCGGCTGTGGACCAAGCGTCATCGTGACGGCGATCCGGTGCTGGTGGGCAAGCCGCCACAACCGGAATTCATCCGCGCACCGGGTGAACACCGCTACCCGGGCGCGTCCTTTGTCACCGGGGTGGCCTCGCAAGCGCCGATAGCCAAGGGGCAGGAACGCCTGATCAATGCCGAGGCCCTGCACCCGCCCCATGCGCCGCAGATGTTCGGTGGCGAAGCGATAATCGGCAGCCCGACCACCGCAGGCCTGGACAAACCGGATGATGTTGCCAAGAGCATTGCGCTGGGCAAAGACGCCGCGACCTTTTTGTGGATAAAAATGCCCGCCGAGTATGACGCCCCGAACACCACGCAGCAGGAGGCGTTAGCTCGTTTTAACGGGCTATCCGACGATCCGGAGGACCATACGCGCGCCGTACGAAAAGGCGCGGCCTGCTCCAGTTTCAGCTCTTGTCACGAGCGCGAGGAGACCCCGCGAGAGGCCCGGGCGCGCATGGAACATGACCAGGGGACCTGGGGCGCCAACTCCTACCACTCGGCGATCCTGCGCAGCCCGGAAAACCAGCGTTGGGTCACGGCGATGGACATTGCGATTGGCCAGGCGCAGTGCCTCGATGACCCGGCCATGCGCGAGGTGTTGGTGGCGATTGCGGATTGGAAGATGGATGAAGTGCAATACAGGATAGTTAATAAACTGCCGGGGTGGTCGCGGCTTAGTGCTGAGGCTCAGGCGCTAGTGAAGTCCAGTTACCTGTATTACCAGGAGGGCATATTTCCGCCCTCCGATCTGGTATCGCTAACACCCCCTACCCTGCTTGCCGGCACCGCTAAAAAAGGAGGTGCCTTGTGAGCGATCCTCAACACCGCCCCCGAACTTTACCGAAACTGAAACCCTATCTCTGGATCGCCAGCGTGCTGCTGATCCTTTGGTTCGGCTTCGTTTGGCTGGTCCACCTCAATGCACAGGAAAACAACGTGGTACTTCGTGACATCAACCCGGTAATGCGCTGGGGCATCGCCGCCATCCTGGGTCCCTTGCTGCTGATTTTCAGCGTTCACTGGTGGGGCAAAGCCGTGGCCGGTGAAAAAGCAGGACTTGCCGCCTATAAAGCCAACGTCATGGCGCAAATCACCGAGCAGCAGGCAACGCAAACGCGGACTTATGCGTTGGAAATCCGCGGGGTGGGGATGGCGGTAGATGATTGGCATCAATCGTCGATATGGCGAGAAATTAAGAAAAAGAACGACAACTTCACTTCAATCTATACGGGGGACCCCAAGGAATATGATTCTTCATTGAGCTCTCGGGAAATCACCAGGGATATCAACATTCGTGTGGCGTTCAAGCATTCGGCAAGCGAGTCAGTGGCGTACTGGCCAATCCCGGTGTTTTCCATCGCGCCGCCCAAGCAACCTTCAGATACAGGGGCTGCGAGCAATATCCTCGGCGGTCGCAATGCCGCGACACTCGGAGTCACGCTCTTTTTGTGGCAGGACGCGGAGAATACGACCCATGCCCAAGGCATGATCGAGCGATTGTTCCAGTTCTTTGATGACAACCCCGAAGTGCCCCAGGCCTTGATCGTGAGCGAGGACGGCGACGTCACGCGAAACGGTTTACGCGTGGCTGGCACCCCTGGGTTGCAGAACGGCCATGTCGTCCCCACGGTGTACGAAAGCATGACCGGGCTGCTGGTCACTCGCACTGATCGGGTGGATCGGTACATTCGCCGTTTTGCCACCCACGAGTCTGAGGACAACCAAAACAAAAACACTGACCTGGGCAAGCTGTGGGCATTTTACTGGAAGCATTCCCGTGAATTTCGAGATGTGTACGAAGAGGCGGAGCGTGCCAAGGGTTTTGCAAACCCCGATGCCCCCGGCACCATGTCCACCGCTTACTGGCAATCCCAACTCCCCACCCTCTGGCAAACCATAAGTAACCGCGGGCCAGGCTATTTCGAACCCTCCCCATGGCTACCCATCCGCTGGGCCCAGCACCAGGTCAAAGAGTTCGACGCCGCGCCGGTGCTGGGGTATCTGCACCGGCCGATCAAGGTCTCGATGCAGGATAAGCACGGCCAGCGACTCAAGCCGGCGTTGCAAGCCAAAACCCTGCAGTCAGGCTGGTTGCAGGCCGTGGAGACATTGCCCGAAGGGCAGAAGCCGGTCCGCGTGTTTTATGACACCACCGACAACCGGGACGCTGAAATTGCCCTGACCAATGCCTTGCACGACCTGAATACGGACGGCCATGGCATCGAACTGGGCAATGTTGACGAGGGTTACGACATCGGGCGGCGCCTGGGCAATACCGGCGTCAGCGGGGCCCTGGTGGAAATCAACCTGGCGACCATTGCCAGCTACCTGGACGGCGGAGCCAGCGCGGTGGTCTACGCCGGCCCGGACGGCAGCCTGACGGTGCAAATGATCCGCCCGCCGGACGAGGCGCGCAAAGCCAAGAACCACGAGAACCGAGGTGCCGATCCATTCAGGTTCGGCGCCCCTAACGGCGGTGTACCCAGAACATGAGCAACCCGATTTGCCTGGAGGATGCCACCAGCAGTGGCGGCACCGTCGTCTCCTGCCAGCTCGAAGGCACGCATACCCTCAAAGGAAAAACACCAGCGGTGTTGGGCGACAAGGCTACATGCCCGCTGCATCTGGGCGAGTTTGCCTTCGTCGAAGGGCATCCGCGCCGGCGTATGAACGGCATTCCCGTCGTACTGCAAGGGCATCGACTGGGCTGCGGTTGTCATGGGGTGTCGAGCAATGCCCAGAATGTGCAGGTGGCCTAGGCCGAAACACCGAGGTATCTCTTTGTTGCGGGGCGGCTGGTGGCTTCATGTCTAGTCCTGAAATAGGTTTACACCTGTTTCAGTCTCAAAACGCCCGATGCACTGCATCGGGCGTTTTGTATTTCAAGGCCAGATGTGGCCGCTCCGCGTTGTAGATCAGCACCGATTCATCAACCATTCTCACCGCGTCGGCCAGGTTCTTGGGGCGATGCAGCAAAAACTCCGTCTTCAAAATCCCGTTTATTCGCTCCGCCATCGCGTTCTGATAGCAGTCATAGCCATCGGTCATCGAACAAATGACCCCGTGCTTGGTGT
>NZ_FYDY01000014.1:0-126769 GCF_900187435.1 Pseudomonas sp. Irchel s3b5
TGCGCAAGATCATCAAGACCCGAGGTCACTTCCCAACCGACGATGCGGCGACAAAACTGATCTGGCTTGGGCTGCGCAACATCACAGCAAACTGGGGCTCAGCGGCCCATGACTGGAAAAGTGCGATGAATCAATTCGCGATTCTGTACGGAGATCGATTTATCAGGCCTGCCTGGTAAAAGAATGGCCTGCCTAACGGCAGGCCGTTACCGGCCTGCACACAAAATATCTGACAGTCCCGATTATGCGCTAAACCTGTGGGAGCGAGCCCGCTCGCGAAAAGGACATTAGGGCTGTTGCCAAAAAATCCGGATCAGAAGTAATACCCGATGTTCATGTACAACTGGTTTTCCCACTGGTTACTACCACCAGCCCCCAGACTCTGGGTGAGGCTGCCGCCACCGATGACCGGATCATTCTTGCCGTACAACCATTCCGTGGCGATCCATAGTTTGCTGAGGGAGAACGAGGTGCCGAAAATCATCCGTTGCGAGGTCTTGAAATCGTCCGCAGATTTATCGAAGGCGCTGTAGTTGGCGTACAGCTTCACACCGCTGATCTGATCGAACAGATACTTGCCGCTGACGTCATAGCTTACATCCGCCACGTACAAGTTGCCGCGACTGGCGACGTTGAAGGTGGCGTCGTAACTGCCGAAAGTCACCAGTTCATCGGTGCCGGGGTTGCGCGGGGACATCTGCTGTCGCGCGGCTTGCAGTTGTACGCCCCATGGGCCGTTCTTGCCGATGTAGTGCACCGCCATGGCATTGCGCCGGCCATCGTTGTTGGTGTCGCGGTTCTCCAGGGACGAGGTCAGGCCGGAGATCCCGACTTCGGACTTCCACGGTCCCAGGTCCAGCGCCTTGGCCACCCGAAGGACCACTGTGTTGCGTTCCTGGTTGTTGCTACCGTCGATGACATAGCTGTCCGCTTCGGAGACCACGGTGGAGTAGGTTTCACCATTGCTAGTGCCTTTACCCTGCCAAGCGGGGCGCAGGTAGTAACCGGCCTGAATATTCCAGTCGCCGCTTTGCTGGATGTACTTGGCGCCGACTTCTTCCACGTCTTCCAGTCCTATGACGCTGCCCAGGGTTTGGTAGAACGTGCTGCCGAAGTACGGCTGCAAACCGAACGGCAGCTGGTTCAGGCCGACTTGAACCTGCTGGTCGGGGTTGAACTTGTAGCCGATCCACGCCAATTCGGCGAACTGGACGTCACCGACATTCTCTGTGTACTCGTAAGGGTAGGCTCGACCGTAGAAACGGTATTGGGCCTCGCCGATCCAGGTATCTGAGTTGTACTTGGCGCTGAGGATCGCGGTGTCGAAGTTGAACTTCTGGATGTCGCGATCCGGGTCATAGTCCCAACGCGCCCGGACGGCACCGCCGAGATCGAGGTTGTCGGTGACCTGGATCGCCATCGCAGGGGTGGAAAGGGCCCCCAACAGCGCCAGCGGGGTCAATGAGCGCAAGGCCCGGGTGGTGTTCAAGTTCATGGTCGCTCCGTCTCTTATTTATTTTATTGTTGGCAACACTCATCCCGGCCACGGCAAAAGCGCGGTCTGGATGAAAGGGGTAGGGCCCACCAGAACGAAGGCTGCAAACAGCGTCCAAGTGAGGGCCGGGAGGGTCAGCCGCCGGCGGCCAGCCGGGTCTGGGTGTAGCTATGCCGAGCCTGCACACCGCACCTCTTCACCAAGGCTGGGAGGTGCCTGACAAGCCGCGGTCATTCACACTCCCGCGTCAGCTGCGTTGCAGTTCTTCAACCACAGCGGCACAAGCACGGAAGGTATTCAACGTCCACTCTGCATTGATAAAGTCCGGCCAACTGGAAAGCTTTACGATTGTCACTTCAGAAGCCGGATCCCAATAGATACTCTGCCCAAATACTCCGCGCGCCGAATAGGTACCCTGTTCACTGTCCAGCACCCAGCACTGATTGCTATAGGCGGCGTCAGGAAAGTGTTTGACATAGAAGCCATAGAGGACTTCAAAAGCCGGTGTGGAACCACGGCCGCATGCACGCACAAACTCCTCTGGAACAATCTGTTGACCGTTGAAATGTCCACCCTGCAGATACATCTGGGCAAAGCGCGCCAGATCACGCAGCGTGGCGCTCATCCCGCCATCGGCCAATGCAGTTCCAACGCAATCGAGGGTGATATTCGCGTCTTGCTCTGCCCCCAGTCTTGACCAGATCTCCCGGCTCAATAAAACAGGGAGCCGCTCGCCGCAGGCCCGCTCACAGACCCAGGCCAGCACGTCGGTATCCACTGAGCGATACTCAAAGAACTGGCCATGTTCACGGTCCTTACTCAGCGACTTCAACAAACCATAAATGCTGTCAGGTGACTCCCGCTCTCCCCGTTCACGCCAACCCGAGGCGATATCCAACTGGATGAATTCAGCATCCGGATCGGTGTAGTCCTCTCTGAATCTCACTCCCGTGCGCATATCCAGCAGATCCTGTACCCGGGCGTCGCCATAGCCGCTTGCCAAAAGCTCGGGCACATAGTCACTGACACGCGCTTGGGGATCGATTTGGCCCTGGCCGATCAACCTGCCGACCAGGCTACCGACGACGGTCTTGGATACCGATTGCAACAGATGCAACGTGTGCGGCTGCATACCGTTGAAATACTGCTCCGAAACCACCTTGCCTTGATGAAGCACCAAAAAACCATCGGTGTAGCTATCGGTCAGGAAGGTCGCCAGATCGGTTTGTCCGCCGTCGACCCGCTGGAAACGTACGTCGTCCAGTGAGCGTTCGTTGCGCTCGAGTTCAGTGACCGGTCCAGGACTGCGATGAATAGCGGCCACCGGAAACAACTGGCTCATGTGCTGGAACGACCAGCGGTTATAGGGCGGACTGTCCCAATTATGCAGGCCAACTTGCTTTTCCCGGGACGGCGGATAGCCCTGCATCAAACTTAGGTCCTGATAACCAATGCCGGGAGCGGTCATATCTTTTTTATTGTACATAGGGGTTCAGCTCTCATCGTTCAGAGGGTGGTGGCAAGAAAAGCGGTGGCGGTTATCCTGGGTCTCGGCCGGCACTTCTCGGCGGCAGCGCTCACTGGCCTGCGGGCAACGGGGCGCGAAGTGGCATCCGGCAGGCCGGTTCAAGGGGCTGGGGATCTCGCCACTCAGGATTTGCAACTCGTCACGGCGCTCCGGGTCGATGGAGGGCACGGAATTGAGCAGCGCACGCGTGTAGGGATGACGCGGTCGGCCAAACACCTGCTCCACAGGCCCGGCCTCGACGATGCGCCCCAAGTACATCACCAGTACTTGCTGCGCCAGATACTCGACCGTCGCAAGGTCGTGGCTGATAAACAGGTAGCTCAGGCCATTGTCGTTCTGCAGCGTCTTGAGCAGTTGCAGCACTTGGGCCTGGACCGAAACGTCGAGCGCCGCCGTAGGCTCATCGAGGATCAGCAGTTTCGACTCCAGCGCCAGGGCCCGAGCGATAGCGATGCGCTGCAACTGACCACCGGAGAATTCATGGGGATAGCGCTCCATGTGCTCCTCGCCCATCCCCACATTTCCCAACAGCGTGAGAATGCGCGCGTGCAAGGCGCTACCGCGCAGACCAAAGGCAACCTTCAGCGGCTCGGCAACAATCGCCTTGATCGTCATTTTCGGGTTCAGCGAGGCGTACGGGTTCTGGAACACCATACTCAAGCTCCTGCCCCGCGCCCTGGCATCAGTGGGCAGCGGCCGACCTTCAACCAGAATTTGCCCACTATCGGCTGGCAGCAGACCGAGCAAGGTCGCGGCCACCGTACTTTTGCCACAACCGGATTCCCCCACCAGCGCGACCGTCTCACCGACCTGCACCTCCAGGCTGATGTGGTCAATGGCCGTCACCAGGCCATCGCGGCTGGCGTAGGTCTTGTGCAACTGATTGACGCTCAACAGTGCGGGCTGCTTGTTGTTATTCATAGCCGTTTACCTTTCACAGAAGCCTCACACCTTGACCAATATGTTGTGGCAAGCTGCCCAGTGCTCCTTGCCGATGACAACCCTCGGCGCAGCGTGATTGCAGCGTCCGGTGGCGCGTTCACAACGTGGGTTGAAGGCACAGCCAGCCGGGGGAGCCGCCATGTTCGGCACCTGCCCTGGGATGAAGCCCAGGGCTTGGGGTCCCTGCCCCAACTTGGGCACGGTGCCCATCAACTTAAGGGTGTAGGGGTGTGCAGGTCGCTTGAACACCTCGCCCACTGGACCGCTCTCCACCACTTCGCCGGCATACATCACCGCCACCCGGTCACAGAGCGAAGCCACTACCCCCAGGTTATGGGTGATAAACAGAATCGCCAGGTCCTGCTCCCGTGCCAGCTTGCGCAGCAGAGCGATGATCTGCGCCTGCACGGTGACGTCCAGCGCCGTGGTCGGCTCATCGGCGATCAGCAGTTTCGGCCGACAGGCCAGCGCCATGGCAATCACCACTCGCTGCAACTGACCGCCAGACATCTGGTGCGGGTACTTGGCTAGCGCCAGAGGGGGGTCGGGCATGCTCACCGCTTCCAACGAGCTCAGCGCCTCGGCGCGGATTTGTGCCTTACTCAGTTGCCGATGGCAGCCGATGACGTCGAACATCTGCCGCCCGATGGTGAAGAACGGGTTGAGCGCCTTCATCGGATTCTGGAAGATCATCGCCGCACCACCGCCACGCAAAGCCGCCAGCTGCGATGCCGAGGCGCCGTTGACCTGTTGTCCGGCGACCCTGACACTGCCTTCCAGCCGAGCGGCTTCAGGCATCAATCCAAGGCAAGACATGGCCGTCATAGACTTGCCCGAGCCCGACTCCCCCACCAACCCGAGGATCTCACCGCGCCTTACCTTAAGGTCGATGCCGCGTACGGCCTTTACGGTCTTGAACAAACCAGGGAAAGACACCGTCAGCCCTTCCACTTCCAGCACCAGGTCTTGAGCTGCGTCGTTATTCGAAGCGGCGAGACGCTCGAAAGCAGAATATTGCAAGGATTCGTCGATCATCAGCGCGTCCCCTTCTTTGGATCGAGCACATCGCGCAGCCCGTCACCCACCAGGTTGACGGCCAGCACCAGGACAAAAATTGCCACTCCGGGAAACAGCACCGTCCAGGGATTCTCAAGTAACTGCGAGCGCGACGCCGCGGCCATCAGCCCCCATTCGATCATGGGCGGCTTGGCCCCCAGCCCGATAAAGCTCAGCGAGGCAGCGGCGAGAATGGTGTAACCAAAGTCCATGGAGCCCTGCACGATCACAGGCGTGGTGGCATTGGGCAGTACATGGCGAAGCAAAATACGGCAGTGACTGACACCCATGGAACGGGCGGCATGGATATAGGTTTCTGACCGAACCCGTACTACCGCACCGCGCATGATCCTCGCGTACCAGGGAAACCAGGAGACAGCGAGCGCTAACATGGCGTTGGCCAATCCCGATCCCAGCGCAGCGGTGATAGCGATCGGCAACAACAGCGGCGGAAAGGCCAGGAACACATCTGATAAACGCATCAGCAGCGTATCGACTCGACCACCGAAGTAACCGGAAACAAGCCCAATCGGAATCCCGATCAGCATCGCAATCAGAGTCACGCTCACTCCGATGATCAGCGACGTGCGTGCGCCATAAAGCACCCGTGAAAGAATGTCGCGACCAAACTCGTCGGTGCCCATCCAGTGTGCCCAGTTGGGTGCCAGCAATTTCTGGGAAAAGACAATCTTGTTCGGCTCATAAGGTGCAAGCCAAGGGGCGAAGACTGCCGCCAGGATGATCAGCAGCAATAACAGCGCGCCGAATACAAACAACTTGTTGTCGCTGGCAAACGCCAGGGCCTTGATACGCCATGATGGGGCTCGCGAGGGCATGGACAGGGATACGTCTTGGATACTCATTGGACTCGCAACCTCGGATCAACAAGGTGATACAAGAGATCAACGATCAGGTTGATCGACAGATACGTCGTGGCCAGCACCAAGGTGGCGCCCATCACAGCGGGGAAATCATTCTGGGCAATCGAAAACACCACGAAGCCGCCCAGGCCAGGCCAATCGAAAATGAACTCAACAACTACCGCACCACCGAGCAGGTAACCGAAGGTCAGGCCCACCACTGTCAGGAGCGGAATCATTGTCGCCTTCAGGGCATAGGCGTAATGGATACGCCACTTGGGTACACCGTAAGAAACGGCCGTACGGATGTACTCCTCGGATAGCACCTCCACCATCATGTTTCGGGTGATCCGGGTGACAGTGGCCAAGGTCACGATGACCAGGGTGAGCACGGGTAGCGTCAGGTGTTTGATGGCGCTCCACAGTGCTACGAAATTACCGGCCAGCAGCGTGTCAATCAGGTAAAAGCCTGTTACACGCTCAAAAGGGCTATCGAGAAGAATGGAAGCATCGATACGTCCTTGTAGTGGCAGCCAGTTGAGCTTGCCGTAGAACAGTAACTGCAAGCCCATGGCCAGGATGAAAACTGGAAACGCCGTCCCGGCGATGGACCCCGCTCGTGCCGCATTGTCGACCACTGAGTTTTGCCGCGCCGCTGAGATGACACCGATCGGCACCCCTAGCACCACCACCCAGAACATTGCCAGGAATGTCAGTTCAAAAGTCGCACCAACCCGCCTGACCACTTCCTCCACCACCGGCCGCCCGGTGCGCAGACTAGTGCCAAAATCACCTCGGAGAAGATCACCGATGTAATTGAAGTATTGGATCGGCAGAGGCTTATCCAACCCCAGTTTTTCCCGTGCGACGGCAATCTGCTCCACCGTGGGGTGGTTTCCCAGCATCATTTCTACCGGGGAACCCGGAAGAGCTCGGCTCAGAACGAAGGTGATGGTCAACACTCCCAAAAGAATGAAGAACATCACTATCAATCGCTGAGCTATATACTTCGCCATTTGGAATACCCCTTGTGGCTAAAAAACTTGACCCTGACTTCTTACGCCCTACTAAAAACCCCCAAAAGCGAATTAACCCTTGAGGGAATAACCAGGCAAATTAACTAACTGCCTGGTTATCGATTTACATGGCAAATCAGGTATTACACGTACCACTTCATCAAAGACGACTCAGCATTCAGCGATTCAGGTTGTAGTAGAGAATCGCCTCATAAGCAGGATTCAGGCTCTTTTCCATACCCTTGATGTCTTTGCGGGAGACACGTATCTGCTGCACGTCGGCGTACCAGATCGCAGGAGCGTCCTTGGCCAGTATCTGCTGGGCCTGCACGTACTTTTCAGTGGACTTGGCCCGATCACTGCCCTCTAACGCCGACGCCTCTTCGATCAACTGATCAAAGTTTGGGTTGCTGTAGTGAGACAGATTGAATAGCGTGGTTTTTTCTGTATGGAACTCACTGAAAAGCCAATCGCTGGGTGTCGGATACGTCGGCCACCAAGCCATAGACTGCATGTTGGGAGCGGTATCCAGCTTCTTTGCCTTATCCCAGATCACACCCCACTCGCCGGGGAGTAACTCCACCTCAACGCCAACCTGAGAAGCCGTGGCCTGGAATAGTTCAGCAGCGTTTGCATAGATGCCACTGATGTACTGCATCGAGACCTTCCAGTCCTGCTTAGGTACACCGGAGGCTTCCAACAATTGTCGGGCTTTATCCAGATCGTAAGAGGCCATAGGCACGCTGGCATGCCCCCAGATACTGGTGGGCAAAGGCCCCTTGGGAACGCTGCCGTAGCCATGCAAAATATCTTTGGTGACACTTTCATAGTCCCAGAGGTACTGCAGCGCCTGACGAAATGCCAGGTTGTTCGTAGGGTACTTCTGGGTATTGATCAAAAATTGAAAGTTCTTCCACGAAGGCGCGGTGCTCACCTTGATGGAGGGGTTCTCTCCCAACACCTTGAGCTGATCAAGAGGGATATCCCAAGCGACACCGGCCTCGCCATTTTTGATCATCTGGGTACGAGTGGCAGCTTCGGACACGACCTTCACGATGACCCGATCAAATTGCCCTTCTTTCCAACCTCCCCAGTAGCCATCGAATCGCTCAAGCACCACTTGCTGGCCCTGTTCGACCTGCCCAAGTTTGTAGGGACCGGTACCGATGGCGTTGGGAGCCATCATCCAGTCATGACCTTTCTCCACCGCCGCCGGGGCAATGATGTAAGCCGCATACTGACCTGCCGCGATCAGATTGGCCGGAGTGGGACTCTTAAACTTGAGCACTACCGTATCGTCAGCGAGGGCCTCGACGGCATCCAGACCGTTCCATACAAATGCAGCGCCCTGTTTCAGCTGCTTGACGTACTCAATGGACTTTTTAACGGCTGCGGCATTAAAGGCCGAACCATCATGAAATTTAACGCCGTGCCGCAGCTTGAAGGTCCAGGTCTTGCCGTTGTCGCTGCTTTCCCAGGACGTGGCGAGCCCGGGGGAAAACTCCTCAGCACTGCCTGGCGCGTTATATACAACTAGAGTCTCGTAGATATTGCCAAGTACCCGCACTTCCTCCGAAAAAGCCGATGCAGGATCCCAATCCTTGAAAGAGGCTCGATCAGCGACAACCAAGGTATTGTTTGCCGCATACACCAAACCACTGGTCAATGGCGCAGTAATGGACAGCGCCATCAACCCCGCCATCAATGTTCTTTTGAATCTCATAGATGTTCCTCTTATTTTTATGGTGGGCGCAGCGGATCACTTCTAGAAGCAGGAACTCATTCAACTGGAATAGTTGATGTGATTGGCCGTTAACGAAACTGACATTTGAGTGGTGTATGGCATTATCGATCTGCCGCACGGCCAGCTCAATTTCGCGAGCACGAATAAAAAAACGCCAAGTGACGCCCCAAAGCGTCACCTAGCGTCAATTTTAAAAAAAGATTAAAACAGCGGAGGGACGAGGTTGAACTCACCTTCTGATGGATGTACCAGCAGCCGCGACCTCACCTCGTCGGGAATCTCAGGGGCATCAATCGGAAAACAGCTGCAACTGGTGAGAGCGTTACGCAGGTCGATCGATTCGCCTAGGTGCTCAAATACGATATGGGCACCAAAAGGTCGGCGGAAATTGTCACCCGAAACGCCGAGTACCAAGCCGTTGAGAAAACGGAAACGACTGCGGTAGGAGGGATAAAGCGCTGACCAGATATAGCCCCGGGACGAGAGGTACTCGCGCTCGACGATGTAAATCAGATCCGATGAGGCAAAGCAGAACCCACGATATTTATTGATGCCGAAACTGTTCAGCTGGTCATCGCCCAGCCTCATCCGCTCGTACGTTTTACTCAGGATCTTTTCGCCGGAGCGGGTCAAGCGGGTAATCGACTTGATCACCTCCCCCGGCGCGGCAGGCGACATCAAATAGACAAAGTAGTAACCCTGGTACTTCGACAACTCCTGCGCGGAGCTCGGGAAAAAATCGGCTGGTACCGCACTGTCCGGCTCTCGCGCCGTACGTTGCCTGTTGAGCAGAGCGCGGAAGGATTCATGCTCGGAGAATATTTCCTCCTCATCCACCCCAAAAAAAGTGCAGATCTTGCGCAGGGTAAAGGACGAGGGAGTCGCTTGCGCCCCCAAATATTTGTTGAACTGCTGGCGGTTGATATCAAGGGAGCGGCACACCTTAGCCACCGACTTATAATATCCGCAGAGAAGGCGCAAGTTTTGACTGAAGTCTTGCATCGACTGGGATGAACTGGAACTGACCATAAAGAGTATTCCTAACGCCAGAATTGACAACATGCTGAACTAATCGTCGCTTGGGGTCACGGCTTCAAAAGCTCCGTGCAAGACCGTGTCTGAAAGTGGCGCAGAAGCTCGGTATTGCCAACCCGTGATCGACGCGAGCATTGAGCCCGACCATAGCGTCTCAACAAATACACAAACTTATCCAGCGATTCCTGACGCCTCGGTAGAATTACCATCGGCTGCATATTTGTAATTCGCCCCTATTACTACCCAAGATGTCACCGCTGTAGTCTTCATTAGCACCACCGGTGCGAGCGAGGCCTGGGTTGGCACGTTGCGCCAGACACCTGCATTGGTGCGGCAGCAGCCGCGCATCATTGGCCAGCCGACTGGTCAATGGCGCCAGCATCGCGGAAACCAGAGTGCTCAGAGACAGCGCGCCATATAAACAGGTCGGCGATCGCCAGGCCCGGTTCAAAAACCGCAAGGCCCTCTCCAGACGGTGCCATGACGATACCCTGGTCCTTGCCGACGGCCAAAACGGCGACTGGACTCCGCATGACCTGCGCCGTACGGAGGCGACCATGAAGCAAGCCTTGGGTGTCAGCCTGGACGTCATCGACCGCTGCCAAAACCATGTGCTGGCCGGTTCGCGGGTGAGGCGCCATTACCTACATCACGACTATGCCGAAGAGAAGAAGCGTGCCTGGAACCTGTAGGGCGATCGAGTCAGTGCTGTCTTGTCCTCAACCTACGAGCATCCACCAGCCGAGTCGATGATGTCTTTTCCAACGTATACCGCGACTGGATCCCTACCGCCTTCATAAGTCACTACCGGTTGGCGATTTTCTAGCAGTTGGTCAATACCAGCGCTCGGAAAGATGTCCCCTTCAGGGGACATCTTTCCGAGCGCTCCGGTTTAGAGTGGCTCGAAGACAAGATTTGTCCCCGATAACAATAAACCGGGAGCCGCCGGACCATGCATCAGCCTCAAATCGTACCCCATCGATCTCTGTATTTTCCCTATCAGGTTTATCCTGCTTTCGTACCGTCCCCAAGCATCGTCAATCGCTCGCCCGTTGCGATTGTGGGTGCTGGACCTATTGGCCTGACGCTGGCGCTCGAACTGGCGCGCTACGGTATCAGAAGCACTGTTCTGGCCGCTGAACAGCAAGTCTGTGAAGGCAGCCGCGCGATTGTGTTCACCCGTCGTTCCATGGAGATTTTCCAGCAAGTGGGGGTGTCCGGGGCGGTGACCGAGCAGGGCCTGCCCTGGCGTTTCGGCAATTCCTACTACCGCGGCCAGCGGGTTTTTCGCATGGAAGCTCCGGTCGATCCGCACGATCGTTTTGCGCCGATGACCAACTTGCAACAGCAGTATCTGGAGCAACATCTGGTGGAGGCCGTCCAGGTACAGCCGCTGATCGAAATGCGTTGGGGCAATAAAGTCATCGATATCGAGCAAGGCGTCGACGGTGCCGTCTTGCAAGTCGATACCCCGGGCGATACCTATAGCCTGGAGGCCGATTGGGTGGTGGCCGCCGATGGCGCCCGCTCCGGACTGCGCTCGTTGCTGGGGCTCAAGCTTGAAGGGGCGTCCTATGAAGGGCGGTTCGTGATTGCCGACATCCGCATCAAGCTCGATCTGCCGACCGAACGCCTGGCGTTTTTCGATCCCGCCTGGAACCCCGGCAACACCGTGTTGATGCACCGCGAGCCCGGTGATATCTGGCGTATCGATTACCAATTGCCCGTGGACGAAACGCCCGAGCAGGCGCTGCACCCGGACTCCTTGCGTGAGCGCATCAATGCGCAACTGGCAATGCTCGGCGTCGAGAACCCGGTCTGGGAGCTGGATTGGAGTTCGGTGTACTCGGCCCGGGCGCTGACCCTGGCGGAGTACATCAACGACCGCGTGATTTTCGCCGGAGACGCGGCGCACCTGTTACCGATTTTCGGCGTGCGCGGGGCCAATACCGGCTTCCAGGATTGCCACGACCTGGGCTGGAAACTGGCCCTGCACATCAAAGGCCTGGCCGGTGCCGGACTGCTGGCTTCTTACAGTGACGAACGGGTCAAGGCTGCTCGTGAAATCATTGAAGAGGCAGGCAAGAGCACGCGGTTCATGGCGCCGCCTAGCCGCGGTTATCGACTGTTGCGCGATGCGGTGCTATCGCTGTCGTTGACCCGGGAGTTCGTGCGCCCGCTCTATCACTGGCGGACTTCAAGGGCTCACGATTATGCCGATTCACAACTCAACGCGGTGAACGACGATAATCAATTGTTTACCGGCGGGCCGCGCAACGGTGCACCGTTGCTGAATGTACGTCTGGCAGAGCAGCACTATTTTTTCGATGAGCTGGCGCCCGCTTATCATTTGATTTGCTTCACTGACGCGGCGGCACTCGATGTCGAAGTCGTTGCACAAGTCCAGGCGCTGCGCCGCCAGGGACTGCCGATACAAGTGATCGCGATCGCCATGAATGGAGTCCTGCAGGTGCAACACGCCGACCTGACCCTGACCGATTGCGACAATCTGTTCAGCACGCGTTACGGCGTGAAGCACGCAGGCGCCGCCTATCTGGCGCGCCCGGACCAGCATGTCTGCGCGCGCTGGTTGCATCTGGATGGCGAGCGTTTGCGCCATGGATTGAACCAGGCCCTTGGCCACAACGGGAGTGACCGCCCATGAGCCAGTCAATGAACGTAACAGACCTCGAACGCGCCTATGACCGACTTGCCGAGGCGATTGATCGTACGGGTAACGACAGCGAGTTGTTTCTGGTCAAGCTGGCACTACTGGCGGCCGAGGCACTGAACGATGCCGAGCGCTTCGACGCACTGATCAGATGCGCCGGACAAGACCTGTAAAGCTTCGCGCCAGCCAATAATTACAAGAACAGGATCACCCCTATGCCATCTCGTCCTGCTGTGCCCCCTGGCGAGGAGGCCGGCGCTCAGCCGCTGGTCATCGCCAAAGTCTCGAAACGCCTGCTGTGGTTTCTGTTCATCTGTTTCGTTTTTTCATTTCTGGACCGTATCAACATCGGCTTCGCCGGGCTGACGATGATGGACGATCTGGGTTTGAGCAGTACCCAGTTCGGTATGGCAACGACGATTTTTTACCTGGCCTACATCGCCTGCGGCATCCCCAGCAACATGGCTCTCGCGAAACTCGGCGCCCGTCGCTGGATTGGCAGCCTGATGATTGCCTGGGGCGTGGCGTCGACCGCCACCCTGTTTGCGCATGACGCGGCCAGCCTGTATTGGTTGCGTGCGTTGGTAGGTGTCACCGAGGCAGGATTTCTGCCCGGTGTGCTGTTGTACATGACGTTCTGGTTTCCGGCAGCGTACCGGGCTCGTGCCAATGCGCTGTTCATGATCGCCATGCCGTTTACCGCGGGCTTTGGCTCGGTCTTGTCCGGCGCCATTTTGGGGCTGGATGGCCACTGGGGCATGGCAGGCTGGCAATGGCTGTTTCTTCTTGAAGGACTACCCAGCGTCTTACTCGGTCTGGCGGTGTACGGTTATCTGGATGATCAGCCGCGCAAGGCACACTGGTTGAGCGTCGATGAGAAGCTGCAGTTGGCCGAGTTGATCGAGCGTGACCGTCAGGCCCCTTCCCCTCACGCTCACTGGGGACGTGAGTTGCTGTCGCCATCGGTGATTCTGTTCTGTCTGGTGTACTTTTGCCTGGTCAACACCTTGGCGATGATCGCAGTCTGGACGCCGTTGATCGTCAAGAGCTTCAGCACTGGCCAGAGCAATACGCTGATCGGATTGTTGTCGGCAATTCCGCAAATATGCACCATCATTGGCATGATCCTCTGGGGCCGACACTCGGACCTGACCCAGGAGCGGCGTTGGCACCTGGCGCTTCCAATGCTGCTGGCTGCAACAGGCTGGTGTTGCACGGCCCTGTCGAGTGAGCCGATCGTGCAACTGGCCGGGGTCTGCATGGCGGCGACGGGCTCCTACACGGCCATGTCGATTTTCTGGACCCTGCCGGATCGCTCATTGAGTTTTCAAGCCAGGGCGGTGGGCATCGCGGTGATCAATGCCGTGGGTAATCTGGGGTCTGCCCTTAACCCCTTAGTGGTCGGCTGGCTGAAAGACCTTACCCATACCTATACCGCCGGTTGTCTGTACGCTGCGCTGCTGTTACTGGTGGCTGCAATGCTGGTACGCACACTACCCCACGAACGCCAACCTTCATCACGTGAACTCATCCCTGAATGAACCACTGGCTGCTTACCAACGTTTACCATCAGAGCCCATTGACGACGGGGGAAATTGCTCATCTATTGGCTCGGGTAGGCGAGGACTGCCGAACCTGGTTGGCGGCAGAGTTACTGACCCTGGTACGGGGTGAAATGCCGCTGGCTCAATGTACAATTTTCGCTTATCCGCAAGGCCAGGAGCCGCAGGTGTTGTCGTGTTCCGATCAGGCAAGACTCGTGCAGATATCGCGTATCTCTCGGGACTACGTCGAGCGTTTTCACAGCCTGGACGGCAACCGCCAAGCGATGCTCGACCATCGGGCAAAATACGGCAGCGCGCGAATCCTGGCTCAGCTTCAGTCAGTTGAAGATATCACCCATCGTGACTATCGGCGGGTCTGCTACGAGCAACCGCAAATCTCCCAACGCATGGCTTTGCTCAATCATCAGGAAGAAGGCGGGGCCTGGCTGTCGATCAACTTCTATCGAGGTCGTGAGCACGGCAATTTTAATCAGCACGAAATTGAATTTATCGAGTCGGTTGCGCCGTTACTGATTCAAGTAACGCGTTTGCACTATCGCGCTTTTATCGAAGCCAATCAAATGCCGTCCTTGTTAAGTCAACGCGTCGAGTTGCTCTTTCCTGAACTGACTCGTCGGGACCGTGAACTGCTCAGGCATTTGCTCAGTGGCCTGGGGGCGGAAGACATTGCGCCTCTGATGGGCATCCAGCGCTCAAGCGCCGCTACCTACATCAAGCGACTTTATCGAAAGGTGGGAGTCAGCGGACATCGAGAATTGCTGGGGCTGGTAGTGAGAGGTCGTTGGTCCTGAACAGGCGTTGATTACTGAGCATTGGGGAACAACCGCGAGTCTGAGCATCTTTCATTGACTGCTAGCGATGGGTGGCTATTTCGACTTCGTAACTCGCGTGGCAAACGTTCAAGTATTGGAACAACACATTCGCAGGGAGCAGCCACATTGGAATTGAGACAACTGCGCTATTTCGTAAAAATCATTGAGCTTGGCAGCCTGGGGCGTGCAGCACTTGAACTGGACATTGGTGTGTCAGCCCTCAGTCAAAAAATCTACAAGCTGGAAAGCGAACTGTGCACCCGCCTCCTGAATCGAACCTCCACCGGCGTGACGCCCACTAGCGCAGGATTTGCGTTTTTACACCATGCCCAGTTGACGCTACGCCAGGCGGAAAACGCGATCATGGCCGCCCATCGCGGGCGAATGAGCGGTTATGTGAGCGTCGGCTTACCGCCGACTACCGCGACGGTGCTCGCGTTGCCGTTGATCAACGCAATGCGTACGCGTTATCCGGACATTCAACTGCATCTGGTGGAAATGCTTTCCGGCCACTCGGCGGCGCAGCTCAACGCACGGCGAATTGATCTGGCCAGCCAGTTCCAGCTCGAAGGGGGTATACGCTGGAGCGTAACTCGCTACTGGATGAAAATACTTACGTGCGGAAGTGACCGACCGCTGCATTCAACTCCTGATCCACTTGCTGGAGTTCGAGCGTCAACTGCTGCAATTTCACACTTTCCTGGGCGCTTTCCTCTGCCACCTCGCGCACCCGCACTATGTTCTGGCTCGCCTGTTGTGCCAAAACTTGTTGTTGCTCCGCTGCCGCCGAGATTTGTTTGTTCATCTGCTCAATGCTTGATACCGCGCGGGTAATACGCGTCAATGCCTGAGATGCCTGACCAGCAAGGATCACTGTTTCTCCTGTTAGTACATGACTCCCTTGAAGCCGCTCAGTTGCCTGATGGGCAACCCCACGCAGTCGACTGATCAAGCCTTCGATTTCCGCAGTAGAACGCTGTGTGCGGCGCGCCAATCCACGCACTTCGTCAGCAACTACCGCGAATCCACGACCATGTTCACCCGCTCGCGCAGCTTCTATGGCCGCATTTAATGCCAGTAAATTTGTCTGCTCTGCTACAGCCTTAATAACGTCAAGTACACCGCCTATGGCGGTACTTTCCAGAAGCAAAGATTGCATGGCATCAGCGCAGCCGGTCATTTCCAAAGCTAATTGATCGATCTTGGAACCCGCTTGGCGTGCCAAATCGTCACCTTCACGCGCCTGGCCATCGGCAAGAGTGACGGCAGCACTAGCCTCCTTGACATTATGCGCAACTTCGCTGGCCATCGCGGTCATTTGCTGCATTGCGGTTGCGGCGATTTCAGTCTCCTGTCGTTGTCTTTCAACACCCCGGCTGCTGCGCTGAATGACTTCTGCCAGACTCCCTGCCGTTCCATTGAGCAGGCCTACCCCGGAACCAATTCGACCCACCAAACCTCTCAAACTACCTAGCATGCCATTGACCGTATCCAATAGCTGCCCAAGCTCATCATGGCGACCGCTACTACCGTCAAGCGCACAATTTAGGTCGCCTGCAGCAACCTGTTGCGCCAAATGAACAACCCGACGTAAAGGCTGCAGTATCAAGTGGCGTATTAATAGACTGGCGCCAACACCCAACGCTAATGCCAGCAGGCTGATAAGGCCAAGCTGAAGGAATGCGCTGCGACTATCGCGTTGAATCGCCTGGCTCTGAAATTGGTTGGCCTTATCCAGCAACCCGCTGACTTGCTGGGTTTGCGTGTTCATCGCTTCGCTACTAAGTGCTATTTGCTTGCGGCTGGCAACGAACTGTTCGAAGGCTTTTCGATAATCTCCCAAAGCGTTGCTTGCAGCCTGCAGCGAAACCTTTTCCTGATCATCAAGATTGAGCACCTGCATTGAAGACAGCAGGTCGCTCATGCTCATCTCCCAATCGCTACGGAAGCGCTCCTCACCATCCAACGAATAATAAAGTTCGCTGTCACGGAGCTTCGCCAGCTTGTCACGCAGAGCGGTGGTCTGTTCCAGCAACAACAGTTTCCCACTGCCTGGAGAGGCTCCTTGTTCTTGTTGCTCGCTCAATGCATCCAGCTGATCGAGAAATACCAAGGTGAAGCTCTCACCCGCTGTCTGGGCGAGTATTTGCATGCGCAAGCGAGCCTCGCGTGCTCGCTGAAGAGACTCGGCATAACTCAGGAATTGCTTCAAATAGTCGCTGGACGCATCCCGCATCGCTATCTCAGCGCTGTTTTTTTGGGGGAGATCATCAAAATGGCGAATGAGCTGGTCAATTGCACTTCGCACTTGATCCTGCGCCAGAGGAGAAAGATTTAGCGCATATTCTTTTTCCGCGATTCGAGCCTGCAGGATCAACGTTTGAATCCAGTCCTCAGTACGGAGTTGTTCACCGCGTGCCCCCAACAAACTCAAAGAATGAAACGCGGTAATTCCCACCCCGAGAGTGAATAGCAGCACCAAGCCAAAACCGATCGACAGCTTAGCTCCTACCGAGAGATTACCCAGTAACCGGTTCACCAAAGACATACCCATCCCCTCTTCATGCTAGTGGTGGTGCGCCAGGGGACAGGGAAACATGTCCACTGAAGGAGCCGCTACGGCCTGCCCAACGTAGGCAGCGTCAATGGCCGGAAAAAAACCTGAACCAGGTCCAGGATTATCCGCGCGCTATATTCCCCCGCCGCAGTTGTTATGAAAGCCCTTGATCAACCGTAATACGCCGTGGCGCGATGATCAGGAGTTGGCGCTGTGCAGACGCAGTGGATGAGCTGAAGTGGGTTGTTCACTCAACGCCATCGGGTTGGCCACCTTGCTGCTGGAAGCATCGGTACGGGGGGTGGAAGGCAAAAGAAAGTAAGCCAGTGCCGGCAGCAGGAGAAGAGCCCCCACCATGTTCCAGACAAACATGAACGCCAGGAGAACACCCATGTCAGCCTGGAACTTGATGGGGGAAAATATCCAGGTACCAACACCTATCGCCAAAGTTATCCCTGTGAGCATTACGACCTTCCCAGTGGAAACCAAGGCACGGTAGTAAGCTTCCGAGAGGCTTTTTCCTTCGCGCAAGAAACCCAGCATGATGGTCATTACATACAGCGCGTAATCAACCCCGATACCGACACCTAGAGCGATTACCGGCAACGTCGCCACTTTTACGCCAATACCTAACCCGACCATCAATGCCTCACACAGTATCGACGTGAGCATAAGCGGAATTACGGCACACAAAGTCGCTCGCCAAGACCTGAAGGTGATGAGGCAGAGCAAAATAACCGCGCCGTACACCCAAAACAGCATTTCGCGGTTGGCCTCTTTGACCACAATGTTAGTTGCCGCCTCTATTCCTGCAGAACCGGCAGCAAGCTGGAATTTGACTTCATCGGTGTCATTAGCCGCTGCAAAAGCTTCGACGTGATTAACCAGGCGCGAAAGGGTTTCAGCCTTATGGTCTTTGAGAAAAACGTAAAGCGTCAGCAGGCTGCAGGACTCGTTGTAAAGTCCACGTGGCGCGCTGGCGGTAATCATGTTGAGCATTGCCTGGTTGTTTTGCAGCTCGTACCACTTCGAGTTGCCCTCAGACAGGCCTACCAACATACGACGATTTAGCAGCGCCATGGAGTTGGTTGAATCTACACCGGGCAAACTACGCAACTGCCAATCTAAATCATCGACCTTGCGCAAGATGTCGTAGCGAGAGCAGGCACTCTTCGGCGTCTTCACCATTATGGCAAACAGGTCACTGCTGGCCCCGTAGCTGCGGGTCATGAAGGCATCGTCCAGATTGTAACGCGAGTCTGGACGTAGCTCTGGCGCTCCCGCATCAAGATCGCCAATTGCCAGATGCAAGCTGACCATAAAGCCCAGCACAGCAGCCACCAGGCTGACAACTACGCTGATCAAGGCCCATGGTTTTCGAGTAAATAGATCAAGGAATCGCCAAAAAACGTGTCGCGCTTGACCACTCTGCTCGGCCCGTTCGCTCTTGAGGCTTAGTTCGGCTGCGCAGCGATTGACGCCGACATAGGAGAGCAGGACGGGTAGCAAAATGAGGTTGGTGAAAATCAGCACCGCAACGCCGATGCTAGCGATAATGGCCAAATCTTGAATGACTTTAATCTGAATGATCATTAACACGGCGAATCCCACCGCATCACAAAGCAGTGCAGTCAGACCGGCGAGAAACAGGCGACGAAACGTGAAGCGCGCGGCAACCACTCGGTGCATGCCGCGACCAATATCCTGCATGATGCCGTTCATTTTCTGGGCGCCATGACTCATGCCAATGGCAAACACCAGAAAGGGCACCAGGACCGAATATGGGTCAAGCTCATACCCCAGCAACGGCAGCAAACCAAGCTGCCAGACAACTGCCACTACCGAGCAAAGCACGACCAGAAATGTGCTCCGCAGGCATCGGGTGTAGCCATAGAGCACTACTGTCGTGATAGCAATGGCGGCGGCAAAGAACAGCATGATTTGCCCCAGCCCATCTATCAGGTCCCCTACCTTCTTTGCGAACCCCGTGATGTGAATGTCAATGTTGTCGCTTTGAAACTCGGCGCGAAGCGCTTCCAACTGAGCAGAAAGTTTGGCGTAGTCGAGGGGCTGCCCCTCCGGCGTGCGTGAGAGCAAAGGAATGGAAATGATGCTGGACCGCTGGTCGAAGGCTACCAGTTGGCCTATCTCGTTGGACAACTGCACATTGCTTCGTAACTCAGCGAGGGATGCGGGGCTGCCGTCGTACTTGTCAGGAATGACCGGTCCACCATCAAGCCCATCCTCCGTCACCGAAACCCAGCGTGTGGAAGGCGTCCATAGCGACTTCATGTACACGCGGTCCACGCCTGGCAGCAAAAAGATACGATCGTTCATGGACTGCAAAGTACGCAGGTAATCAGTGTCGTAGATATCCCCCTTCTTGTTTGCAACCGCGATACGCACCGTATTACCGAGTCCGGAGAGCTCCTTTTGATTGGCTAGATAATTGGCAATATAGGGATGACCAGTCGGGATCATCTTCTCGAAACTAGCGTTCAATCCCAGTCGAGTGGATTGCCAGCCGAGCAGGACCGTCGTCAGCAGACATAGCAGAAGCACCCAGTGGCGATGGTTGAATAAAGCACGCTCAACCAAGGTCCCTGACCTTGGATCAAATATGCCTGACTCAGGCAGGGAAGGATGACGAGCGGAATTCATATGCTCACTCCGAAACTTCAGTGGCGGGATGTGAAAAACGTGACAAACCAGCAAAACCGGAGGTAATCAGACTACCGTCGACCGCCTCAACAATGCTGCTCACGGGAATTCCCAGCGGATTGCCCACCGGGTTAAGTGCTAAACCATTTGAGGTGGAGCTACTGAACACATCACCAGTTTGATTGGCTAGCAATACACTTCCATCTGGCAATCGAGCGGAACTACTGATTGAACTCGGCCTAGACATCTTCAATTGATTAAAGCTGGCACCATCATCAGACGACAAATAGGCATGGCCTTTAAGTCCCGCGATCAGCAGAGCTCCGTCACCCCGTACATTCGCAGTGAAAAAGCTACCGTTATATGGGCTTGGCAATTGTGTGAAAGACTTTCCGTCATCTGTTGAGCGAGCTACATAACCTTGTTCACCGGCAAGAAACCAAAGGTGGTCTTTCCGAGCGATCGCGTAGATGTGCACAAGCGACGGATTTTCGATGCTGCCTATCAGCGATTGCCATGTTGCCCCACCATCCTGAGTAGAAAAAACCATTCCGTAAGAGCCGGCTACGAGGCCGTGGCTGGCATCAAGAAAATGCAGCGCCAGGAATGGTTTATCCGGCCCATCTGCTACCAGGCGTTCGGCATTGGAAATGCGCATATCAGCCGCGTCGGCAGCGACTGCATTAGCCTTTATATCTTGAGCTGCCTTTAACTCAATCTCTGCAGCCTGTATACCCGTAAGCTGGAGGCTCCAGCGCTCACCACCGTCAGCAGTGGCCAACACTGTGCCACCGTGTCCGACCGCCCAGCCATGTTCGTCATCGATGAACTGAACCGCAACCAGACTGACTGAGACCGGTACCTGCACCTGTCTCCAGGACTGGCCATTGTCATCGGAAAGTACAATGACGCCTCTTTCACCAACCGCAATCAGTCGATCACCAGCACGTGCCAAATCAATCAAAACAGCATGAGCGGGTGTGGCGATTTGCATCGCCGATGAGCTCAGGACAGAGCCTACGGCTCCACCCTCAGCACAAGCAAGCGAAGCTAAAGCAGACAAAGCCAAAGCTAACGCCAAGGCACTTAAACGACTGTTTATTATCATTTTTATTATCTCTTGAACCGCGTGTCGCAAAAGCACCGACAACTGAGATTGTCGGTGCTTTTCAGAGAGTCTTAGCGTTAACGCACACCCTGCCCCGCCATTACTGTTGGCGAGAAGTCAGACTTCTTGAAACGCTCGACAATCCCCCATTGCGAGGACTGTCCAGTGAGCAGGTCAAGTACAAACCAAGTACCGGACATAAAGTCATAGAACCCCGACGAGACAGAAGCCTGAGCAGGAATATCTGGCATGACTGCCGGTAGCGCCCACAGCGTTTTGGCCAATTGACCACTTGCATCCCAACGATCGCCCAACAGCGCTTGCCAGGTATCTTCATCCAGGTAGTAACGGCTCTTAACCATTTGATGGCGCTCGCCAGGCTTCAGATTTGCCTCGACAACCCACACACGATGCAGTTCCCAGCGCAAGACGTCTGGATTAAGATGCCGCTTACCAAGTACGTCTTCCGGTTTGCCTGCGGTAAAGAATTTATTGGTGTTATAGGGAATATAAAGTTCCTTTTTACCTACTAACTTCCAATTGAACCGGTTGAGCCGCCCTTTATAAACGGACAGTTCATCATAGGCCATCACGCCTGCTGTTGAAGGCGCTGGCGTGTCGCAGCAGGAGTTAGGTACCTTGCGCACTCGCCGTTGGCCGGCAAGGTAGATATGCGTCTGTGATTTATCGGCATTGAGATTGGCCCGATCCATCGCCTGCTCACCAGCACGAATCGGTGGACCAATATTAAGCAGGCGAATCATCCAGTAATCGCCATCGAAAGTCTGCGCCGAGCCATCCTGAAAGTAATACGGCATCTCTTGGATAGCCTTACCATCGGTAGTCATTACCTGTTGACCATCAGCAGTCATCAAATAAAAGCGAGCGTCCCGCGTAATGGAGGTACCGCTCCAACTCAGCAGATGGTTCCACATCGCCTCGTCACCATTTTTCGGAATCGGAAACGGGATACCGCCATAAGCCCCTTCGGGCATTGGACCCGCGCTACCCTCTACCAGCTTGGCATTAACCGCATTCTTGGCTGTATTGTCATATACCCACTGCGGAGCCGCTGCTGTTCGACGTGTTGGGTAGATATCCATTCGATAGGTGTCTGGATACCGTTTGAACATTTCTTTAACACCATCGCTCAGATTATCTGCGTATTGAGCCATGTTCTTCGAAGTAATGCTGAACAGTGGTTTATCCGCGGCGAAAGGATCGCCACGCTTACCACCCTTCTGATAAGACGGATCAACGGTGGTATATCCACCCTCCCATGCCGGGATAGTTTTATCCGCGTTACCAGCCCGCTCAGCGCCAAAGGGGGTCAGACTTTTGCCTAAATCATCCACTCCGGTAGCCATCGCGGACGCACTAAAAGCAATAGCACTCATTATGAAGAGATAAGCAGCACTGAATTTAATTCGAGAAATCATGTTCAAGTCCTCTTAGAAAGTGCTCTTGATAGAGAAGGCCAGGTAATCCCGATCTTTAAATGATTGCTTATAATTAAACTGGCTGGCCTCATTGAGCGTAGTGTCAGATGGACCGTAATAATGTGTGTACGTCAAACCACAAGTGACACGATCAAGGTAGGTGGCGGTTACACCGATATTGAAATCACCACCTTTATCAGAACCGAAAGCGCCAACTACAGCCGACTTACCCATTGGGAAGTAGCTGACACCTAGCGGAACACCAAGATCGACGCCCGGGAAGACCTGACGATAAGTTGGTGTATACACCAACTTTAGCCCTACCCCGTCATCTGTAGCATTCGGATCCAGTGCTGATCGGTTTTCAGTAACCTTCAACAAACGGTTCCAGGCAATTTCACCGATCAAACTGGCCTCATTGGATATGAAAGTTGGCTCGAGAGATGCGAGCACGTTCAAATTCACGTGGGCAGTCCGCCCGACCGCGTAAAGTGGATGATTGTCATTGTCAGCGTCTACATCTGGCAGTACGACCTGACCATTCGATACCAGGGGCATATTCCAGCGCATAGACGCTTCCCCGGCAAAGTTATACTCACCCACTGACGTGGTAAAACTTGCGCCCAGTGCGCGTATATCCTCCGGATACACCCAGAAGAACTCACCTACTTGTCCGGTTGCAAAATTAGGGGCGCCTACGCCAGGACGGAGGTACAACTGCGGGGTTTTATCATGGTATTGGATAGCATAAAGCCCGTAATCAACCGTTTCAGCTGCATAGCGTAACTGCAGGCCACCCTGTCCAGAACTCCGGGCTTTTTTGTCCTTACCATGAAAAAAGGCCGCAGGGCTGCTTGGATTACCACCGAGAAAATCAGGGAATGGCTCCCCGACAATCAGGCGCTCAGCCCCCTCTCCCATCATATCGAGGGTGGAAAAATAGCTACCCGCCGCAGGTAATCGTGTTTCCTCCCACTCAAACTGATAGAACGCACCCAACGAAAGCGCATCAGTAAGTTGGTAGGAAGTAGACAACTGACTAACTGGTCTGGTGATTTCCTTAAACTGGGTATTGGGTACTGAAATAGCCTTTACCACGTCCACCGGAGCCATTCCGCCAGCAATCCCGTTGGCCCCGAAAAACAGACTTTCCCCCCAAATCAGGCCATGACGACCCAAACGAAAGGACAAAGCTCGATCCGCAACTTCACCATTCCAGTAGACGAATGCATCTAATAATTCACCATCACCGCCGTGCAGATGTCGAGTGTCATCAGTGAATTCGTCATAGGCAACCGACACCTGATTCGCGCGCGCGGGGTTGTTGTTATCGTTGTCCTTCTGGTATTCGGTGTCGAACCAGGCTGCCCCGCTTAGACGACCACCAAAATTACGGTAACCGATATCCATTTCCGAGAGCAGGTCAAAACGGTTAGAGATAAGGCCCTTATCAAAAGCACGGTCACCGTCATCCTGGTTCAGGCTGACTTCGCTTTTCGAAAGCTTGCTGCTTGGGTCCTTCAGACGCCATGCAGAACTGTACTTGAGGGTGTTATCCCAGCGTGCACTAAGATCATTGTCGCCCGTATCAATTTGAAATGCACTTGCACTCATCGATATCACACTCAGCGCACCGCCTGCTAGAACGCATGATAGAAACTTTGGCCGCCCTGAAGGCGACGGATATGAGTACGCAGTAGACTTTATTACACGCATATACGAACCTCTTTTGTTTTTGTATTAGGCTTCGCTTAACTGAAAATTTACGCTACTTAACCGCTCCTTCCGAAAACTCATATACCTATTCGGGTCTCACCGAGCATCAGCGATATGACTATCCCCATCAAATTATACGATACGGGACGTTTCGTATACTTACAGCTATCAACCAGGCCTGTCAAGCCCCGGGGTGATGTGTTTTGCCTACGGTTCCCTGTTGGGGGGTGGCTGGCATCTCGTTACCCAGGCAGCGTCTAAATCCGAGGATCCACCAACAGACAGCGCTGAAAGACAGATAGTTGTGATCTTTTGAGGTTTGAAAGTTGCCGACCCCTTTCCTGCCGGGTGAACAGACAACGCGCAGGCGCAATCTCACCGTTCATCTGCTAAGCGGCGAAAATTACAAACAAAACAGAACGTACCGTTTTGTACGTTTCCATTTGTTATGTTCTGCAAGGTAACTGCAAGAAAAGTTGAGGTTAAGAGTTCAACCTGAAAGGAACAAAATAGCGTCATGTATCGATTCTCTATACCTAAGAATCGACACGCGCTGAATGGCAGATGGCGTCAGGGGCAATAAAGCCAAATCGCCACAATGATTTTTTAAAAAAAACGCTTGCACTAGAAGCCAAGCGTAAAATTGCAGCACCTAATTAAAATTTAAACATTCCATTGAGCATCACCGTGTCGCCTTCCGAAGCATTTCGAGCATAAACATTTTTTTGATAGCCGAGTACTACGCCAAAATCCCGACTTGCGTAGCCCACTTGCGGGCCGACCTTTATGGATCTGGTTCGATTACCTACATCATTCCCGTGGGACTGGTAATCATTTAACTGAGTCGACAAATATCCACCAATACCTGCCAGCCAGTTCTGGGTCAGTCGATAGTTAAATCCATAGTCTGCAACGACCTGCACTCCAGATTTATAGTCAGTCTTTGGATTTTCGTAACTGTAGTTGACACTGATCTTCGAGCTGACCTCAACTTGCGGCATTGGAAACCAGGTAAAGGCGTAAGCAGCATAAATTGCCTTACTATTGTTTCCTGGATTAATCAAGGCGTGGTCATCATATTTGCCCCAAGGCGCTACAAAATCCAACTCCAGGTTATGAAGATAGGTTGGAGACTGCCAGCTGACCAAGGCACCGAATAATGGGTCGCCCATTCCATTCGAGGAGTCTCTACCAAATGCTCCCAATGCAGGAACATCCAGGTGACCGGCAACTAAGGAACTGCGAGCTGCAATGAAACGTTCCCGCCAAGTAGTGTTGGCCCATCAAGCGTATGTACTAATCTCAAAGCATGAGCGTGAACTCTTCCTTTAGCCTTTTGAAATACCTTATCTCCTTGCCTATCTCGAATTGAATCTATGGCAACAGTTTTATTGTATGTATAGGCGTGGATTTCACCTGGAGCACCTACTGCCCCACTCATGACAGTTACAATACCCAATGGATAACTGGAAGCACCTCCTTCAAGCGCCATCGATTTGGCGGCAAACAGCAGTACACCAAAAAAATCACCAGGCGAAAATCAGCTGGAGTCTTCATCACGCGTTCTTTTCTTGTTTTTGTTTTTGGCAATGGAAATTGACGCAATCAAATAATATAGGGATCTGCCAAAAACCCTCTGGATGCTACTCTTCCAGTAAAAATATTTCTTTCATCTCGGTAATCTCCAAACTCACAGGAGTCAAACGCAAGCCAATACAGGGGCCTTTTATGCACAACCCCGAACTAATTTCAAACAACGCACCATGACCACTACAAACGATATGACTGGACTCGCTGTCGAGATATCGATTCTTGCGAACTGGCATAGTTGAACCGGGCCAATGGGGACAAGAATTTTTATAGCCATAGATGTTTCCGCAGTCATTGACTAAAAAAATGTCGTCGGGACCTGTGCTTTCCTTCCTGAACCCCAAAGATTGGCCTGGCGCAATTTGCTCGAGATGGCAAAGCCTGCGGCGATCAGATTTTGCCATCTTCAACTTACCCCCCTTATTAATCAGGCTTGCCGCCAGGAGCCCATTTTTCACGCCATTGGAAGAGGAACACCTGGGAGTTATCCATGATTGCAGGAGCTACGCGCGGCGACCAGTCATCGTCGTGCTGATCCATATCAGCGTCGTATTCAATGTGGCAGCCTAACGGGGTGTTGAAGTACCAGAACCAGTTAGACCCAAACTTATGTCGCCCCGGCCCCCAATATGACTCATAACCTTTAGCTGCAAACGCATAGCCGGCTTGCAGTACTTCCTGAGGCCCCCCCATATGGAAGGTAAAGTGCTCGCATCCCTGCAAATGCGGCGGGGTTTGAATGAAGAAAAGGGTGTGGTGGTCGAAAGTACCCGCAGGACGCAGAAATGGACCCATCCCGACAAATTTGTCGGTGAGTTTGAAGCCCAGACGATCCGCATAGAAGCGCTCTGCCTTTTCGATATCTGGAACGAAATAGACAACGTGAGAGAGCGTTCGTGGCTTGGGAGCGAGCTCGGAACTTTCATCCACACCGGTTTTGTTCGCAGGACGGTGAATATCTCCCGGCGCGTTTACGCGCTCGGCGGGCAGTTTGTGCGGCTTTCTGATCGAAACTTGAAAGCCCAGAGCGAATCCGAGATCGTCCACTAACTCCAGTGAACCATCGGCCAGAACCTTGACTTCACGCTCGCCCTCAAATTCCTTCCGGATGCTCGCGAGAGTCGCGATGTCTTTTACGCCATACATTGTCTTGCGCAGCATGTTTGCGGTCGGCAAATTCCAGGCAGGTAGCGACGGATCGTCACGATGTTTGATAACTACACCAGTTCCATCCAATGCCTCAAAGCGTCCGCCCCCTACCGGCTCAAGGCCGTAATCTTCCAGGAAGCGCTCACTTAGCGCGACATCGTCAACACCAAAATACAAAGTGTCCGGGCCAAGGATGTTCATTTCAACACCTATCAAAGAATGCGTTTTTGTTATGTCAGGCCCGAACCATTGCCGGGCCTGAAATCTCTGATGCGCGCGTGAGTTTTAACTACGCGTCACATGAATGGCTTGCGTTCTTCGGGCCACCAAAGATCCGGGATCGGTTGCCCCATTGTGTTGCGCAGGGTGCCGACCCCCTCAACGATCATTTCGACGACATCACCTGGCTGGAGCCTACGATCAAGCTCCAAAGCTGAACCACCGCCCATGGTACCCGAACCGATCACATCGCCAGGAACGATAACTTCACCAAGACTGGCCCATGCGATGAGTTCGCCAACCGTCCACAGCTTATTGGAGCTATCACCCTTACCCCAAGTCTCGCCATTGACGCGAACTTCCATACCGATCCGGTCCAGGTCTTTGAATTCATCGACTGTGGTAATCCAAGGCCCTATACCGTAGGCGAAATCTTTACACTTGGTGGGACCCATCCCAATCGGCATTTCGACCGCCTGACAATCGCGGGCACTGAAGTCGTTGAAGATGGTGATGCCAAACAGATGATCAAGCGCGTTTTCAGGACGCAGACTTTCTGCACGCTTGCCGATGACGTAACCAAGCTCAAGCTCGTAGTCCATGTACTGAATGTATCCCGGCCAAGGAACTTCAGCCTCATGCCCAATGACCGTATGCGGGGTTCCTTTGAAGTAGCCAGGCACCTTCAAAAGATTTGGAGTAGGCGGCGCGCCAATCTTTTCATGGAAGCCCTTGATATGGCCAACGAAAGTCAGCCCATCCCGCACCACTGAGGGATCCGAGGCTGGCAACCAATTCACGCTATCGAATGAGATTGAATGTGCATCTGGCCGCTTTGCGTTGATCTTTTCAGCAGCCTGGGTAAACGGTGTGCCCAGTGCAATTGCCGCCGACATACTGCCAGGGAAAACAGCATTGGCATATTGCAGAGCGGATTCCCGGGAAGAGCCTTCCTTGACCAACTGTTCATGGAGCGCGCGTTTCAGGTCGATGACCCGATTCTCTTCAGGAACTACCAGCACCAAACGGGCTTCGGCGCCGTCGGGCCCGTTAACAGAAATTCGGCCGAGCTTCATGTGATCTTCCTCTTTTTATTGACTCGAATGAACCTGAACCAGGTTTTCAGGGTTCAAAGCTATACGACACGCACCGTTTTGTAAAGATCAAAAATTAGCGCTTTTCTCGATAGATCTACCTCTATGGCCCCTGTTGCTTTGTCTTTTCTATCGGAATTTGGAACCTAACACCGAATTGGTAATTTTGTCTTGCGACAAATATACTGATCGTCTCGTTTTGTTTATAAGTGCACGCAATGAATCAGCCAGAACATCCCCAGGCCGCGGAGCCAAGGAACCCATCAATGCAGCTTAAGAACACCTCATCGCCTGCTGGACGTCCTCGTAGTGAAGCGACGCGCAGACAGATCCTGGAGGCTGCTATCAGCCTCCTTCAAGACAAATCGATTCAAGCGATTTCTATTGAAGCGATCGCTCGAGAGGCAGGAGTCAGCAAGGCGACCATTTATAGATGGTGGGAATCCAAGGCTTCTGTGGTAATCGATGCGTTTATTGAGCAGCATTTGATTAAAACAACGTTTCCTCGAGGCATGCGCCCACGCGACGCCATAGCACACCATTTCCATTCTTTGGTGAACCAATATTCAGGATGGCCTGGCCGGCTCGTCGCTCAAATTATCGCCGAGGGTCAATCTGATCCAGCCATCCTTCGCGTCTTCCGTGAGCGATTTCATTACGGCCGTAGAGCAGTCGTCAGAGAGATGCTTGACGAATGGAAAAACAGCGGCGACATTTCAAAAGGTTCAAATGTCGAAGTACTTATGGATTTGATCTATGGACCGGTTTATATGCGCCTGTTGATAGGTCACGCGCCTCTGGACGAATCCTTTGCTGAATCACATATCAATTACATATGCGAGTTGTTGGGCTCGAAACCCTGAAAATCGCCATGATTTCCATACTAAAAAGCCGACCTAATGGCCGGCTTGTATATTTCACAACATAAGGTGCGACTCACTGGAGGGAGCTGCTGGATAAAGAATTAGAAGTTAGTATTTGCCTTTCCTTTTAGCGCGAGCATTTCCCTTGCCTCTTGAGGCGTAGCGATTTCAAACCCCAACTGTTCCACGATACTTCGGATTTTCCGCACTTGTGCGGCATTAGAAACCGCCAACTCACCGCGCCCGATGTACAAGCTATCTTCAAGACCCACTCTGACGTTGCCGCCCATAATGGCCGCGAGAGTCGCTAGCGACATCTGGTCTTTACCTGCGCCCAATACTGACCAGTGATACTGATCACCAAATAGACGATCTGCGGTTCGCTTCTGATGCATCACATCTTCGATATGAGCCCCCATGGCACCGCGCAATCCAAAAATTGTCTGGATGAACAATGGCGGCTTAACCAGTCCTTTATCCAGGAAATACTTCAGCGTGTACAAGTGGCTGACGTCGTAACACTCGAACTCAAAGCGGGTACCGGTATCACCAATGGTTCGCAGGATCCATTCGATATCGGAAAAAGTATTGCGGAAGACCAGATCCTTTGTGGCATTAAGATGCTCCACTTCCCAGCTGTAACGCCACTCTCGATCCTTGCTGGCCATTTCGGAAAGGTTGAGGTTTATAGACCCCATGTTCAGGGAGCACATTTCCGGCTGTAGCGCTACACCCGCCGCCGCACGCTCGCTAATTGCCATTCCCGGGCCACCACCGCCCGTAGAAATGTTCACGATGGCATCCGTTTCGGCCTTAATTCTCGAGACGAATTGACGAAAGATTTCAGGATCGCCAGTAGGACGACCATCCTCAGGGTTTCGAGCGTGAAGATGAACGATCGCCGCTCCCGCTTTTACCGCTTCGATCGCCTGATCGCCAATCTCCTGAGGAGTAACCGGGAGATGAGGAGACATCGACGGCGTATGTGCCCCGCCCGTGATAGCGGCGGTTATTATAATTTTTCTCACAGTTCTTCTCCTTCTTTTAGCGCTAACAGGACGAACAGCATTCGACAGTTACGCCCGGAACGATTCGACCAACTGTGGTTGGTTGCGCGCTGTACCAGTACGTCTCCTGGCCGCATAACGGTCTCACCGTGATCCATCATCGCGACAATCTCGCCCTCGAGTACCACGGCGTAATCAAGGGATTGCGTTTTGTGGAACCAGAAATGTCGAGGCTTTTTCTTGTCGCGCACACCTTCACTATCAAGAAATTCGACCAACTTTTCCTGGTCATAAACTTCATCTGGCGGGAAGTCGACTATTCGAAGGAGCGAACCCTCATCAGAATGAAAACCAAATTTATGTCCGGCTGGCGCTGGATCCAAACCGCCCGCACGCCCAACACCCGTTGCCCAGACGACCTGTGCAACCGGCTTACCAGCTTGTGCCAGAACATTTGGTGTATTGGCGTCACTGGTGATAATCGACTCACCAGCTTCGTTGTGACCAGTGACAATCCTCCGTACTGGCTTATAAGCCACTTCGGTAATGTTATTCATCATGCAACCTCAAAAAACGGTTCGTTTAGTTTCGTTATTAATCAAATTTTTTGAGTCATACCGCCTTTAGGCGACTCACTGGCATAACCACAAATGTTGCTGACGAACTGGCGATCAGCACTTCTCGCTGAGGGTCATGAAGTTCGGCCCTGGCGAACGCAATTTGACGACCCACACGTTCAACTGTTGCCTTTGCTTTCAACAACGATGGCTTCGCAGCCGCCTGCATATTCACCGTAATGCTGGTAGTGGCACAGGTTTGCCCACAGGGCAGCGTGCTGAGTACTGCAAAAGCCATGGCATAGTCGAGCATGGTCATCAATGTGCCACCGGATACAACGCCATTTCCCTGAAGGGATGTTAATGGCGCTTCGAAACTAAGTTCGACAATGCCAAGGCCGCCATTAATCAACCTCGCGCCAAGTGCACTTAATCCAGCAGTCAATTCAAACGGGATGTCAAATTGGGCTTCTGAAATAGCACGCTCCAAAAAAGCTCGGTCTGGGTTGTCAATGATTTTTTGCACAAGACGTTACCTCAACCTGAATGACTGATGCAGTTCTGCCGTTGCGCACCCAGTCCGGCAATTGTGCCAATCATAATGTCGCCGTCGCGCAAGAAACGATTGTAATGAGTTCCATTACCTGCAGGGGAGCCTGTACAAATCACATCGCCGGGCAATAGCTTTGCGTACTTCGAGATGTATGCGATTTGTTGTTCAATCCCAAAAAGCATATCTGCCGTCGTCTCATCCTGCATTATTTTGCCGGACACTGTCAGTTGCATCGAGAGGCTGTGGGGATCTTCAACGAACTGCTTGGGAACCAGATACGGACCAAGCGGAAGAAAGCCTGGTTGCCCTTTCGATCTGAGCCAGTCAGTACCGAGCATCTTGTAATCAGTGCGTGGAATGAGGTCGCGAGCCGAAATGTCATTGACGATTGTGTAACCGGCTACATAATCCATGGCATCTTCCACACGGATATTGTAGCCCTCCTTGCCTATCACTACGGCCAACTCAAGCTCCCAGTCAGGCTTGCTGGTAGTGGGAGGAAGAACCAAGTCGTCATAGGCTCCCGAAATGGCAGAGACGGGCTTGGTAAATACATAGGGCTCTCCATTAGCGACCCTGTCATCCATCATGTCTTCAGCCCAAGTCCTCAATTCTTCCTTGCTTAGCCCTTCTGGACCGACATTTGAATCGACGGTCAAATCCACTACATGCTTTCGATAGTTTGCGCCTGTGCAGAACACTTGACGCGGCAGATCAACTGCAGGGCGAAACGTGAGTTGATTTTCATCATACCAGGACGACGTAATGACTTTATTGACAATCGATTCGAGCGCGGAGTAACTGGCATTCCAGTTTTCAAGTAGCGACAGCACACTTTTTTCTCGGAGAATATCAACTCCGAACTCCTCAGCCACGCGACTGACTGGGATAACCTTTGCGTCAATAACCAGGCCAGCAAAGCGTTGCTGTGGATTGGCTTTTAAAGAAAATGTACCGAGCGAGAACTTCTTCAAGTGTACCTCCGAATTATTGTAAGAATGAGACGTCGACAATTTGCTCATAGGTAAAATCCGCGCCGGGCAACCCTAGCAACGCCCTCTGCCCAATAAGAAGCTCAAGACCCTCGCGAGAAGGCGTCAGCGTTTCAGGAAATGTATTCACCATTGCTTTTACTGCTTCGACAGGCATGCCAAGCAGCTCCAAAGCCTCTGTCAGCTTTACCGTGTCGCCAGGCATGGTCGTAAGTGTTGCGTTGAGGATGCGTACCCACGCTTTCAGGGCGTCATTCGCCTGACTAGCCGACTTCCTCACGACCAGTCCTTGACCAGGAAAATTGGTAAATACACCCTGAATCGTTGCAATAGTTTTGAGTCCCCGCTGAACCGCCATGGTGTCGAACGGCGGCCCGAGCAAGGTCGCATCCCCCTCCCCCGCAACAAGAGCCGCAAACCGCTCACGCACCCCGCCAACGGGTGTCAGGCGATAATCGTCAGCGCGGAGCCCTGCTTCCTTGAGTAGCGCTCGAAGGGCAATGACAAAACCGTTCTCGGGGGCGTCCACCAGAATGTTGGCACCGCGCAAATCTGCAGGAGCGGATAGCGCCGAGGAACCGACCAGTTGTAACGGCGTGGTGGTTTCAATCTGAGCAATCACCACGAAGTCTTGTGGACCTTGCCGGCGGTTCCAGTGCAAAACGTTGTCGATTGACGTTACGACCGCGTCGACCTCTCCTGCACAGAGTGACGAGTACTGCTCATCAGACGATTGAGTCATCGAAGACTCGATACGCAAATCCGCCGGCGTTTGCCACGAGGCTGATACCGCAATAGCAGGAGGGACAAACCACATCACTCGAAGAGAGTCGTTGGACATTTTTTATTCTCGTTGAAATTACCTCACATATAAAACTATACGTACCGTATTGTCAACGAGGTGACCATCGATTGATTAAGCCGTCAGAAGGGGGGTATTACAGGTCTAACACCATACGAGGTGTCTTGCTTCCCGAGCAGCAGACAAAGAGCGTCTTGCCTGCCTGCTTTTCCGCCTCGCTGAGAATTGAATCGCGATGGTCTGGCGTGCCCTCCAGCACCCGCACTTCACAAGCACCACAGATGCCTTCGCGACAGGAATGCATCATCTCAACACCGTTTTCAATCAGCGCATCGAGTATGCTTTTGCCCTGCTCCATCCTGAGAGTCTTCCCGGTCCTCGCCAGTACGATCTCATACCCACCCGACGTCGCGGCTTCCTGCAGCGGTATAAAGCTCTCGAAGTGAACCCTGCCATCAGAGATGGACAGCGCCTTTGCTTGCTCGGAATAGACCTGAATCATCCCAGCCGGCCCACAACAATAGTAATGTCGGGTTCCATCATCACCACGGAAAACCTCCTGAATGTGAGCGACGGTAGCCTCCACGTCGTACCCCAACAGCAACTGGACCTTGTCCTGGGTGATGTGGCCTTGCATCGCGTCGATCAACGCGGCGTGGTTAACGCTACGAGCAAAGTAATGCAGCTCCCAGTCCATTTTTTTGCTATTCAAGTACTGCGCCATACACCAAAGCGGCGTAACCCCTATCCCACCCGCGATCAGCACAGAACGGTGCTCGCCTTCAGCAAGGGGGAACAGGTTTCTTGGCTCACTGACCTGCAACCTGTCCCCAGGACGCAAGCGTTCGTGAATCATGATCGATCCACCACGACTTTTAGGGTCTTTGGCTACCGCTATGACGTAACGATTTCTCTCGGAAGGATCGTTCAGCAAGGAGTAACTACGCAGAGGAATACCCTCAGCAATGACGTCAATGTGCGCCCCTGGAGTAAATGCAGGAAGCGTCACACCCTCCAGCCCTTTTAGCTCATACGCCAGTACCCCATCTGCCTCATGGGTGACTGATTTGATGTACACCTGGAATGTGTTTGGCATTTCGCAACCTAGCCCGAACCATGGATTGTTAGTGGAGCGTTCGGCCGCCAGCTCATCGAGCTGACGGCCTGACGGGCTCAGAGATAAGTCATTCTGCGCTCTTGACGCTTCTGCTCCGTGTAGTCCTGAATGACGGTCCCAACAGGAATCATGTCAGCCAACGCTCTCAATGAACGGTAGTCGCTCGCCTGCGCCTGGACGCTGTCTTCATTGGCTTCCGATTGACGAATCCGCTCCATCAATTCACGCCGTAAACGGACAATTGCGAGATCCCCGCTACCCAGGAACTCTCGCGTCCGATCGACAATGGGAATGCTCTCGGCAACGGCGTAATCCTCAAAAATAACGCCCGGAACGCCTGTCCAGCTCCGACCGGCACGCATTGCTTCGCGATCTTGCCCATAGTTGAGAAGACCTTGGCGGGACGCTGCGAAGTTGTCGTCGGATTCATCAGTACCATCCAGCGCGAAATCCGGGAGGTTTTCATCGATAGGTTGGCGCGAATCCCAATAGACATACCACTGAAGACTGCGCGTATTGTTAACCGGCACTACGATGATCAGAAATCCCGCTTCTTGTTCGGTGGTACCAATGAACGCGCTCGCCGGTGCTACAAACTCGGTCACCCGAAGGTAGTCCTGCTCCTGACCCGTGGTGCGCAACGAATACGACCGTAAGCCATACGGCTTGCTCTCGAGCGTGTACTTGGGGGTGTCGTTGCCAGTGACGAGCTGGAGCCCGGCCTGGGGAAGCTCCGGGTTCGCCGTGGTGTCATGGTGCAGCAGTCCGATATGGGCCGAGTCCATTAACGTTTCGACGTTTTGCAACCAGTTCGCTTCGTTATAGGAAGCCCGCGGTCTGGCGTGCTTACGATCAAAATAGGTGAATGCATAATCAGTGAAGGCCGGCGCTTCGCCCTCACCCAAGTACACCCACACAATACCGCCCCCCTCTCGCACCTCGAACCCTTGCCCCTTTACCTTTTTGCAAAAAGCTTGGTCCTTCTCGGTTGGCATTTTGGTGCAGTTGCCCTGCGTGTCAAAACTCCAGCCGTGGAAGATGCAAGTCAGGCGGTTACCTTCATTTCTACCGAGCGCGAGCGAAACGCCGCGATGGGGACATGCCTCATGGAGGAATCCGACATGACCATCATCCGCGCGAAAGGCGACATATTTTTCGCATAGCAATTCGACACGTTGTGGCGTTCCTCCCGGCTCAAGCGCCTCACTGCGCAGCGCTGGAATCCATTGTCTTTTCCAATACCTGTGCAGAGGTGTGCCAGGGGAAACGTCCGTCAGCAGGCGGTTCTGTTCAGCGGTCAGCATAGCGAGCCCCGTTCTTGTTTTTTAGAAGAGCCGCAGCTAAGCGGCCAAAACTATCTTAATAACAAAGTATCTCAGTCTTTAAGATAGTTTTAGGCTATTCTCGCTTTTAGAGCTCGTCAAGAAAATTCGTTAGCATGTTAACGCTTTGCCGTGAGCGCTCCGTCGACTCCCGTGCACTGAGGTTCATCGCCTCAATGACAGCCCTGGCAGCGCCATAGCTGCAGGGCACACCCGGTTCACACTGAGGTATGATCACCTCAAAGCCACCTGATGGATTTTGCATGAGCGATTTATTGTTTCCTGCCGCCAGCCCTGAGGCCGTTGCGCAAGCATGGCGTAACGAACGTCCGGATCTGGATCACCTTGGATTGGCGATTACACTCCGAATCCGAAGCCTCGCCATGTTGATCGATCACCACATAGAGGTAATCGCGGACGACCTTGAACTGGGGATGAAGGATCTCATGCTGCTGTTCGCTTTACGGCGAAGCGGCCCGCCTTACTGCATGCGCCCTACCGATGTCTTTCGTCTGCTGAAGGTGACGTCGGGCGCCGCCACCTATCGAGCGGACAAATTGGTAGAACGCGGCGTCGCCAACCGTATTCCCGATCCACGTGATCGCCGAGGCCAATTGATTCAATTGAGTGAGGAAGGAATGCGTTTGGTAGATGTCGCTATCACCCGTCTGGCGGAATCGAGTTCAAAATGCCTCGATTCGCTCGATAGCAAAGAAGGTGAGCTTGATCAGATTGGCCATCTGTTGCATTCGTTGGAGGCCGGGTGGATGGAGATTACTCCCCTTAGTGAAAACCCGCTCGCACGCTCTGACGATTCTGGTCTGTGATGAGCAGTCCAAAACGGTGGATGAGTGGATGTCGCCGATTGGAAAAGCAGTCACCCCTTTCAGGGCTTGATCTTTTTAAGATCTTCGAGTAATTGGAGCAGTTTCTGCAATTTTTTCTCACCAAACTGCCGCTGGATCTCGAGGTAATTGCGCTCCATCCCTTCGCTCATCGACAAAAAGCATTCATACCCTTGCTCGGTCAGATTGAGGAAAATGCGGCGCTGATCTTCAGCCGATTTCCTGCGAATGACCAGTCCGTCGCGCTCCAGGCGCTTGAGCACACCACTCATGCTGGGCTTTAGAATACAAGCCTGATGTGCCAACTGATGACTTTCCAGTTCGCCCTGTTGGCGAAGAATTCGAATGACTCGCCACTGCTGCTCGGTCAAGTCATGATCGTTCAGGCCAGGACGGAAAAACGTCATAACCGCTTCGCGAGCCTGGAGCAAAGTGAGTGTCAGGGAAGGTCTGGGATTGGGCATATTGAGTGGACTATGTGAACCAGCCAACAGCTTACGGTTGGTGCTTCAGTAGCGCAACCGGCTGGAGGTCGCCGCGCACCTGTCCCCAGAAACAACCCCGCTGCAGTCACCCTAAATACAGGTCATTAGCGAAACCCCGAATGTCGCAGGCGATACTCTCCTGGCGTCATTTGTGCGTTGCGTTGGAAAAAACGATTGAAATACGCCGGATCCCTGAAACCCAGCAGGTAGCAGATTTCATTTGCCGAGCTGCCCGTGAACAACAGCAAACGCTTGGCTTCCTGCATGACCCTTTCGAACACTAGGCGTTTGGACGGCAAATCGGCAATACGCCTACAGACATCGTTAAGCCGAGCTTCGGTAACGCCAATGGCCTGCGCATAACGGCCAAGCGCCCAGTGCTCCAGATAATGCTCTTCAATCAGTGCATTGAATCGATGAAAGATCTGCAAGTCTTCACGTCGCGTAGGCGTCGCTTCGAGAGGGTTTGCGCACAGCCTTAATACGCTGACCATGATCAGTCGAGTCAGGCTTAGCACCGCTGCGCTGTGACCGGCGGCCCCACCGTTCATCTCCCCTCGCAGCTCTTCGAATAAAAATGCCAGACGCCGCGATTCGCTTTGCTGCTCAGGCTTGAGGTGATCAAGCGCCACACAGGCTGCGGGAAGTTGCGGCCCCAATGCCAGCCCAGGATCGCTTTCGATCAATTGCCAGATCAACTGCTGGCGAACGGTGAGCACGTGGCCATCGCTGTCCGCCTCCGTCACGAAGGAATGGGGAATCGTCGGTGGGGTAAGAAAAAACATGGGGCCAGACTCGACGTACTGCTGATCATCTAGATAAACCCTCACCGTTCCGCTCTTGACGTAATGCACCTGAAAAAATCGATCGTGGCGGTGCACTGGCATGTTGCGACCAAAGAAACCCGCCAGGTTGCCGAGCTTGTCGTAATGCACTTCGCTATCGCTGTAACGCTGATCGTAGACCTGGCCGATGTTGATGTTAGGAATTGGATACCGATCGTTCATCACACATTTCTCATTTTTCTTGTCCAGACATCCCCCGCTCCCATGGTGCACTCGTTGCGAGTAAATCGCCATGAACAATAAGGCGCTTGACGATCATTAACATATTAATTATAACGATAACATGTTAACAATAATTAGGCCGGACACCTCCCGTCCCGCCACTGCCAGGAGAGAAGCATGAGCCATGCCTTGCATGACATCGCGACCGGCACCTTGCTCGGTGTAGCGCTGAACTACCAGGGATTGCTGCTGAAGCGCCTTTCTGAATTCGAGCAATCGCCGTACCAAAAGCTGCCCGTCAAACCGGTTCTGTTCATCAAGACGCCCAATACGCGCAACGTACATGGCGGCGCCGTGGTGCATCCTGGTGCAGGAATTTCATTGCAGCCTGGGCCGGCTCTGGGGGTGGTGATTGGCAAAGATGCGAGTCGAGTCAGCGCTGACGAGGCTCTGGATCATGTTGCTGGCTATACCATCGTCAACGAATTCAGCCTTCCGGAACAGAGTTACTACCGCCCTGCCGTGAAAGCAAAATGTCGCGATGGTTTCTGTGCCATCGGCCCGGAGTTCGTACCGCGTGAACAGCTTTCCAATCCGCACGACTTGTCCCTGCAACTACGAGTCAATGGCGAGCTTCGACAAGAAGACTCCACCGCAAACTTCGTACGCAAGATTCCTCAGTTAATCGCCGAAATCAGCGAGTTCATGACCTTGTATGCCGGAGATGTTTTGATCACCGGCACACCTTTGGGTCGTGTCGATGTCCTGCCTGGTGACCGCGTAGACGTAGAAATCCAAGGTCTGGGATGCCTGACCAATGTCATCGTTGCCGAGCAGGAGGGCACCGTATGAAACACGCTCGTATACGATTCGAAAGTCAAATACATTCCGTCACGGTTGATGCAGACAACATCGTGCATTTGACCGATGGCCGCTCCCTCAGCGAAGAGCAGGTCGAGTGGCTGCCGCCGGCCAATGGCAACATGTTTGCCCTCGGCCTGAACTATGCCGATCACGCTGCCGAACTTGCCTTCGCGCCGCCAACCGAACCTTTGGTGTTCGTTAAATCACCAGGGACCTACACCGGCCACAATCAGATCACCTGGCGGCCTGACAATGTTGCCTACATGCACTATGAGTGCGAGCTGGTTGCGGTCATCGGCAAGCCTGCACGCAACGTCAAACGTGAAAACGCCCTGGAATACCTGGCGGGTTACACGGTCTGCAACGACTACGCGATCCGCGATTACCTGGAAAACTACTACCGCCCGAATCTGCGGGTAAAAAACCGTGACGCCACGACGCCGGTCGGTCCGTGGATCGTCGATGTTGCAGATGTTCCCGATCCGAGCAATCTGAAACTGCGCACCTGGATCAATGGTGAGCTGCGCCAGGAAGGCTCGACCAAAGACATGATCTTCGACATCCCTTACCTGATCGAATACCTGTCCAGTTTCATGACCCTGCAGCCAGGCGACATGATCGCCACCGGTACGCCGGAAGGCCTTGCAGACGTAGTTCCAGGCGATGAAGTGATCGTGGAAGTCGAAGGCGTTGGTCGCCTCGTTAATCGAATTGTCAGCGAAGCGGAATTCTTCTCCGCTCGTAAAGAGGCTTGAGCAAGATGATCAAACATTGGATCAATGGCCGTGAGGTCGAAAGCAAAGATACCTTCACCAACTACAATCCGGCCACCGGCGAAGCGATTGGTGAAGTGGCCAGTGGCGGAGCTGAAGAAGTCGCACAAGCAGTGGCGGCGGCCAAGGAAGCCTTTCCTAAGTGGGCCAATACGCCCGCCAAAGAGCGCGCACGACTGATGCGCAAACTTGGCGAGTTGATTGAGCAAAACGTTCCACATCTGGCCGAGCTGGAAACCCTGGACACGGGCTTGCCGATCCATCAGACCAAGAACGTGTTGATCCCTCGCGCCTCGCACAACTTCGATTTTTTCGCTGAAGTCTGCACCCGCATGGACGGACACAGTTACCCGGTCGACGACCAGATGCTCAACTACACCTTGTACCAACCGGTGGGCGTTTGCGGCCTGGTGTCACCCTGGAACGTGCCGTTCATGACGGCTACCTGGAAGACTGCGCCGTGCCTGGCACTGGGCAACACTGCCGTGCTGAAAATGTCCGAGCTGTCGCCGCTGACGGCCAACGAACTGGGTCGCCTGGCCGTCGAAGCCGGCATTCCGAACGGTGTACTCAACGTCATTCAGGGCTATGGTGCCACTGCCGGTGATGCCCTGGTTCGGCACCCGGACGTACGAGCTATTTCCTTCACCGGCGGCACCGCCACCGGCAAGAAAATCATGCAAACCGCCGGCCTGAAAAAGTACTCCATGGAACTGGGCGGCAAGTCACCGGTATTGATCTTTGAAGATGCCGATCTGGAGCGTGCCCTCGACGCGGCGTTGTTCACCATCTTCTCGCTCAATGGCGAGCGCTGCACCGCCGGTAGCCGCATCTTCATTCAGGAAAGTGTTTACCCGCAGTTCGTGGCTGAGTTCGCGGCACGTGCCAAACGCTTGATCGTTGGTGATCCGCAAGACCCGAAAACCCAGGTCGGCTCGATGATCACCCAGGCCCACTACGACAAGGTCACCGGCTACATCAAAATCGGCATCGAAGAAGGCGCCACCCTCCTCGCCGGCGGCTTGGAACGTCCGGCCAACCTGCCAGCCCACTTGAGCAGAGGTCAGTTTATCCAGCCGACGGTGTTCGCCGATGTGAACAATAAAATGCGCATTGCCCAGGAAGAAATCTTCGGTCCGGTGGTGTGCCTGATTCCGTTTAAGGATGAAGCCGAGGCCTTGCAACTGGCGAACGACACCGAATACGGCCTGGCGTCGTACATCTGGACTCAGGACATCGGTAAGGCGCATCGCCTGGCCTACGGCATCGAAGCCGGCATGGTATTCATCAATAGCCAGAACGTGCGGGACTTGCGTCAGCCGTTTGGTGGCGTGAAAGGTTCCGGCACCGGACGCGAAGGCGGCCAGTACAGCTTCGAGGTTTTCGCCGAAATCAAGAACGTTTGCATTTCCATGGGCAATCATCACATTCCTCGCTGGGGACTATGAGCAGCCGATAGCCGCTGCTGAAGGCTGCGATGAGGCGCGCATCGGCTCATCGCAGTTTTCACTGGCCGCTGAACTGAACTGACAAGAATAATTTCAGGAGAATCATCATGGGCGAAGTCGTCCTGGCTGCAAAAGTCTGTCATGTCCCGTCGATGTACCTGTCCGAGCTGCCGGGCAAACACCACGGTTGCCGTGCTGCCGCTATCGCCGGACATAAGGAAATAGGCCGTCGCGCGCGCGAACTGGGTGCCGACACCGCCGTAGTGTTCGACGTCCACTGGCTGGTGAACAGCGGCTACCACGTGAACAACGGTGAGCACTTCAGTGGTGTTTACACAAGCAATGAACTACCGCATTTCATCAAGGATATGGTTTACCACTACCCTGGCTGCCCGGAGCTCGGACAACTGATCGCTGAGGAAGCCAACGCAGCCGGTGTGCGTACGCTGTCGCATAACATCCCGAGTCTGGAGTTGGAATACGGCACCCTGGTGCCCATGCGCTACATGCACATGGATGTACCTGCAGCCGAAAAACTCAAAGTAATTTCCATCGCGGCCTGGTGTGCCTGGCATCGCCTGGAAGACAGCTTCACTTTCGGCGCCGCCGTACGCCGCGCAATCGAGAAGAGCGACCGCAAAGTCCTGGTGCTGGCCTCCGGTTCTCTGTCGCATCGTTTCTCTGACGATCGCGAGGCGGAAGCCAATATCCACAACTGGACGCGTGAATTCGACAAGCAGGTCGACATGCACGTGGTCAAGCTGTGGCGTGAAGGTCGATTCAAAGAATTCTGCGCGATGCTTCCTGATTACGCCGAACACTGCTTCGGCGAAGGCAAGATGCACGACACCGCCATGCTCCTAGGTCTGCTGGGTGGTCCGGACTACAACAAGCCGGTCGAAGTCCTCACGGAGCCCTTTGGCAGCTCCGGAACCGGCCAGATCAACGCCATTTTCCCGCTCTGAATTTCGCTCAAGCGGCAGGGTCGCGCCCGCCGCTCAGTGCAACTACCTCCCAGGAGGGCACAATGCCGCATTTTATTGCTGAATACACCGACAACATCGAGCAACAGGCCGACTTGCCGGGCCTTTTTGAAAAAGTCCACGCGACACTTGGGAGCAGTGGTGTATTTCCGCTGGGGGGAATCCGTAGCCGAGGCGTTCGACTGGATACGTGGCGTATGGCCGACGGCAAACACGATTACGCCTTCGTTCACATGACGCTGAAGGTAGGCCATGGCCGCGACCTGGCGACACGCCAACAGGTCGCTGAAAAACTGTTCGAAGTCATTACCGCCCACTTTGCACCGTTGCAGGCAGAACGCCTGCTGGCGCTGTCGTTTGAAATGATAGAACTGCACCCCGAGCTGAACTTTAAGCTCAACAACGTGCATGCCTTCCTCAATCAGCAGGCGAATTAGCAAGCCCTCCCCCATCGGCCTCTCTCACAAAAAGTACAAAATCATGAGCATAGCCACTTCCGCTACACAGCCTTTGAGCGATGCCGCAACGTCGACTCACCGCACAGTGACCTGGCGGCTGATGCCACTGCTGCTGGTGTGTTACCTGTTTGCTCATCTTGATCGGATCAACATTGGTTTCGCCAAGATGCAGATGGGCGCCGACCTGCAGTTCAGCGATACCGTCTACGGCTTTGGTGCGGGCCTGTTTTTTATCGCCTACGCGATGTTCGGTGTACCCAGCAACATCGCTCTGGACCGCATCGGGCCACGACGCTGGATCGCTTTGTTGATGGTCGTCTGGGGGACCCTGTCGACCAGCATGCTGTTGATCAAGAGCGCTGAGGGTTTCTACGCGTTGCGCTTCTTGCTCGGCGTCGCCGAGGCCGGATTTTTCCCAGGCATTCTGGTGTACCTGAATCGCTGGTATCCGGCCAGCAGGCGCGCACAAGTAACCGCGTTGTTTGCCATTGCCGTGCCGCTGGCCGGGGTCATCGGTGGCCCCCTATCGGGCGGTATCCTGCAAGGCTTTCATGATGTCGGGGGCCTACGTGGGTGGCAGTGGATGTTCCTGATTGAAGGCGCGCCAGTCGTGCTTCTCGGCTTGCTGGTACTCAAGGTGTTGCCTGACAACTTCGAGTCGGTCAGCTGGCTGAGCAAAGAGCAGAAAGACCAACTGCGCAACCAATTGGCTAGCGAAGAGCAACGCAAATCCATCCTCTCGTTTGGCGCAATCCTGCGAAATCCGCAGGTCTGGCTACTGGTGGGTATCTATTGCGCGGTCATGTTGGCGGTCAACACGCTAGCTTTCTGGATGCCTACCCTGATTCACAGCTCCGGGATTGGCAGCGACGGCAAGGTAGGCCTGCTCAGTGCCCTGCCCTATCTGGCAGGCTGCGGTTTCATGATCGCCTGCGGACGCTCATCGGACCGGCGTCGTGAACGCCGGTGGCACTTGAGTGTGCCATTGCTCATGTCAGCTCTCGGTATCGCCGTAGCCGGACTTTTGCCTGACGATCCCTTCATGGTAATCGGCGGATTGGTGATTGCGGGTATGGGCGCGAGCGCCGCACTGCCGATGTTTTGGCAGTTACCACCCGCATTCCTGTCGAACAGTACCCAGGCGGCGGGCATCGCCTTGATCAGTTCTTTGGGAAGCATTGCCTCGTTTCTGACACCCAATCTGATTGGCTGGATGCGTGACACCACCCACAACGCCAGTCTTGCCCTCTACGTCCTCGCGACCTTGATCGTCGCAGGCGCCTTTCTAGTGCTGCGCACGCCCGCCGCCATCGTCAATCCTCATTAAGAGATCCACGTCATGCTCGATCAAGAACTCATCCAGCAAGCCGCTGCTCAACTGGACAACGCCGAACGCACTCGTGAGCAAGTCGGGCAGTTCTCCCTCGCACATCCACAGATCACCATCGAAGATGCCTATGCCATTCAGCGAGCCTGGGTGGCGCAGAAAATAAAGAACGGACGCAAGCTGGTGGGGCACAAGATTGGCCTGACCTCTCGGGCGATGCAGGTTTCATCAAATATTTCAGAACCTGATTACGGGGCGTTGCTTGACGACATGCTGTTCGACGAAGGCACCGATATCCCCTTTAATCGATTTATCGTACCGCGGGTTGAAGTGGAGCTGGCATTCATCCTCGGCAAGCCGCTCAAAGGCCCCAACGTCACTATTTTCGATGTGCTGGATGCTACTGAATGGGTGATCCCTGCCCTGGAAATCATTGATGCGCGAATCCAGCAGATCGACCCCGAAACCAAAGCCACGCGCAAGGTCTTCGACACCATTTCCGACAATGCGGCGAACGCAGGAGTGGTCATGGGTGGGCGTGCTGTGCGCCCTCATGAGGTCGACCTGCGTAAGGTGCCAGCCGTTTTGTACCGCAATGGCGTGATCGAGGAATCAGGGGTTTCTGCCGCCGTGCTCAATCATCCCGCGAAAGGTGTCGCCTGGCTGGCCAACAAGCTCGCCCCCTACGACGTCACGTTACAACCGGGGCAAATTATTCTGGGCGGGTCGTTTACCCGTCCAGTGTCTGCCAGCCCAGGCGATACCTTCCATGTCGACTACGACATGCTGGGCTCCATTTCCTGCCGCTTCGTCTGACTCCTGGAGGACTGATTCATGGATATGCCCATCAACACATTCAAGCAACGCCTGAAAAGTGGCAAGGCACAGATCGGCCTTTGGCTCGGCCTGGCCAACCCTTACTGCGCGGAGCTGGCAGCCAATGCCGACTTTGATTGGCTGTTGATAGACGGCGAGCATGCGCCCAATGACGTACGCAGCATGCTTGGCCAACTGCAGGCGATAGCGCCCTACGCCAGTCATCCGGTGATCCGCCCTGTCGCTGGCGACACGACGTTGATCAAACAGATTTTGGACATCGGCACCCAGACTTTGCTGATACCAATGGTCGAAAGCGCCGAACAAGCGCGAGAGCTGGTGCGTGCCGTGCACTATCCACCCAGTGGCGTGCGCGGTGTAGGCAGCGCGTTGGCGCGGGCGTCGCGCTGGAACAGCGTGCCCGGCTACTTGGACAAGGCTGACGAGCAAATATGCCTGCTGGTGCAGATTGAAAGCCTGAAAGGCCTGGAGAATCTGGATGCCATCGTCAACGTCGAAGGCGTTGACGGGGTGTTTATCGGCCCTGCCGACCTCAGCGCTGCGATGGGCCATCGCGGTAACCCGGGCCATCCCGAAGTTCAAGCAGTAATTGAAGACACCATCATACGAATCCGCGATGCCGGCAAAGCGCCCGGCATTCTCAGCGCCGACGAAAGATTAGCCAGACGCTACATCGCGCTCGGCGCGGCATTCGTAGCGGTCGGCGTCGACACCTCCGTACTGATGCAAGGCCTGCAAGCACTGACAAGCAAGTTCAGAAACACCCCGGCCACCCTCAGTACCGGCGGCGTCTACTAATTTCAGGTCAATTGCAGATAGTCGCTGCTGGCGGTCGTTTCCGCCAGCAGTGACCCCCCGCATATCAACGCTTCAGTGACTTCAAATCGTTGAGCAACCCCAACAACGTCTGCAATTTTTCCGCGCCGAAGCGCTCCTGCAAGCGCTCATAGTTCTCTTCCATGCGACCACTCATACTGTCGAAACAGCTATCACCGGCATCGGTTAGTTTCACCAGTACTCGACGCTGATCAAGCTCTGAGCGCCGTCGCTCGACCAGCTCTGCGGTCTCCATCCGCACCAGTACGCCTGTCATGCTGGGTTTGAGAATACACGCCAAGTCCGCCAAGCGATTAATTTCCAATTCGCCCTGCTGACTGAGAATCCGCATAACCCGCCATTGTTGTTCAGTGAGGCCTATATCCTTCAGCGAGGGCCGGAAAAAGCTCATGGCGACTTCACGGGCCTGGAGCAAGTTGAGTGTCAGAGACTGTCGGCGCTTGGGCATTTAAGAACGGCTCGAAATTAGTTATCATGTTAATAATATTATCACGCCAAAATAGCCATAAAGCTTCTTACTTATCGAGTAGGAGGCGGCTTCACAGCCGCCGTCCTCTCACACCACCGTACGTACGGTTCCGTATACGTCGGTTCAGGTCATGCGGCTAAGCCGGTTGATCGTATCCAGTATCGAGACCAGTTCAAACTGAGAGTGACAACCTTAAGCCTGCGTCGCTTGCGCGACCGGCTCAGGGAGCTGCTGCGCCGGGTACGGGGCCGCTCGATGAAACATGCCATCGAGCGAATAAACCCCGTGCTGCGTGGTTGGGCTGGCTACTTCAAGCTAAGTCAGAGCAAACGGCCCCTTGAGGAGCTTGATGGCTGGGTGCGGCACAAACTTCGGTGTGCCATATAGCGTCAATGGAAGCGGCCCTCCACGAGGGCGCGCAACTAATGCGTCTTGGGCTCAACGAAGCACGCGCCTGCACATCGACATTCAATGGCCGGTGTCCATGGTGGAACTCGGGAGAGTCACATATGAATCAGGTGCTACCAAAGAAGCTGTGGGATCGGCTTAGGTTGCTGATGCCAGCTCATGCCATAACCCAGGTAGTCGCAGGTCCAAGGCCGTTCCACGCGGCTCTTTTTCCGATTCAGCACCAGTTTCAGGCGCTGGCTCAGGAAACGCTCAACACTGGCCATCACTCGTTCGCCAGCCCGCTGGCTGCGCACATAAATGTTCGCGTCATCGGCATAACGCACGAAGCGATGACCCCGCCGTTCCGGCTCGCGGTCGAGTTCGTTGAGCAGGATGTTCGACAGCAACGGCGAGAGCGGGCCGCCTTGCAGCGTCCTTTCCTGCCGTCGGCTGGTGATACCGCCCGACATTATCCCGGCTTCGAGGTAGCGACGGATCAGTCTGAGCACACGCTTATCCTTCGCTTTTTGGATACGATGTTCAGGCACAAAGGCATCTTTGACGATCAAAGTTTTGCTACCGCTGCCACGCATGCCGATAGCGTACCAATCGTCATGGATCTCGTAGTCGAGACGAGGCAGGATTGCAAAGCAGTAAGCCTGGGTACCTTCGACGTTTTTTCGTCGGAAACCCATAATCGCCCACTCCGCGTGGTCGCACCCTGAACTCCAGCCCATTTCCCAGCTGAAGGTCACGCCGCCTTCCACTTCCTCAGTGCGACCGAAGGGGGCAATACTACTGCTAGCGGTAGAATCAGGATTCGTGCCCCACACCTCTTCTTGCAACTTGGCCGAGAACATCGCCATCTGGTGTGAGTGAGTACAAAGCAGGCTCATTGCCCATGCTGTGCGCTGGAGGCTTGACTGTATCCAACCATATTGATTTTCATCAGATTATCTGACATCTGAGAAAACTGTGCGCCATGAGCCACAATCTCTCCGCTGAATAACTCAGTGGCCGCCACCCATTAACTATTCTGAATAAAACTTAAAATCCGATTTTGTTCCGCGGTATAGCGTTTTTCAGCCGTATTAAATTTATCATACTCCTCACGGTCACTTGGCTCTGGGAGCCCAGCCCCAACGTTTTGCTTAAGGCCTGCAATTTATACCTTCAATCCCCGAAGGTAATTCAGTGTATTTTTTGCTGAGCAGGATCGGTCAAAGTTACAAGTTGACTCATGACTATATGAGATTTCAACTGGACTTTAACCATATTGCTTAACAAAACAATGTTTGGAAGCCACTTTTCCCCGATTACTTCTGACTGCTCTGACATCCTCCCAACTTAACATAATGAAAAATAGCCAAGCAAGATTACAATGAAAGCAATCGCACCAAAGCTTAACATATATCGCGGGCCTAACTCGATGTTTCTTAGCATGCTCCACCATATCAATAAATACAGGTGCATCGACTATGAAAAGCGGAATTTTCGAGCAGGCATGCGCCACATCCCTGAAAAGACTAAATATCGAATTCCAGTATCAAAAAGATAGTGTCGCAAAATAGGATATGGGCGGTAGGAGCTACCGCCCAAAACGATCAATTGACGTGCAACTCTGACAAAGAAAGACTCATCTTTTCTGAGTCCTCAATATAATCCTTGGTCAACATTTTATTGAGAAACCCGGTATTATCCAAGAAGAAGTCCCTCATTTTGGCAAGCGGGTATGGCATGTGATGGAAGAAGTTCCCGAGTTTACGAGCAAACTCCACATGATGATTTGTGTACGCAACCCGCTGCTCTTCAAACTTACTGAACGAGTCTTTAACCGTACTCAGGTCGGATAGATCTCGACCTTTGAGGAATTTTGCCAGGAAGTACCCATCTTCAATCGCCATGCCCATACCATAAGCTGCATAGGGAGATACTGGGTGAGCTGCATCACCTAAGCAAACAACTCGGCCTTTGCTCCACGTCTTCATGGATGGCTTATTGTAGACGTCCCAGCAAAAAATCTGAGAATTGAAATTAGTGGCCTCGACAAGCCTTGGAATTGGATCTGCCCAGTTCTTAACAATATTACGAATATATTGTTGAGGATCTTTTGGCCGAGCGGTTTTCTCTGACGCCGGTTCAACAATCCACCACTCATACCCTGGCTTCCCATCGTGCAGCATAGGAAAGAAACTTGCCTGATATTTATGAGAGTGAGAGATCACGCCAGAATTAGGCGGAATTCCATCGATTGGATCGCACCAGGCCAACCATACTCGCACACCGACGTGGAAAAGATCCTGTTCACCAAACGCCTGGCGACATACGGCAGAACGAACTCCATCAGACCCGACCAATATATCGGCCTCGACACAAGTACCATTGGCGAACCTTACACTAATGCCAGCGTCATGCTCATGATAGGATTCAAAATCCGAGCCTGGGACGATTATACCTTCCGGAAGTAGGTCCAGCATTTTTGCGAACGCACTGGAGCGCAGAACACCGTAATACCATCCTTTGATGCCAAACGCTTTTTCGACAGATGGATTAAACGGAATATCGGCACGATACTCGCCCTTGCTGTTCTGAAATTCAACTGTCGTGTAAGAGCCGAAGTTGCTCATTTCGATTCCGTACGACTTGAGAATTGCGAGGACAGGTGTACTAAGCAATACTGCCCCCCCGAGTGGCTTTGGTTCTGGATTTCGTTCGAAGATCCTTACATCGTAACCTTGTTTCAGCATAGCAATAGCGGCAGACACTCCTCCAGGACCGGCCCCCACGATTGCGACTCGACGACCAGGGCGCCATTGATTGTTATTATTTGACATTATGCTTACCTCTCCACTTATTCTGATCTACTCTAAGTTTGGAATTCTTCCGGCATTCACTTGGAATTAAAATTTTATGAACCCGTTAACCATCATCGTATCACCACTTGGGGAATTCCTGGCGTAAACATCTTTCTGGTAAGCAGCAAAAACTCCCCAGTCTCGGCTAGCATAACCAACCTGTGGCCCAACTTTAGCCGAGCGTGAGCGGTTCCCCACATCTTGGCCATTCAATTGATCATCATTTAGTTGCGAAGACACGAAGCCACCGATCCCTGCTAGCCAATTTTGACCTAAACGATAGTTCAGGCCATAGTCCGCCACAACTTGCACGCCCGACTGATAATCTGTCGCGTGGTTCTCGAAACTATAATTGACACTTATTTTCGAGCTAACTTCCAGATATTGGAGGGGAAACCATGTAAAACAATAGGCCAAATATGCTGCCGAGTTATTCGCCCCTGGATTTATCAGTGAGCGCTCATCGTATTTACCCCAAGGCGCAATAAGATCGACTTCAACATTATGTAGATAGGTGGGAGAAGCCCAACTAACTATCGCACCAAAAAGGGGATCACCGAATCCGCTTGACGAGTCTTTCATAAAAGACCCCAAAACGGGGATATCTACGCTCCCATCGACATATGGGACTGCCATCTGGAGCGAGATGTTTCCACCAAAAAGGGTAGGTGCATCTTTTAGGGTGTGAACCACCCGCAGAGCATGAGCATTAACAGAACCCTTTGCTTTTGGGAAAACCTTGTTCCCTTTGCCATCTCTAATAGAGTCAATGTCTGTATGAGTGTTATAGGAATACACATGTGTCTCACCAGGCGCACCTACTGCGCCGCTCATTACGGTAACGATCCCCCTAGGGTAGCCAGAGGTACCATTTTCTAGGGCTAGTGCGTTGCTTTGGGCAAGCGCCACGGTGACAAAAACTGCGGAAAGCACTACATTTTTTTGCGCACTCATAAAGCACCTTTTTATTTTTATTTAATGCAACAGAACGCATTCGCTCCTAACGAGCAAAGCAACATTAGCCACATAACTTCGCACAATCTGAAACATTACCGAGAGCATTCCACCGAGAGGAGCTTCAGTATTTACATGGCACCTTCAGCGAGATCCCTTAATAAAATATTTCCACAAGAATCAATTCGCAGATCAATTTTTTTTAAGCTTTCACTAACGCAGGGCCCACTCACACAGACCCCAGGTTTAATATCGAATGCTGCTCCATGCCCACGACAGATGATGAACATCGCTGAGGTGTCCAGATATTCATCCTTCTTAAATGGCAGCGTCGATCCCGGCCAGTGTGGGCAAGAATTCCAATACCCTACCATTGTTCCCCCATTATTCACGATGAAAAACTGATCGCTGCCATGACCTGTTAATTGGAAACCTAGCGAGCAACCAAGATGTATATCTGAAATATGGCAAACTTTCGTCATCATGGCGCCCACGCTATTCGATTAGTTCGGCTTACCACCTGGCGCCCATTTTTCTCGCCAATGGAAGAGGAATACCTGCGAATTATCAACAATTCCTGGCGCCAGTCGTGCTTCCCATGAATCGTCGTGTTGATCCATATCGGCATCGTATTCAATATGGCAGCCCATTGGGCTGTTGAAGTACCAGAACCAATTTGAGCCAAAGCGATGACGGCCGGGGCCCCAGAATGACTCGTAACCTTTCGCGGCAAATGCGTAGCCCGCACGAAGCACCTCGGTAGGCCCCCCCATGTGGAAGGTGAAATGCTCACAGCCTTGCAGTTGTGGCGGAGTCTGGATCAAGAACAGAGTATGGTGATCCGCGGTCCCAGCAGGACGAAGGAATGGCCCCATCCCAATGAATTTGTCTGTCACCTTAAAGCCCAGACGATTCGCATAAAACTGTTCAGCCTTCTCGGCGTCTGGAACAAAGTACACGACATGGGACAGCGTGCGCGGGCGTGGGGTAGGTTCAGTTGTGTCAATGGAGACACCAGTGACGTTTGCAGGGCGATGGACATGCCCTGGTGCATTCACTCGTTCAGCGGGCAGATCAATAGTCTTACGAATCGAGACTTGGAAACCGAGTACGAAGCCGAGGTCGTCGGTGATTTCGAGAGAGCCATCGAGCAATACCTTGACCTCCCGATCGGTCTTAAATTCTTCCTTGATTTGCTCCAGGACCGAACTGTCCTTCACGCCATAGATGGTTTTTCTCAGCATGTTGGCGGTGGGCAGTTCCCAGGCGGGGAGGCTGGGGTCTGAGCGATGGCGTATTACCACGCCAGTTCCATCCAGAGCCTCAAATCGACCGTCGCCTACGGCAGTCAGGCCGTAGTCCGTTAAAAACTGCTCGCAGAGAGATACATCATCGACACCAAAAATTAGCGTATCCGGGCCAAGAATATTCATCTGATCACCTATTATTTTTATTTTTTTCGCAGCCTTACCGGCCAGTATGGGTTTGATATGACGAACCCATACTGCTCCTCCCATTACATGAACGGCTTGCGTTCCTCTGGCCACCAGATCCCTTCTTGAGGCTGGCCCATTTTGTTGCGCAGTGTCCCCACGCCTTCGACGATAAGCTCAACAACATCGCCAGGCTGTAGCTTACGATCAAGCTCCAGAGCCGAACCACCACCCATCGTTCCTGAGCCGATTACGTCGCCCGGCACGAGCACCTCTCCCAAGCTGGCCCAAGCCAGAAGCTCGGCAATTGTCCAGAGCTTGTTGGAGCTGTCACCCTTGCCCCAAACCTCACCATTAACTCTAACTTCCATACCAATCCGATCAAGATCGGCAAACTCGTCCACTGTAGTGATCCAAGGTCCAATCCCATAGGCAAAGTCCTTGCATTTGGTAGGCCCCATGCCAATTGGCATCTCGATGGCCTGACGGTCGCGAGCGCTGAAATCGTTGAAGATCGTGATACCAAACAGGTGGTCCAGCGCATTGTCAGGGTGGAGATTGCGAGCTTGGCGGCCGATGACATAGCCCAACTCCAGCTCATAATCCATGTGCTGGATGTACCCTGGCCAAGCTACTTCTGCTTCATGGCCAATCACGGTGTGAGGCGTACCCTTGAAGTAGCCCGGAATTTGGAGCAAGCATGGATTTGGCGCGTGACCAATTTTTTCATGGAAGCCCTTAATGTGCCCCACGAAGGTCAAGCCATCGCGAACGACAGAAGGGTCGGACGAGGGAAGCCAGGTCACCTTGTCGAAGGGAAGGGAATAGCGGTCCGGACGAGATTTGTTGATCCTTTCTGCGACCTGGGTAAATGAGTTACCCAAACCGATTGCGGCCGACATGCTACCTGGGAACACGCCTTCTGCGTAGCGGAGTGCGGAATCGTAGGACGCGCCTTCCTGCTCAAGCTCCCAAAGAAGGGTACGGCGGAGATCGATGACTCGCTGCTCCTCAGGAACAACCAGCACCAATCGTGGCGTGGCCCCATCCGGACCGTCGACAGAGATACGACCAAGCTTCATATGAACCCCTTCTTTACTTGTCAGTCAGGTCGAATGGATCAACACCTGATATTGCACGCAAAGACTATACAGCTCGTACCGTTTTGTAAAGAGAGAAAAAAGCGTATTATTCGCTACCTTTGCAGGCTCAGGTTCCTTTGCTATACGACTCTTAAAGCCCGAATATTTGGCGATTTATGGTAGTAGAAATGTAAAAGATCAAGCAGAATACTGGCCGAGCCGTATCGTTTTAGGATTCTAAGTCAGGTTGATCTACTGGCGCCCAAGCGATAGCAGTCTTAGATAGCGAAGGAAGCAATTTATGCCGGTTAAAAACACCGCACCGAACGACAAAGCAGCGGTCGGTCGCCCACGAAGGCCGGTGCAAGCACCTGCGCCATCAGCGTGCCCGGCTCCGCGTTCGTCCACGTCATAGCCACCGTCGATGCCTGCGCACTGCCAGCCGTCATCCTCGGATACCGTCTGGGACTTTGGGTGAAAGTTCTTCCTCGAAGAAATTTCTGCATTTCGACATTCGACGAGACTCTGACGCCTACTGGCGGCATAACCTGTTCGGCCCTTAGTGGCGTGGTTTTTTTTCCGCCACTTACTACGGCCTCGGCTGACTTCTGCAGGTTCATCCCATCGCCTCGCCGCGCTCGATAGCACGGCGGCAAACCTGCAGATCTCCCAAGGTAAATCGCGCGACCTTCCTGCTTATGCCTGTCGGATATACGTCACAGCGTTCCGTGTAAGTATTCGGCTTTGACGGTGTGGGCCGTCTTACCCCGCTGCGCCGCCTCTATCCGCTTCCTGTTCGTCAGGCCAGCAATTTGCCTCGGGCTTCCTTCAGATTCGCAGTCGCCCGCGACACCCCTGCCTCTGGCTAACACTTCCTCTTGCCGGGTGTGTAGAGGACTTCCACCTCCAAGTCGTCCAGTTCACCAAATAGTGAACCTGACAGCGCCAGTCACGGCGCTACGCGCCATGCCTGGCGCAGCCATAAAAAACGGCGCTTTGGGCGCCGTCTGTTTTGATTGTTAACTAAATCAGGTCAGCGCCTGATAACCGCTTTCAACACGGTCTTGAAGGTTTCCAATTGGTCGTCGCTAAATTGCCTGAAAACTTCGTCCTGCTGTTCACGGGCAATTGACCACAACCCTTCTGTTTCATCGATACCTTTAACCGTCAGACGCAAATGCCCGCCTTCTTCACAGACCAACCCCTTGCGAGTGAGATTGACAACGGCTTCCTCGATTTCCCGCACTGGCATTGCCACCTCGCGCTGCAAATCGGTGAGGCTTAGACCCGCATCATTTTCCAGCACCATCAGCATACGTGCCTCACTGGTTCGTAAACCGGTGGACAATTGCCGCGGCTGATAGCTTGCTTGATAAGCGCGCAACGCCTGAGTCATAAGGTAGTAAAGATTATGGTTCAGACGCCCTTGGAAGTGACTGCTAGGCGGCTGACCTTCACCACTCGTGGTCATGCGCGTGTGGGGCAGCACCATGGAGTATGCACCCTGGTGGTACAGCAACGGCGAACGACCAAAATCATCGAAAGCCACCACCTTGCCAATCATGATCCAATGATCACCACCGTCCACCTGCTGATATTTTTCGCACTGAAAACGCGCGGAGCAATCAGCAAGAATGGGCGCCCCTCCGTGACCTGACTCGTATTCGATGCCAGCAAAACGATCGTCTTTCGGACGGGCAAAATTGTTCGACAAATCAATTTGATCTGCAGCAAGCACATTCACGGCAAAGTGGGTAGCGGCAGCAAATACATCATGACTGGTTGATCGCTTATCGATACTCCAGAGAATCAACGGCGGATCGAGCGACACCGAGTTGAAGCTATTGGCCGTCACCCCCACTTTTCGGCCATCGTGATCGGCGGCTGTCACCACTGTCACACCGGTGGCGAAGTTACCTAAGGCGCGGCGAAATGCACGCGAATCGAAGGCAGAAGAAGCTGCAATTTCATTAATATCGGACATGCAAGACTCCCGAGCACGCCCCCTGGGCGCGCTCTGATTATTTTTATGAGGGGCTTGTGGCTTTAGGGCGAACGGCCTTAGGCCATTGAGGGATCGGGCTCAAGACCCATCAGTTCGCGACCAAGTATCTGTGCACAAACGTCATAGTCGGTATAGGCGTGCGCCCCCGTAAGATGTGCGTCGCGGAATAGGCGTTGCAACTCGTTGGTTTCAAACCAGGCGCCGCCGCCGGCCGCTTCCATCAGACGGTCCACAGCCTGGATACACATTTTCGTGGCATAGCCTTGATTGGTACGCCAGAACGTGAGCGTGGTGCGGCTAGGGTACTCGTGGCGCTCGCTGTATTCGGCAATCTCCTCCCAGCTTTTTTCCAGCAACGCTCGGGCAGCCGCAACTTGATGCGTGGATTCGGCCAGGCGCATCAATGCCGGGGTGGCTGCGCCGACAGCGGCACCGGTGTAGGCACGGACGCGGTTGCGGGTTTTCTCGCGAAAGACATCCAACATGCGCTCGGCAATACCCAGGCTGACAGTCGAAAAACCGCTGGCGAAATAAGGCCGATAAGGGGCGAAGAAAATCTTGCTGTCCGGATACAAACCAAAGCCCGCCGACTTGCCTTCGATCATGTCCTTGGCTTTCTGGATTCGGTGCTCGGGCACGAAAGCATTCTTGACGATCAGGGTTTTGCTACCGCTGCCACGCATACCAACGGCAAACCAGTCATCACGGATTTCGTAGTCACTACTTGGCAGCACCGCGAAACAATAATCCCGAGTGCCTCCAGCATTCTCACGAAAGAACCCCATGATCGCCCATTCGGCATGATCACAGCCTGAACTCCATCCCATCTCACCACTGAAAGTGACGCCTCCCTCCACCTCCTCGGTGCGCCCAAAAGGCGCGATGCTGCTACTGGCAGTAGCATCGGGGTCATTTCCCCACATCTCATCCTGCAGCTTGCTGGAAAACATTGCGATTTGATGACTGTGAGTACATAGAAGGCTCATGGCCCAGGCCGTGCTGGCACAGGAACCGGCCAACAATGCGATGCAGTCGGCAAACTGAGGCAGAGAGATCTCCATGCCGCCGTACTTTTTCGGCTGCAACGCATGGTGCATACCAATGCCTTTGAGCAAAGCGATATTATCGGTGGGAACACAACGCGCGCGTTCGGCCTCGAAGGCATTAGCCGCGATAGTAGGCAGAACACCTTTTAGGTCTTCCAGCAGCGGGTTTGGAGTTTTCATGGGCGGTCTCATTATTATTGGATAGTGGCGCCCCTCTTGGCAGTCGCTTGCGAACAGCGCCAGAAGGCACCGTACGCTAGATGGCAAGCGGGTAAGCGCGTGAGCACCCGGTCAGTATGAGGTGCTGGGGCACTACGAAAAATGCACGTTACAAATAGAAGATTGCACTTTTCATAGAGTCTTTAAGCAACGAACAAAACGCGAAGAAGAATGGACCTGGAAGTGATGTTCATCGCTGACTGTTTAAAGATGGCCACTGCCCTTCCCTCCTGACTCGCCCCCCCCCCCCCGCGCCGCCGACTTGCCGACAACAGATCCGAGCGAAAAACCTCATACAAACGAAACGCAATGACTTGCAGAGTGTCGACCAAGCGAAGCAATTTTCACTGTAACAAAGCCTTCTGCTAGAGCACCCTAACCCGCGCTTTAAACAACAAAAAAAGATTAATACGAGCGAACATTTTCCTGCTGGATTGAGCACAGCCAAGGTAGAATTTTTCACGCACAGGCAATATACTAAACACTGCGTATACTAATTATTTCCTTGACGAGAGCCATCCTGGGCTTTTGTTTTTTAGAAACAAATGCACCTGGGTAAGGGATCTTGAAAATGTCGACTAAAAAACCTGTATCGACCACCAAATCGATAGTGGGTCGCCCACGAAGCGAAGCTACACGCCGTCAGATCCTGGATGCCACCATCAGGCTGCTGCAGGAAAAATCCATTCAAGCCATCTCAATCGAGGCGATAGCACGAGAAGCTGGCGTTAGTAAATCAACCATATACCGGTGGTGGGACTCCAAAGCGTTAGTCGTTATCGATGCGTTCATAGAGAACCAAATGTTGAAGACAGCCTTGCCACGAGAACTGGGTCCGAGAGAGGCAATTGCTCAGCACTTCCGCTCCCTCGTAGACCAATACTCTGGTTGGGCTGGTCGACTGGTCGCACAAATACTCGCGGAAGGTCAGTCAGACCCCTCTACTTTGAGAGATTTTCGAGAGCGGTTTCATTATGGAAGGCGCGCGATAATTCGAGAAACGCTAGAGGAATGGAGGGTGAGCGGCGAGATATCTCCCGATACGGATATCGAGATACTGATGGACTTGATTTACGGGGCCGTTTACATGCGACTCATGATTGGACACGCCCCACTTAACCAAGCATTTGCCGAGTCGCACATAAACTTTGTGTACCACTTACTGGGTGTTAAGAGCACTGACCCCGAGGCCTAGTCGTTATTCATCAAGTTCAGTGCGCAGGCGTTGAGTTGATCGGATACCGACGTCGAGCCATTGGAAACGAACACCCCGCTCATCTCGCTATAAGACTGATCGAAATGCTCGCCCCAATTGGGTCATTTCTTTTGCGTAGCGCGGACGAGCTTATCGGCAACGCCCATCAGCACATTGTTACCGGCTACCCAGACGCCCAGGTTCTGAACCGGACTGGAACGTTTGGCTTTCGGATCCTCGCGTCCCATCTCCGGGTTTTTATGACAGGCAACCGGCGCGTTGAGTATCAGCCTGCGTAAACAGGAATTGGCATGGTCGCACCACACGATCTCAGCCTCACGACCTTCGATGACCTTCAACGCATAATCAGGGTCGGCCAGCATCTGTCGTGCCAGCATGCTTGCATCGACATCGCCGTCCCAAATAGCCGCCGCCGCTTGCCGGGGATCTGGAGTACTGGAAAGGAACAGGAGCACCCCGCTACCCAGTGCCTTGCGGAAGGCCTGCGGCTCCCCGTGGTTCAGCATATTGCCGGAAGTACTCGGCACATTGTCACGCATCGACTCGTAGTTGCCCTCGCTTAGCGAGATGAAGTCCAGGCCGACTTCGGCGATGTGCGCTGCGACCTCAGCGTAACCCTGCGGCCCCTGACCGTCGGGCATATGGTCATTCACACTCATGCGCACCCCCACCGGATAATCCGGGCCGACTTCGGCGCGCACTGCTGCAACCACATCGCGTAAGGCTCGAGCGCGATTCGCAACCGAACCACCGTATTCATCGGTGCGTTGATTGGCCAGCGGGGACAAAAAGGACGAGTAGAAGTAGCACATGTGTGCGCCAATCTCGACACCATCGAAACCACTAGCTTTGGCCCGGCGTGCACCGGCGACGACGCTCGCCTCGATGTCCTTGATCTCCTGGATGCTGGCCTCGTGTGGCACTGGTGTTATTCGGCCACCGGGGATATAGAGATGGTTGGGCAAGCCGCCAGCCCCCAGGTTCACCGGCTTCGGGCTGGCCGCCAAAATCCACTGACCGTTGCGCGGCACGCCCATGCGGCCGAAGCTCGGAAACAGCTGCGCGAACACTGCCGCACCACATTCATGTACAGCATCGGACACACGCTTGAGGTCATCGACGAATGCGTCTTTGTCAAAGCGAAGGTTTGGCGAAAACGGCGACTCATTCCAGGCTCGTTCGCTGCATACCGATCCACCAACGATGACCAGGCCCACCCCGCCCTGCGCACGACGCTTGAGGAACGCGATGGTCTGCTCACTTGGGCGGCCGTCCTCGGTCGGGCGAAGTACCGCCATCGGCCCAAGGATGATGCGGTTTTTAATCTGCAATCCATTGATCTGCAGCGGGCTTGCCAGCACCTTGGCTGCATCGCTTGTATTCATCGAAATGTTGGTCATGGTCAAAGCTACTCTTGCCTGTATAGGGTCGGCTTGCCGGGTTCAATCAACTGAATCCGAATCGACTTACATGATTGAGCTGGCGCCACCGTCCACGGGAATATTGATCCCGGTGACCCATTTAGACTCATCAGAGGTCAGGTAAAGGCCTGCCCAAGCGACAGCGATCGGCTCGCCCGGCTTACCCGTCAGGGTGCGCTCCACGATCGGGGCCACGGGTGCCTTGTCGCCAAACTCCCGATACATCGCCTGAACCGGCGGGGTGTTCATTACACCAGGGCTGACCGAGTTAACCCGTACACCAACAGCGATGCCTTCTGCGGCCAGTTGGCGCGTCAGGGCAAGGACCGCACCTTTCGCCGCGGCATGTGCAGCCTGCGGAAGCGCTCTCGCTCCCTGCATGCCAGCACCGGAGCCGATGTTGACAATGGCACCTTTGGACTTCACCAGATACGGCCAGGCAAGCTGGCAAGCACGCCAGACAAGATCGAGTTCATTCTGGATGGTGAAGACATAGTCGGCGTCGCTCTGCACCGCAAAAGGCGCAAAACGCGGCAGACTGGCATTATTATAAAGTGCGTCAATGCGGCCATGCCGAGCGGCAGCACCATCGATCCAACGCGCTACATCGTCGCGGTCGCTGAGGTCAACAGGAGCAACCACGTCGATGGAATGACCATCGCTTTCTACCAGTTTCGCGGTTTCTGCGGCCGTCTGGGGATTGATGTCGCAGCCGACGACGATCGCACCTTCGCTAGCGAACAGCCGAGCTGTCTCGCGCCCCATTCCACTGCCAATGCCGGTCAGTAAAACGACCTTGTCCTGCAATCGCTTGCTCATACCAATCCTCTAGTAAGGGACTTCATACTGTTGTTGTTTTTCATCACGCCTTACGGGTACCAAGGCGAAAGCAGAGGGCGGACAAAAGCCCCAATACCAACGCCGCCCAACCCAAGCTGCCATAGCCAACATGCAGGGCGAGCACGCCCCCAAGGAGTGGGCCAGTAGCCGAACCTGCCATGACCATCACCGGGGTGGCCGCGACCACGCGACCGGACGGATCCAGACGCGCCAGCACCCCGAATGCGAAGACATGGGTAAATGTGACGACGGCGATGAGAACTGAGGTTGCTACGATGTAAACCCCGTAGCCACTGAACTGGGTCACAGCGACAGCTGCAATGGCTTGGATCAGAGGGCCAGCTATGACTACGCCCGAGGCCGACAAGTGGCGTTCGAGGAGGCTGGAAAGCGCGACAGGTACGAGATTCACGAAGCCACTGATGACAAGCACCGTGGTGATCTGCGCCGCGCTGAATCCGTGCCAGCCCCCTACACGCTCGATGAAGCCGAAGACCATCGAATGGCTCACCATCAGTAGACTCACGCCGGCGATGCCGAACCATACTCGCGTAGGCAACTTGGCGAACGCGGATCGATCGTGCTGGACCGTGCGGGCGACGTTCGGAAAAGCCAGCAGTGCGGCCAGTGCGGCAGTGAACATGATGCCCGACATCGTATAGAAGAATATGTTCGGGCCGATCCTGCCCACTAGCGGAGGCAGTGTCGCCATCACCAGAATGGACACCAGGCTCAGGGTAGTAAAAGCCATCGCCGCTGTGCGGTGCGGATTGGCAGTACCACCCATCGTCCCGTGAACTATCGACAGACCGCAGCCGACCGCTAGGCCTGCGACGACATGCGCCGAAGCCAAAAGGATATAGCTGCCACTTACGCTTGGCATACTGGCGAAGGCCATACCAGCCACTGCATAAGCCGCCGATGCTATGCGCTTGCGGTTGAGTCGGGATAGTTTTGGTGCGATACACAGGCTGCTAAGTACGACCGACCCCAGGAAAAGCGTCAGCAGGAAACCTGCACTCTGAGGATCAAGTGCCAGCTGCCCGATCAGGACGATTCCGACCCAGATCGGTAAAGTGGTGATATCCATCAGGCCAGCGCAATGCCCTATGACGAGCGCTGCGGTACCGTTGCGGGATTCTCGACGATTGCTAGCAGTCTTGCTCAGAGTTTCAGAAACAGAATGTGAGCTCATTGGTCTTTAGCCTTTAGGTAGTCGGCGAGCAATTGAAGGTCGGCGTCGGCTATTTCGGTTTTACGAAATGCCGGCATGATCAGTACGCCGTTGCGAACGAAATACTTGATGAAGGCCGGGGGCATGTCAGTGCGGTCTTCCAATGCAGCCGGTAAGCTGCCGCCATACTTGGCCGCCAGCGAAGCAGTGCCGGGCATGCGTGGAGCTGCGGCGTGACAGATCGCACACCACTGATCGAAAACCTGCTTTCCACGCTGACCCGGTTCGACGTCCCTGGCCGGTTCGGAGGCGACTGCCAGGCCTGCCAGCATCATCAGCACGATGAGACAATTCGTCTTCATTTGGCGCCCTTCCTCAAGTGCTTGGGCCATATGCCGTAGCGGCCCGGCGAAAGAGTTCCGTTAGGATCGATGGCGTCCTTGATGACCTCGTTCAAGCGCAGCAGGCTGTTGTTGTTGTACGAATACAGGCCCATGGCCTGGTCCTGGAATTCTGGGTGGCAACGATATTCGCCCCAGCCATGCTGTGCGCCGATATCGAGCAGCGTCCGATACGCCTTGATGGAGGCTTTGTTCATCGCCGTATCATCGGTGATCGGGAAACCTACGATGAAAAGGAAAGCACGCTCGAAAAACGGCGCAGGCAACGCAAAAGGCCTGAGGTTCCAGATCGGTACATTCTGCAGCGCAGGCAGGGTCCGGTACGCTTCTTCGAAGACGCGATTGGCTTCGAGAATGCCTTGCGCAGTCTGTGGAATAACCGGAGAGAACCACATATGGCCGCGCATCGGATGCGGGTTGCCTCCTGCACGTGTTCCCATGCCGAAGAAATCCATATTCGGTACACCCACATCCTGAGGGTAAACCGTCCACTCAGCGGAAGCTTTGTGCGGATCGCTCTGAATCTGGCCAGCCTGAAAGCGAACACCCTTGATCGATTTTTCCGCCAGCTCCTGTACCGCCTCCCACTGGGCCTGGATCACCTTCGGTGGTCCGTAGAACTTCAGGTTAAGCACCCAGTAAGGAATGTTGTTGTCCAGCCCATACTTCTGCAGTTCAGCCGAGTAACCGACACTGGCTTTCGCAATCAGATCAGCATGCTGCTTCTGCAGCTGCGGCGGACCTTCGTAAAAGGCGTCTACAAGATGTTTCGTGTAATTGCTGATGCCGAGCAGTGGACTGCCCATTTCCGGCGCACCAGAGGCTAAGCCGGTGTTCTCGACGTACTTGAGCAATTCCACTACGGCGTGCAGATCGTCATAACGCGCGGCCATCACCATGCCGTGCATGAAGGCCTCGGGTGCCGGCATCAACCAGATGCCCATCTTGGTGACAACGCCGAAATTGGACTGGGAAAAAATGCCGTCCAGGATCGGCCCCATCCCCATCTTGAATTGTCCCCACGTCTGGGAACCGGGTAGCGCTCCCATTCCTGTGCGAACCATCTCCCCATTGGCCAGCACCACCTCCATGCCGCAGTGCGAATCGAAATGATTGCGAAAGCGCGACAGCGTGTGACCTACACCATGGTCAAGCGCATTGCCAACCACACTGCCCCAGCCCGGGTCGGCGACATCCAACCACACTTTCAGGCCACGTTCCTGGATGTAGTTATACAGATCGAAATAGCTGACGCCGGGCTCCACGATTGCGTAGCCGTTGCTTTCGTTGACCTCAATGATGCGGTTCATCCGCTTCAGATCCAGCACAACACTGCCGCCATGATTGGGCGCTGAACCGCCGTAGCCGAGGTTTTTGCCGGTGGAAATCGTATAAAGCGGTATGCGGTGCTTATCGGCAATGCGCACGACCGCCTGCACCTCTTCAACCGAACCGGGCGCCACGGCAGCTGATGCGCTTCGATCCTCGGGCGTGTCGCGCAGCGGGGAATAAGAATCACGGTAGGGAAACAGATCCTCGTCCTCAACGAAGACCCATTCTTTTCCGACTACACCAGCAAACGCCTGTAGTGCGACGGAAAAAACTTCGGGGGAAACATTCGGGGGTGTTCTCATAATTCACGCGATGATCCATGAAACCAAAGGATTGGGTTGGCTCGCCGGTACGTCGTACTGATGCAGCACAACCGTACGGCGCGACTGGCTGCGTGCTTGTTCTGCAAGGCAATGCCAAACCTCGCGCGTAGTGAGTCCGGCGACAGCGCCACCTTGCTCACGCCAAAACGGTACGAGCGATTCCTGCCAAAGCCTCGTGAGTCCATTCGTGACTTCAAGCCGCGCACTATCTTTTTTGGCATGCTCAATGGCGAAAGCAAGGCTTTGCGGCAATCGGCGGTCCGTCACTACAAAGCGAACATCAAACTGACTGGGGTCGAATGGTTCTAGAATGATCTCTCGGGATGGCTTCGCGAGCACCGGTAGCGCCCCCAGCATGGCGAGCGTCGCGGCACTTGCGGTGGACACGAGAAACTGGCGCCGCCCAAATCTAAGATTGGAAATATTGGGGATCGACATGCTCACTCCCCGAAAATGCTGAGGAATGTAGCGGAGCTCTGAACTCCGATTAAGAGACTGAGATCGGCGTCGAGGATCGAGCCGGTGGTATAGCGCGTCGAAGCAGCGTTGATGGGGAAGTATTGGAAATCAGCGGGCGCGAAGTGCTTGTCGCGTTCAGCCACCTGTTCACTGGTCGAGTGCCAGATACGGCCCACAATGGTATCGGTCGCAACATCGCCTTTCAGGCTCGAACCCTGATGCATGTTTGTCTCCTCCGCGCGTTCTTGTTGTTATGCCCGTGACAGGCTTCATATGCGCGAAACAAACATATACGATCCGTACCGTTTTGTGCAACCTAACTGTTTACTATTTCGTCAGCTGGCAGCCTTCATCTGCCTACAGAGTCAGCCCACACGGGCCTCCCGCATTCGCCCGACCAGACTCAAAGCGTTTTTTACATTGCTTCTTGAGTGGTCTGTTGGCTACGATCAGAAACGCCTCAGCTTGATTTCAGCAGGCAGCCGCCCACGCAGCAGAGTGAGCACATGCAGCATTACGCTCCTGTTAAAATTAGTCATTTATTAAGGAATACTTTATGCAGGAGAAGTCTTTAGGACGACCACGCAGCGAAGCTACTCGGCTGCAAATACTGAATTCGACCATAAAGTTGCTACACGAGAACTCTATTCAGGCCATCTCGATTGAGGCAATTGCAAAGGAAGCCGGGGTCAGCAAAGCAACGATCTACAGATGGTGGGACTCTAAAGCGCTGCTCGTGATTGACGCATTCATTGAAAACCATCTTCTCAAGACTCCACTGCCAATTGAACTCGGCCCAAAAAAGGCCATTGCTGCTCATTTCCGCACACTGGTAGAGCAGTTTTCTGGTTGGCCAGGCCGAATCCTTGCTCAAATCATAGCCGAGGGACAATCTGACCCTTCAGTATTACGAGCCTTTCGAGAGAGATTCCACTATGGGCGACGCGCGATAGTTAAAGAAACACTTGAAGAATGGAAACGCAGCGGTGAGATCCCAAGCGATACCGATGTCGAGTCGCTTATGGACATAATCTACTCAGCAGTCTACATGCGCTTGTTGGTTGGTCACGCCCCATTAAACGAGGAATTTGCTAAGTCGCATATCGACTACATTTACCACTTGCTGGGAGTAACGAACTCAGAAAACTGAACAGCCCTGCTTGGCTGCTGATCGTTATAAAAGTATGAGTTGACTCAGTCCCCATTCACCTTGAGAGGTGAATCGGGACTCTTTGATAGATAACGTCAAACTGATGGTCTAGATAGGCTGCCCCAAATATTGATAGGTTTTCAGCAATAGAGCTGCCGACTTCTCTCTATTTTTCAGTGGATCTTCCTGCTCAAAGCGACAAAGTTGCAATGACGCGTCACAAATGATTTTGCATCGTTCAAATCGGCGCTCGCTATACATCGCCAATGCCTCGTTAACCGATTGAGTCTTGGATACGCAGTCTGCAAGCACCACGGCATCTTCGATGGCCATCCCACCTCCCGACGTCATATGCGGCGTTGGAGAATGTGCAGCATCGCCGATGAGCACTACACGGCCACGGTACCAAGGTGCCGGCACCAGAGTGATATCCAGCGGACGGAAGATAACCTGCTTGGCATCGGTCACCTGGTCAAGAGCTTCCAATACAGCGGGCGCGGTATATTCGGCAAGGCGCTCGCGAATCATCGCGCTCGCTTGATCCTCTGGTACCCGCAGAGGCTCCACACTGTTCTCGAGATAAAACAGGTAGCAGGTGTCCTCCGATGTCGGGAATGAACCCACTGTTTTCCCTGACGGGCTGCGGTACAAACAGAACCCATCAATCTGAGCCGGACGCGGCGCATTGAAACGCCATACACTCTGACCTGCAAAATGCGGCCTGCACTCGGCACCGAAAACCTGATCGCGGAGCTTGGAGTAGGCGCCATCTGCAGCCACAACCAAGTCATAGGTAGCCTCTCGACCATCCGAGAATTTAACTTCGACGCAGTCCCCACGGTCGTCGAGATGTTCAATCGTCAACCCTTTATCCAGAACCGCCCCTGCCCCTAGCGCTGCCGATTCCAGGATTCGAGCAAGTTCTGGCCGACGGATGCCACAGCTGGGAGGTGCAGGATCCGAACGCAGGAGCTGACCAGAGGAATCAAACTGCCGAAAAGCGTCGAATCGCATACCACTGTCAAGACAAGGCTCCGCCAATCCGATCATGTTCAATGCTCGGACCGTGTTGTGTAACAGGCAAATGCCCGACCCTGCCGAGGGAATCCCCGGTTTGATATCGATACAGTGGACGTCCACTCCTGCCCTGCGCAGCGCATAAGCTGCGGTGGCACCGCCGATTCCGCTGCCTACAATCAAAACGCGCTTAACTTGACTCATTCTTGTCTCCTCTCCGCTTCTTTGGCGGGTGGTAACTGTTATTCAATGACACAGCTTGTTTGGCAGATTGGTGAATCGAAGTACGCCTCGGCTAGAGACATCCGCGACCGAACAAAGCCCTCGTTGTAGTCTTCTGCGGTGAGCCGAAGGCGTCGCGCAGATCACACGCTCAGTCGAATACACGCACCTGTAACGCGGCCGCCGAATCCATCCGTTGGTTAGCACCCTCCAGCCCCTCAATCACCCACCCTCCCAGCGTCATAGCGCTCCTCAGGCATCAGGGTTGCTGAACTCATATCAAATCTATACGTTCCGTTTTGATTTCGCAACCATCTCAAATCGAACCGAGCTTTAGTCCTAAAAGCCATTGACAATAGCGTTACAAGCCAACAATACTTTGTATACGCATCGTTTTGTTTATGTTGTTTGAGTTAAGTTTACAACCCTACTCGGAGCGCGCCTCACCAGGCCGGCTCGCGTTTTCCTTCAACTTTCTCTGCCTTTCCGGAGCTCGTCGTATGACCGCAAATTCCCAGTCTCCCGTGTTCGTTTCAAGCGCTGCCGCGCAGGAAGTTTTCCGTTGGAAAGATGCGATCGCCGCGCTTCAGGCCGCTTACGGGCAACACTTGCCAGCTAGGGCTACTCCACCCCGAACCGTTGCAAGTCTTGAGAAAACCTGGCTACGCACCTTGCCGGCTATTCCAGCAGGAGGACGTTACTTCGGTGCCAAGCTGATGGGCTCGAACATGGGAGATGCGCCACCGGGAATCGAGTACGTCATTGTCCTCTTCGACCGGACGACCAATCGCATTGCTGCTTTCATTGACGCAAATCTGGTGACTGGATTCCGGACTGCAGCTACGTCGGCAGCAGCCCTTGACCGCCTCGCTCCACAGAAACCTGCTCGTCTTGCCGTCATAGGAAGTGGGTTGGAAGCTTCGATGCACATCCGTGCTTTCGCCAGCGTCCGCGAACTAACGGAAATTGTCGTCTTCAGTCCGACTCCCGAACGTCGCGAAGCATTTGCCGCAGCTGCGACAAGAGATCTCGGTGTGCCCGCCCGGGGTGTTGGCTCAGCACAAGAGGCCGTGGAAGGCGCCGACATTGTGCTCACCGCCGCACGCTCGCGTGATGAAAAGCCGATTCTGTTTGGCGATTGGTTGAAGTCGGGGGCCACAGTCGTTTCGATCGGCTCGACCATCCCGGAGCAGCGTGAAATAGACATTTCCGTCGTAGAGCGCAGTGACTTGATCATCTGCGACACCCTGGAAGAAGTGCTGGAAGAAACAGGAGACATGCTTGCTGCCCATACCGCCGGGATCGAATTTCGACACAAAGCCTTCAGCCTGTCTGACCTGATGAGTGGTGCCTGCAGTGAGCAGTTGAAGCAAGCCAAGGCCCCGATGTTCAAGTCAGTCGGCGGTGGTCTTCAAGACATTGTGGTAGCGGAACTCATCTTGACCAAGGCACTTGAAGCAGGGCTCGCAACACCACTGCCAATCGATTTTGAAACAAAGCGCTGAGCGAACAGCAACGACTATCACCAACCCTGACTAACAGGAGCCTTACATGGCCAATTACAATAAGAAGGACGCTCGAGACTGGGCACGCGAAAAACTCGTTGGGGTCGCCAACGTTACGATTCCAACAATGACCTCCGACTTCAAACGCATCAATGAGAAAGCCATTCGCCACGACGTAGAACTAGCAATCAAGCACGGCTTCGTCGGTTCGCTGTCCTGCTCGGAGGTAGCCATCACCCAAGAGCAGTACGGTGAGTTCTGTCAAATCATGGCCGATCAAGCAGCCGGCCGTCTCGTGATCGTTCACCACGCGGTGTTCAACACGCTGGAAGATAACATTGAGGCCGTGAAGCGAGCCGAAGCTGCCGGCGCCGACCTTGTACTGCTTGGCTATCCTCCGTTCTTCTATCCGAAGTCCTATGACGAAGTTTTCGAGTACACCAAGGCGATCTGCGACGCGACGAACCTGGGCGTAATCATCTTCCCGCTTCCCGCCTGGGGTTTCAGCCGCTTGCACCCTGCCGATATTCCTCTGGCGGTGCTACGTCGCATGGTCGACGAGATCCCCAACGTCGTTGCAATCAAAGCCGAAGGCGGACTGCCTTACATCATGTCGGCGATCGAAGTTCACCGCGAGTTCCATGAAGAAGTCGTTATCTCATCTCCGCTTGAATATGAGTACGTGCCTTTGGCACAAGTGATGGACATCCCATTCTGCGGAACCAACTACTCCTCTTACTACGGCCCATTGCTACCACAGATCCACAAGTTGATCCGTGCGGGCAACTACGATGAGGCAACTCAACTCTGGTACAAAATGGATCCGGCACGTAAAGCGTTTGCAAGCCTGCCAATGGCGGCAAACGGGCTTCTCAATCGCATGATGTGGAAATACCAAGGCTGGTTGCAGGGTTATAACGGTGGTCCTATGCCGCACCCGACCCAACGCGTGTACCAGCGCGACATGGCTGTGCTACGTAAAGGGCTGGAAGCTGCTGGATTGAACCCGACCACCGACCTCGATGAAGCCTTCTTCATCGGTCGTAACTCCATTTGAGGTCTGCCCGATGAATAGCACCGCAACCTTGAATCTGAAAGACCCCGACCTGCTGCGTCAGGCAATGTTGATCGACGGCGAATGGGTCCAGGCAGACAGTGGTCAGACAATCGAGATCCGCAATCCAGCCACTGGTGAATTGGTAGCGCGCGTACCAAACGGTGGAGAGACCGAGACTCGCCGCTCAATCGCAGCGGCCGAACGCGCCATGCAGGGATGGCGCAAGACCCTGCCAAAGGAGCGTGCAAAGGTCCTGCGCAAGCTCTATGAGCTAATGCTTGAAAACATCGAGGACCTGGCGGTCATCCTGACGGCCGAACAGGGTAAGCCCTTGGTGGAATCCCGTGGCGAAATCCTTTACGCCGCAAGTTTCATCGAATGGTTCGGGGAAGAGGCGAAGCGCGTGAATGGCGACATCATTCCGCAGAATGTGGACGGTCGGCGCATTCTCGTGCAGAAAGCCCCTATCGGTGTTTTTGCAGCCATCACACCGTGGAACTTCCCCTCCGCGATGATTACACGCAAAGCCGGTCCGGGCTGGGCGGTTGGTTGCGCTGGAGTTATCAAGCCGGCCAGTCAGACCCCCCTTTCGGCACTAGCTTTGGCCGTACTCGCCGAGCGCGCCGGTCTGCCGCCTGGTGTGTGTAACGTCGTCACGGGCTCGGCCCGCGCAATCGGCGGGGAGCTCACCGCAAACCCGGTCGTTCGCAAGTTGTCCTTCACAGGTTCGACCGAAGTTGGATCGCTGCTGCTGGCCCAGTGCGCTCCGACCATCAAAAAGGCGAGTATGGAACTGGGCGGCAACGCGCCGTTCATCGTCTTTGACGATGCTGATATCGATGCCGCAGTGAAAGGTGCAATTGCCGCCAAGTACCGCAACACAGGTCAAGCCTGCGTTGCCGCCAACCGCATGCTCGTTCAATCGGGTGTTTACGATCAGTTTGCGAAGAAGCTCGCGGATGCAGCCGCTGCGCTCAGGGTCGGTAATGGCATGGATGACGGTGTGGTACTGGGTCCGCTCATCAATGGGGATGCAGTGCAAAAGGTCGAAGAGCACATTGCTGATGCGGTGGAAAAAGGTGCACGCATTGCTACCGGAGGCAAGCGTCACCCCTTGGGCGGTAGTTACTTCGAGCCAACAGTGCTCACCGATGTGTCACGCGATGCACTGATATTCAATGATGAGACCTTCGGCCCTGTCGCTCCCCTCTTCCGTTTCGAGACTGAGGACGAGGCAATTGCGATGGCCAACGACACACCTTTTGGCTTGGCAGCCTATGTGTACGCACGTGACGTCGGCCTGATCTTCCGTGTCGTCGACAATCTTGAGTTTGGCATGGTGGGCGTCAACGAGGGGATGATCTCCACAGAAGTTGCACCCTTTGGCGGCGTGAAGAGCTCCGGACTTGGCCGGGAAGGCTCAAAATACGGGATCGACGACTACCTGGAAATCAAGTACGTCGCACTGGGCGGCTTGTAAGCCGGCGATAGTAGGTGAGGAGGTGTATGTCTATAAAACATGCGCCCTCACCTATACGCATTCATCACGGCGCTGTAAATTTTGCTCAATGGCCTCACTGATAAGGCGTATCAGTGGGGCTCCAAACCCTCGTCTCGCTCTACGAGATCGACACAAGTTACGCATCTGATACCACGCCCAAAAGCAGACACTCGCTAGGCAATCTGATGAGATGCGGCGTGTAATGACATCCAGTTCAATAATTGAAGTCATGCCCCAACTCCGCCTGCATCCACTCCAGAAATCTTCTGACCCTTGGGAAGTTGGAATGCGCTTTCGGGAAAACCAGGTGGTGTGCAGTGATTGCCGCACTCAACTGCGGCACTACCTCGACCAACGTTCCACGCGCTAGATAATCCTGCGCAAGCAGTGTGCTTTCCAGGGCGAATCCAAGCCCGTGGCTGGCTGCCTCCAGCGTCATATAGGAACGGTCAAAACTCAGTGTGTAAGGCTTTTCAGGGCGCGATAGTCCATGTTGTGCAAACAACTGTGGCCACTTAATGAGCGTCGCCTCCGACAGAATCAGGTTGCAGTCCAGCAAATCCGCAACAGCACGAATGGGTCGTTTTTCCAGGAGTTTGGGAGACGCCATGACCGCGATTTTTTCATTGCGCACCGTGCGCACTTCGAAACTGGGCCAGTTGGGCATTCCGTGGCGGATGTCCACGTCGATCTTGTCCCGACTGAAGTGCAGTGACTCATAGGAACACGAAAGGTTGAGCTGGATGTCAGGATGACTCTGGCGGAATTGCTCCAGGCGCGGCATCAGCCACAGCAGTCCGAAACTGGGCGATGAGTGCAAGCGCAGGCAATCGAGGCTGAAGTCACTGGTCGCGCGCTCGGTCGCCACGGCAAGGCTGTGCAGGATGCCGGACACCTCGGTCAGATACTGCTCGCCCACCGGCGTCAGGGTCACACCTCTGGCGGTTCGGAAAAACAGCTGTCGCCCGATCATCGCCTCAAGCTTGGCCAATTGGTGGCTGACCGCCGAAGGCGTTAAATCCAGCAATTCGGCAGCGCGGGCGACATTGCCAAAGCGCGCTGTCTGCTCAAAGGCCTGAATGGCTTTCAGGGGTGGCAGTGTCGGGGGTACTTCGCCGGTTGAACGCATGGTGATGATTTTTCCGCTGTAAATAGCCTGAGCCGGGCATCTAGCCATTCAACCATCCAACTGCACAAATGACGAGTGCTGAATTTTTTTCAGCACACAGTGAAGTTCGCGTTATTGCTCAGGAACGGAGTGGAGCACAAGCTGAGTCATCGATTCGCTGCGGATCGACCCAATAGCACTCTCCAATAAGAACAATGAGGTACTCCCATGCTTCTCCAAGGCAAAGTCGCGATCATCACCGGTGCAGCCTCCGCACGTGGGATTGGCCGCGCGACAGCGACCACCTTCGCGCAACAGGGCGCTCACGTCGTGATCCTTGACCTGGATGAATCCGCTGCCCGTGATGCCGCTGCTTCCTTGGGCGAAGGTCATCTCGGTCTTGCGGCCAACGTTGCTGACGAATCGCAGGTTCAGCAGGCCGTTGCCAAAATCATCGAGCACTTCGGCCGCATCGACGTCCTCGTCAACAATGCCGGCATTACTCAGCCACTCAAGACTCTGGACATCCGCCCTTCAGATTACGACAAGGTGCTGGACGTCAGTCTGCGCGGCACCCTGCTGATGTCGCAGGCCGTGATTCCGCACATGCGCCAACAATCTTCCGGCAGCATTGTGTGCATGTCTTCCGTTTCTGCTCAGCGGGGCGGCGGCATCTTTGGAGGCCCTCATTACAGTGCGGCCAAAGCCGGTGTGCTGGGTCTGGGCAAAGCCATGGCACGGGAACTGGGGCCGGACAACATTCGCGTCAACTCCATCGCCCCCGGTTTGATTCACACCGACATCACCGGTGGCCTGATGCAGGACGATCGCCGCCACGCGATCATCGACGGCATTCCCCTGGGCCGACTCGGTGCAGCACAGGATGTCGCCAACGCCGCCCTGTTCCTGGCCAGCGACCTATCCTCTTACCTCACAGGCATCACTCTGGATGTGAACGGCGGCATGCTGATTCATTGAGTACACCTGGGCGGGCCTTTGCGGCTCGTGCGGTTCTGGATCGATGACGTAGCCGGGTCTCATGGCCTGGCAGTCAATAAAAACAAGAGATCAGACCATCATGACTACCCTGTCGCTCGAAGCGGTTTCGACCGTGCGTTCCAACGCCTACCGGAAAACGGCCTGGCGCTTGATGCCCTTCCTGATGCTGTGCTACCTGTGCGCTTACCTTGATCGCGTCAACGTCGGCTTTGCCAAGCTGCAAATGATGAACGATCTGGCGCTTAGCGAAACGGTCTACGGGCTTGGCGCCGGCATGTTCTTCATCGGCTATTTCCTCTGTGAAGTGCCTAGCAACATCATCTTGCACAAGGTCGGGGCGCGGGTCTGGATCGCGCGCATCATGATCACCTGGGGCATCGTTTCCGCTCTGTTCGCCTTCGTCGAAACCGCCTGGCAGTTCTACGCCCTTCGCTTTCTTTTAGGCATTGCCGAAGCCGGTCTCGCGCCTGGCCTGTTGCTGTACCTCACCTACTGGTTTCCATCCTATCGTCGCGCACGCATGACCGTGTTGTGGTTCATCGCCATTCCTCTGTCGGGGATGGTGGGTGGCCCCCTCTCCGGCTGGATCATGAATCACTTCGCCGGCATGCATGGCTGGGCAGGCTGGCAATGGATGTTCGTGTTGGAGGCTGTACCCACGGTCGTTGTCGGTCTTCTGGTACTGAGCTACCTCAAAGACGGAGTGCATCAGGCCACCTGGCTCAATGACGAAGAAAAAGCCCTGATCACTCGGGAGTTGGCTGAAGACGATCAGCAGAAAGTCACCCATGCCTCAGTCGGTGAATTCATTCGCGATCGTCGTCTGTGGTTGCTGGCTGCCATCTACTTCTGTGTGGTGATGGGACAGTACGCAATCACCTTCTGGCTGCCCACTCTGGTACGCAATTCAGGCGTTTCCGATCCACTGCATATCGGCTTTCTGACCAGCCTGCCTTACCTCTGCGCCATTGCCGCCATGCTGCTGGTTGGACGCAGTGGTGACAAGCATCGCGAGCGCCGCTGGCACCTTATCATTCCGATGATTGCCGGTGCTATTGGCCTGAGTCTGGCAGCGCTGATGGGTGGAAATCCAACGCTGTCCATCCTCAGTCTTTGCTTGGCCGCATCCGGCATTTTGTCTGCGACCTCATTGTTCTGGATGTTACCGACCACGCTGCTTGGGGGCGTTTCTGCCGCCGCCGGCATCGCAGCGGTCAACAGCTTCGCCAACCTCGCCGGGTTCTGCTCGCCTTATCTGATCGGCTGGATCACCACAATCACCGGCTCAAGCGCCATCGGCATGTACCTGATCACTGGTGTGCTGTTCGCGGGGGCCGCTCTGGTACTGCGCATCCCCGCCGCCTTGGTCAATCGTTGAGTTAATGGAGTTTCACCATGACTACTAATCCTTCACTCGCTTCATCTACGACCCTGGTTGAACGCGCGCACAACATTCGCCGCCATGCGCTGCGAATGGGCCAAGTACAGGGACAGGGCTATGTTGGCCAGGCCCTCGGTGCTGCCGACCTGCTGGCAGTCTCCTACTTCCATGCCATGAACCATCGGCCTGCAGATCCTGAATGGGAACAGCGTGATCGCTTCTATCTCTCCATCGGTCACTACGCCATTGCGCTGTACGCGGCCTTGATCGAAGCCGAAATCATCCCGCTCGACGAGCTGGAAACTTACGGTTCGGATGACAGCCGTCTGCCGATGTCGGGCATGGCCGCCTACACCCCGGGCATGGAAATCACCGGTGGCTCCTTGGGCCAGGGCCTGGGTATCGCGGTCGGTGCCTGCCTGGGCCTCAAGCGCAAGGGCTCGCCCTCCTTCGTTTACAACCTGCTGTCGGACGGCGAGTTGAATGAAGGCTCGACCTGGGAAGCGGTGATGTCGGCCTCGCATTGGAAACTCGACAACTTGATCGCCATCGTCGACGTCAACAACCAACAAGCCGATGGTTACTCCAGTGAAATCCTGTCGTTCGAACCCATCGTCGATCGCTGGCAAGCCTTTGGTTGGTTCACTCAGCGCGTCGATGGCAATGACCTTGATGCACTCGTCACCGCCTTCGATGCCGCACGCAATCATCCCGGCGCCCAACCCCGCGTGATCATCTGCGACACCAAAATGGGCAAAGGCGTCCCCTTCCTGGAAACCCGCGAGAAGACGCATTTCATTCGCGTGGAAGAACACGAGTGGGATCTGGCACTGAGCAACCTTGAAGAAGGAAAAGACCAATGAGCAACGCCGCTAACACGCCGACTTCGACTGGCGAGCCAATCAAAAAACGCCTGACTACCTCGGCGATGATCGCTTCCATTGCCTCCGAAGGCCAAGCTACCAAGTCGGCCCCTTTTGGGCATGCATTGGCTGCATTGGCGGATCAACGCTCGGATATCGTCGGCCTGTCCGCCGACTTGTCCAAGTACACCGACCTGCACATCTTCGCCAAAGCTCATCCGGATCGCTTCTATCAAATGGGCATGGCCGAGCAGTTGCTGATGAGCGCAGCTGCGGGTATGGCCCGGGAAGGTTTCGTGCCGTTCGCCACTACCTACGCCGTGTTTGCCTCCCGTCGCGCCTATGACTTCATCTGCATGGCCATCGCCGAGGAAAACCTCAACGTCAAGATCGTCTGCGGCCTGCCCGGCCTAACCACTGGTTACGGCCCAAGCCACCAGGCTACGGACGACCTGGCGATCTTCCGCGCCATGCCTAACTTGATGATCGTCGATCCGTGCGATGCACTCGAAATCGAACAGGCCGTGCCCGCCATCGCCGCGCATCAGGGGCCGGTGTACATGCGTTTGCTGCGCGGCAATGTGCCACTGGTGCTGGACGAGTACGGCTACAAGTTCGAGATCGGCAAAGCCAAGACCCTGCGCACCGGTAACGACGTTCTGATCATCTCCACCGGCCTGATGACCATGCGCGCACTGGAAGCCGCCAAGGCACTGCAAACCGACGGCGTCGATGTCGCCGTGCTGCACGTACCAACGATCAAACCCCTGGATGTGCAAACCATTCTTGCCGAGGCAAGGAAGCCAGGTCGGCTGGTGGTCACAGCAGAAAACAGTTCGATCATTGGCGGTCTTGGCGAGGCCGTTGCAGGGGTGCTGCTGCGTAACGGAGTGACGCCAACTTTCAGGCAGATTGCTTTGCCCGACGCGTTCCTTGACGCAGGTGCCCTGCCGACGTTGCATGATCGTTACGGAATCTCAACTCGAGCCGTTTGCGCACAGATTAAAGGTTGGTTGTAACCGCACTCCAAAGGCACCTGCCCCCCAGGTGCCGTTCAACTCGATGCAAGTTAGTAAACTTCCTCAGCCTCTAAAGTCATGACTATGAAACCAGACGGGCTTTCTGATTCGGTAGCTCAAAGCAATCACCTGCAACGAGAGTCAACCGCCAACGCCCCTTGCCGTACCAGCACCCCGTTTATGAAATTGACGGCAGCGGCGAGCGCCTCACGCCCCTCGGAGAGCACCGGCGCATGTGCCTGCCAGACATGAAACATACCGGGCCATACCTCCAGCCTGGTGTCCACGCCCGCTGATCCTGCGTTTCTCGCCAGACGTACTGCATCATCAAGAAGGATTTCACACTCCCCCACTTGAATCATCATTGGCGGTAACCCCTGCAGGTCAGCCTCCAAGATAGCAGTCTCGACCTGATCTACCAGGTAGGCGTCAGCACTGGCTTGCAACTTCTGAGGTGTAAGAAAGCAGTCCACTGCAATCTTGGTATGGATGCTTTCTCCGGTAAGAGCCAGATCCAGCCAAGGAGAAAACAGCACCACGCAACCTGGCATTTCCATTCCCATGGTCCTGGCGTGAATCAGGGCGGCCATGATCAAATGGCCTCCCGCCGAATCCCCCACCAATGCAATATCGTTTGCTCCTTCGCATTTAGCGAGTAACGCCGCATACGCAGTCAGAACATCTTGCTGTGCAGCAGGGTATGCATGTTCAGGTGTCAGTCGATAATCAACCACGTAAGCCGTGGAAGATGTACCGGCAGCAAGCGTGCCGGCGATTCCCTCAAAACCTTCAGCGCTGCCCACCATGAAACCACCACCGTGGACATAGAGCAAAGAGCGCTGGGAATCCACACAGGTTAACTTCCGCGCAGGAACTCCACCGAGCGTCGACGCCGTGGAGCTGCAATCAGGCGGAGGCGAAAAACGCTTGCACAAGTGGTCAAAACCTATACGAGCCTGCTGCAGCGACCCAGGAGGATTTTCTCGTCGAGAGAGCAGTTCATTACGAATAGCATTCAGTTCACAACTACTCATTCTTGCCTACCAATCAAAGAGTGACGTGGAGTGTCAGTCAGATATCAAGCACCAGCCTTGATGACTTGGCACGTGAAACACACTGCAGAATGACCGCATTGGAAGCACGCTCCTCTTCGCTGAGGACATAGTCCCTATGATCAACTTCACCCGCTAGCACCCGGCACTCACAGGTACGGCAAAGGCCCTCCCGGCAGGAATAAGGCACCATTATCCCCACCTCTTCGAGTGCATCTAGAAGGCTGGTATCAGCTGGCACGGTTAACTCCATGCCACTGCGAGCAAGTTCCACTACGAAGCTTTTGTTCTGTTCCATTTCAGGTGCGTCCGACTCAGGTGCACTAAACAACTCGAAATGCACCTGACCGGAAGGCAGGTAAGCCTGTGCGGCATCCCGTACCGCATTCATGAGCGGTGACGGCCCACAGCAATAGAGGTGGTCCGTTGCCTTTGCTTGTCGAGTAAACGCCTGCAGATCGGGACGACCAGCCATTTCGTCATCCGAGTGAAATACTAATTTTCCGCCACGAGGAAGATGCTCGATGTAAGCAGCCCGGGACCGGGATCGGACGCAATAGAGAAGTTGCCATGGTTTGTCATTCGCATCGCACCAACGAATCATGCTAAGAATCGGCGTAATGCCGATACCGCCGGCGATAAAAAAATAGGTGCTTGCGTCGTGTGCCAGCGGGAAGTTATTGCGAACCGCGCTAATTTCGAGCAGGTCGCCAACTCGCAGATGTGCATGAATGAACGCTGAGCCACCCCGTGACGGCTCAGACAAACCGACCCCAATTGAGTAGCTTCCGTCCGAAGGATCGTACCGGTGAACGGAGTATTGCCTGATCAGACCATTTGGCAGGCGAACATCAATGTGCGAGCCCGCGTCGGCCACAGGAAGAGGTTGACCGTCCAAGGCCAGCAAGCGGATATCCATAATGGCGTCAGCAGCTTTCACTATCGCCATCACTCGAACGCGGTTCCAGTCGCTCATCTCAGACCTCCTGGATCTTGACGGGATTGCTTATTGCCTGCTCAGCCTTATAAGCATTCGCCACCAGCCATCTAAAATACAAAAGAGCAGCGTCAGCTCCGATCGGAATCATTTTGAAATCGGAAGTCAACTTCAACATGCGATCTTGCGCATGAATCATATCGCTGTCCTCCTGGAACGCTGTGACGACCTGGTTGTGGATTGCCAGCGTCACCTCGGGGTCATCAATGGCGAAATTATGAGGCTGTGAAAAGAAGTAGTGCGTGGACTCGTCCGTCTCCGGGGTCAGCGCCTGAGTGCTGCGGAACTCTGCAGCATTGACTCGATTTCCCGCCTTGGCATTGTGGCCACTGGGCTGCATTCCCGAATCCATCAGGAAGATGCTCGGCAGCACGAAATCGTAGATATTCCAACGATCAACGGGCCCCGGATAATTTTTGATTTTCTGCACGAACGGTGCAGGTTTAATATCTTCACCCCAACGCGTTACTCGTACGCCGTTCTCCAGCTTTTCGACCTGAGGTATACAAGCCGCATAGGCCTCATCACCGCCCAGCGTGTTCGGATGAACGTAGGGCAAATGTGCGAGGTCAAGCAGATTATCCGCGATCAGCAGGTAGTTGGTGGTGTAATAGGTGTAACCCTCAAGGCTTCGCCACTCAGGGTCATCCAGCCAATGTGTATCAGGGATCTGGGACGGATCCGCCAGGCTGGCATCACCCACCCAGATCCAGATCCACTTGTGCTTCTCCACGACTGGGAATGTGCGCACTTTAGCCTGCGGAGGAATGCGTTCTTGTCCGGGTATTTCGACGCAGCGCCCCGTCGTATCAAATAGAAGACCATGATACATACACCGAAGCTGATCGCCTTCCAGGCGTCCTTTCGATAGTGGAGCACCTCGGTGACAGCAACGGTCCTCGAAAGCCACAACTTTTCCGGAGCTATCCCGCCATAGCGCCACTGGTACATTAAGAATCGTTCTTGCAAGAAGCTCGTCGACCGGAATCTCACTCGACCAAGCAGCTACATACCAAGCGTTACGAAGAAGCATGACCTTGACCTCATTTCTTGTTTTTGTTCTGGAAACTTTCCTTGCTGACTCTATGCTAGAGGTGGATCATGTATGCGCATAGATCATGGAGCTAATACAGAACATGCATACCATTCATGGTAAGAAATTCGATCTAAACCTGCTGCTCGCATTCGACGCGCTTCTGCGAGAACGCAATGTATCTAGAGCAGCAGAGCATCTTGGCTTGACGCAGAGCGCTATGAGCCACGCACTACGACGTCTACGGGAGTTCTATGAAGACCCTCTCTTCGTCCGTATTGGCGATGCAATGAAACCGACGCCGTTCGCAGAGGAGATGGGGGATTCAGTTCTGGAGATCGTTTCTGCCGTACAACACAAGCTGTTGGCACAGGCCAGTTTCGACCCTATGACGTCCACCAGGGTCTTCAGCCTTTGTATGACAGATATGGGTGAGTTGGTCTTTTTGCCAAGGCTGATTGCAGAACTTCAGAAAGTGGCCCCTAATTGCCGAATTCGAACGTCTCAACTGCCCAGCGAGCATATTGCCAATTCACTGGAGAAAGGTGATACAGACCTTGCTATAGGGTCCCACTACATCCAGAACCCTAACCTTTTTCAACAAGAGCTGTTCGTGCACTCTTTTTGCACTATTATCAGCTGCGCCTATCCGGTCGATGAGCTGAGCCTTGAAGAATTTCTGGGCATGAAACATGTTTCAGTTGTGCTATCAGACAGCAGCAGCCGCTACGACCAATTCATCGATGAGCTGGGGTATCGAAGAGAAATTTACCTTACAACTCCACATTTCATAACTGTCCCGATGATACTGGAGAAAAACCCAAGCTTAATCTCGACCGTGCCCAGTGAGCTGGGGCAGACTTTTCTGCGCTACAACGCGGTCAAGGTGATAAAAACGCCGATCAATTCCCCCAGCTTATACCTGCGACAGTATTGGCACCCGCGCTATCATCATGACCCCGGAAATATATGGCTGCGCCAGTTGGTAAAGCGTCTTTTCGACCGTTACATGAGCTAAGGGGCCTGATTTTTTGTAAACTGTTGATCGCAACACTTGATTGTCGACAAGCCGACAAGAATAAATCATTGCGACGAGGGCTTTACCTCAGTCACCAAATCGCTCATTACAGGTGACATGCTTCGGAGCGTTCTAAAATTGCCTTAAATGAAACTTTACCCTTTCGAAATTAGGGTAAACGTGGGTGGAATTTCATCATCGGCAATGCGGCATCCATCTGCGCCCACCAAAAATACCAGGCTATGGTGTTGAATTATGAGTGCAAGCACTCAGTACGCTTAGGTCAAACCTTTACCATGAGTATCGTGCATAGTATGTATTTATTAAATCATCTTGGCACGTTGACAATCTTGCTCTATTGTACCTTTTTTCAATACATCATTTATTCAGCTTTTTTATACTCCAAACAGATCCGTTCGAAAGCTGTTGCCAAATGGTGTGAGATTACAAAAAATGCAGCAGATCATCGTAGCGATCTTAATCTAGGAATTCCGAAATTGACCAGTATGAAAAAACACTAATTAATGATCAAAAAAAAGAAAATCATCAAAAGTCGCCAAATAGGCACCTTAGCCACCCACATTACAAACTAGACACGTATTCGGCGACTTCCCTTAAAGACAGGAGGTCATATACGTGCCTAACCCGAATAACTTTGAACCCACACCAAAAGTGTTTTATCGCCCTATTGATGTAGCGATCCGATGGTGCAATCTGATGGCATACGAAACAGCCATTCTTAGCGCAACTTCTTTTTCACCCCCGACGCTCTCAAGGTTATTCCCACAGTGGCCTTGCCTGCGCGAAAAAAACGAAATAATTCGAGACGCCATTGTTAATCATGAACTCCCTTATGGAATTTTAGGAATAACAGTTGCGCCCGGAACGCCTACCGACTGCAACCTAACTACCATACGGCACACCGATCTTAGATCGTGGATGGCCCGTTATTATCCTGAACAACGCCCAGCTTTTTTATTTGGCCCCTCCAAGGAAAACGAAAAAATCATGAGCATTGGCACCTATTTAACAATTCGCGCGGACAAAGACGCACTTGAGTCAGAATTAAAGAATGCTACAAATACAATCAGAATAATGCTAGACGAAATCAAAAATCTAAAACTAGAAAAAGAGAACTTAAACATGCATATCAACTTGAACAACCCACTCAACGAGCAAAGCAATGGCAGCCTTCTGATTATTATAGGTGCATTAATCGAAACGATTCTTGGCTCCACTCAATCAGGAAGAAGACACTCCATTTTTGACAGTCAAGCAGCAATTGTTAATTCAATAACAGCTCATTACGATGGAGTGCAGGGCCTGAGCAAAAGAACGCTGGATGCAAAGTTCGCCGCCGCAAGACGCAGCCTTCCTAAATCTTGAATGAAATTAAAGTCTTTCTTTACACAACTAAATCAACAAAACTAACAAAACTAATAGCCGAACACACCTAAAATACAAACAAACAATTAATATCTTCAGTTAGAAAACCCACGATCTACCACGATAGTTTATGAATCGCCGTAAAGCCGAGCGTAGTGCTTTATATGACTGTCTTGGAATCAACGACATTGCATTGCAATACCGTTGATTGCAATGCAATGACTTTCCACCCGCGTCTGTTATTCAATTCAGGTGACTTCCCACCACGTGCCTATCGGCACCAGGAGTGACCATCATGTCCAGCCAATCCTCACCCATCGTTGAAGAACCTCAACTGCAAGTAGAACGTCACATCATGCGGCGTGACGAGGTGGAGCGAAAAACCGGTTTCAAGCGTGCACATATCTACAACTTGATGAAGGAGGGTATCTTTGTACCCTTAAGGCGACGTCAATCGTTCCTCGTTTTCTGATCACTTCCAAAGGTTGCATCAGATCATAAGTATCGAGATCAGCAATCGCGCGGGCACCGATAAACGGGAAAACATAGTTATTCAGACGGTTCAATACATTCTTGGAATGGTCGGGTGTCCATCTGGCCGACATGTTCTTGTGCCAGTCCAATGCAACGCTTTCAAAGGTACGGCCGCTGACAGCATCTTCCGTTTTGGCTTTACGTTTGTTCTCAACGGGATCAATGCCGTCTGCGAGCATCCGCTTCGCATCTAAACGCTTCTGGCGCGCATCGGCAAGGCCAATCACAGGATAGCTGCCGAGGGAGGTCAACCCCTCCCGGCCGTCAGGCTTTACGTACCTTAGACGCCAGCCTTTACGGCCATTGGGTTGGATTAGGAGATAGAGACCGTCACCGTCGAAAAGCTTGTAGGGACGGTCTGTTGGCTTGGCTAAACGGCAAGCAGCGTCGGTAAGCGGAGCAGTTGTGCGCGACATAAGGGTACTATCCTTAATCGAACCAAAGACTACCCCTAACTCTACCCTCTAAATGACTGGATTAGAGAAGAATGGACAAGAATCCGACGGAATGCTAAAACGAAAAAACCCGCCAGAAGGCAGGTTTTTCAAGGCTTCCAGAGAATTTAAAAGCGCTCAGTGGAATGCAAGATGGTGCCCGAAGCCGGAATCGAACCGGCACGCCCTTACGAGCGGGGGATTTTAAGTCATCCTGCCCCTCGCTAGCATACAAAAGCAGTTGAGCGCCGAGACCGGCCCTTGCCCGTGCTTACAGGCTTATAAACTTGTCAAATCAATAACTTACGGACATTCTTGGCGCGTAATGAAGCGCGGGTGAGAGCTGAGCGTGGCGTGCCAGGAATGGCAAAAGCTACCAGCAAAGCTCCCAAGTCGGCTCCCAAATAGCTCCCAACCTAGCAACCAAATTTAAGGTGCCGGATGCCAAATCGCAGACAGCAAAAAACACCAGGGTCTCGTTAGACGCTGGTGACAGATAGTGGTGTTTTTTGATGAAGCGAGATGGTGCCCCGAGCCGGAATCGAACCGGCACGCCCTGCGGCGGCAGATTTTAAGTCTGATGTGTCTACCAATTTCACCATCGGGGCATGGGAAATGCAAAAGCAGGCGCTGATTTAACCCTAAAACAAAACCAGAATCAATCACTTAGGAAATAAGCCCCCCTTATGGCCAGGAAAATCAATTTTGCCAAGTCCGCATTGAACAACCTGACGTGCCCGGACGGCTAAGCCGACATCCTGGTGTACGACACGGAAATCAAAGGCCTGGCCATCCGGGTCTCCAAAGCAGGCGGTACGCTGACTCGCAAGCAGCATTCGCACCGACTTTGCCGCTATCTAATGCCAGTGTTAGTCACACCCAAGCCTATGGAATTGCCTGGCTGAATACTGGCGGACTGCCTAGCCGCCAGCACCATGGCCAAGGCTATGGGCAGCCACATGATCAGCCAGTCGGCATTAGGCTTGAGCCACAGACCGATGCCATCAGTGAGCAACGCCACGCTGGAAAAGGTCCACAACGCTAGCAGCGCACGACCCAGGGTGCTTTCACGGTTCAGCCAAGCGCGCCGCGCAGTCGCGCCCCAAAGCAGTAGAAACAGGAACAGACCCGGCAATCCCAGACGCACGCCAGTATCCAGAAACAGGTTGTGCGGGTGCTTGAACGACATTTGTAATTCTGGCACTGCAATTTTAAATGGCTCGAACCCCACCCCCAGCAGCCAATGCTCGCGAATCAACTGTACCCCCCCAGCCCACAGGGTCGGCCGGTACGACAGGCCGCGCTGGAGCACCATCTGCGATTCGAACATCAGCACGCCTACCACTCCGACCAGAACCAGCAGCAGGAGCGCCCACCACAGACGCGACCGCGATACGAGCACCATCACCACGAGTGCAACAAACAATGCCAGCCAAACGCCCCGCGTCTGGTTGAGCCCGAGAAAAGCCATATAGGCCAGAGCGATAACAACCAGCGGCACCACCCCGGGTTTCTGCCCCTGACACCGAAAGATGAAGAGCCCCAGCAGCGCCAGCGCCCCTGTCGCATGGGCGGCCATGATCGGTGTATCCCACAACCCCGGCGTGGCAATCCGCAATCCCGGCACCGGTTCAAGGATCCAGTAGAAATACGCAATGGAGGCGATGGCTCCCAATGCGCCAACTACAGCACTGCCTGCCAGCAGTTGCTCCAGCGACCAGCGCGAGCCCTGCGCTGCCAGCACAACACCCAGGAGTGTCAACAACACATAAAAGGGCATCTTGGCCTTTTCCGGATGGTCCCCCTTGAGCAGTACAATCAGCAGTGTCCATGCTGCCAATGCCGCGAACAGGAGCATTTCCGGGTGCTTCAATTTCTTGCGAAAGTCACCCAGACACAGCGCCAACAGCGTAGGCAAGCAGAGAAATACATAGAGCAACTGGTGATAGTGCTTGTCGCTCGTTATCAACCACGGCACACAGAGAAAGATCAACAGACCGATAGCCGCCCAACGCGCCAACACCTCCTGACGCAAAACCAGACCTTTCAGCACTTCAACGCTCCTGTCGGATAATTCGTGCAGCCGCTCGCTGCAGCTGGGCCTGGTCGGCATTCTTCCAGTCACCCTGCACGCAGTACTCCGCGGCCATATAGCTTAGGAAGTGTTCGCGGATACACGCTTCCAGCGGCCAGTCGGGGAAAATCCGTGCGATCTCCATCAGCTCGGCGGCGGAGTCCGCATGCATCACCAACCCTGGAATATTGAAGAACGCCTGCCCGAGAGTCAGCACCGGCTTGCCCAGTAACAGACTCTCCAGGCCGACAGTGGAATTGAGAGTAATCACGAACTCGCTGGACTGAATCAGCTCTTGGGTACTGTTGCCGTTGGCGAACAGCAACCGCTCATGGCAACGCTGATGCAACTGAGGATAGGATTCGCGACTGGATGGATGCTCCTTGAACACCACGATCATGCCGGTTTCGGCTGCAAGCCGCTCGCCGAGAGCGAACAGTTCGCACATATTGCCCACCCAAGGTGAAAATAGGCGAACCTGAGTATCGCGATCATCCTGGAATGGGATGAACACGAAATGCTCGGGCAACTCAATGGGCTCAACTCCTGTCGAGCGTGGCTTGCGCGGCACCAGAGTGGTCTGGGCTGTAGCAGCATCAGCCGGAGCTTGATAACGGCGATAGAACTCGGCTTCGCGCGGTACCGAGTTATGAAAGTTGACGCCCTGGGGATCGAGTGTGGTGGTATTAGGCAACAGACCATTTTCGAAGAAAAAAGTCCGACAGCCGACCGGCAGAACCGAGCGCAGCAACTGGCAGTAGCGATGGGAGCCATTCCACATGATTACCGTCGTCGGCTGTTCGCGCTCCACCAGCGCCAAGACCCGCAGGCCGACCCAAGCCAACTCCAGACGCAGCAGCAGACGAAAGAAAACGCCTTCGTACTTGCGCTTGACCCTTCGCTCTTGGCACTTCTCTTCGAGCAAGTGCGCCCAATCGATACATTTGAGAATGCGCGGCAACTGCCAAGGTCGCGGCCAGGGCATCCTGCCGGGTACTATCACTTTGCCTCTGAGTTCGGTCTCATCGAGCAGACGCTGGAAATAGAGACTCTGGTGCTTGGCCAGAGAGAAGAACAACATACGGCTCGATGAGCCTCCCTGTGAATTTGGTTCGGCACTGCCGGCAATATGCTCAACGTGACGCATAGAACGATGGGGCATTGGGTTTTTGGTAGCGAGCAAGGGGTGGTGCTCGATGCTGGAAGACAAGTCGCCCCCGTCCAGCAAGGCTGTCAGCGCCTGCTGATTCATCGGCAGCCCCAACACGCCATGTGCCAGATGGAAGCAAGCGAACGTCCGCGCCTGGCTCGCGGCCCCGGCATAATCGTCCATTACCTCGGCCACACGAGCCTGCAGCGCACTGATGCTATCCACCACCGAGCCGAAGAAACGCTCCTGGCCGAAGATGTCGCGATCCTTGCTGAGGTTGCAATACAACACAGGTCGGCCGGCCAGGCCTGCCTCTATCACCGCATTGGACATGATATTGACCACCAGCGAGGCCTGGGCCAACGCTTCAGCCAGGCCACAGGTCGGCGCCAGCACCTTCAGATTGTCGAGTTCGGCGGCGGCCTCCTGCCAAAAGGGTCCCTGACTGCGCGGATGCATCTTGATCAGCACCTGGTAGTCCGGATTCGCGGCCGTCCAGTCACGCAGCATCTCGTAAGTGCGCCGGTAGCCTGGTTCCTTTTCCTTATCCGGGCCGATACCGAGGATTAGCATCACACGGTTCTCGGCTTGGGCCAACGGCAGGTCGAAGGCGCTGTCGATCATATGCGAGCCAACCAGCACCGCTGTCGAGTTACCGAAGCGCAGCTCACGCGCCTGCAGGGCTTCGAGCGAACTCTGGCCGAACAGAAAGTTGTAGTCATAGTCGTTCATGCCCAGGCGCTGCGAATGTTCCACCGTGGTCGCGTGGGCCAGGTGCACCAGCAGGCGCTGACGGGCATTCAGTGAAAGGCGCAGGAACGGTGCGTAGAGGCTGCCATTGCGGTCGTTGAGCAAAATGCGCGGCTGATGGTGCTCTACCAGCCATTCGGCGTAGGCAGCATGGCCGAAGTAACGGGTTGGCACACTGCACGGCGGACGTTTGAGCATGCGCAGGCGGAGAATGGTCCTTGGCTCCTCAAGGGCCGTTTCCACCAAGGTATGGCCACTCGAGCGCAGCCCCTCGATCAGCAGTTTCTTGCGCTGGAACTTGATCACCTTGGGCGCCGACTGCAACAGCAGAAAATCGCAGGGTTCGGCCATCACAGCGGCGGCCAGGCGGCGCTTGGCGCGCTGACCGAACAACCAGTCGCCGGTCTGCTCGCGGGCGAAACGCAAGGCGCTGCCGATCAGGCTATAGCGCGCGCGCAACAACAGCCAGCGATAGCGATCCAGGGAGCGTGCCTTGGCAGCCCAAGGGTTATTGGTGTCGTCCAGTAACATGGCAACCTTAGCGCAGGGCGATAAGTAAGATGGTGCGCAAAGGGCCATATTAATGGACTCTGCGAATATTGACAGCATTGGAGTGTCGTTCCAGCCGAACTTCATGGGATTAGCCCGCCGAACTGTTGGCGTAGTTGAAATCCCTCAGTTCAAGTCACGGCTATCGCGTGGTTGCGCTGGTTGCGCTGGTCGCGCCCGAAAACACAGTCACCCTTAACGTTTTCCCCAAGCGAGTTTCTTCACCGATATTCTCTTGCACCAGCATGAGACACGCCATCATATCGAACTGCATTACTGTCCATGTACTTTCGCCGCGAGTCGAAGCCCCCTTTCGTCAGGTCGATCGCAAAACAATCAGGGATAGACCAAGATATTGATATTGCTGAGCTTCCGCTTATGGCCGATCTCTGCCTTTCGCCACCGGCAGCTCTGGGTCGACTACAGCCCATCACGATAGAAAATTACCAGCCAATTGCGGAATACATTCAAAAAATTGCGGAACACTTCACTTTTTCGAAGGCAATAAAAAACCCCGTAGATCACTGATCTACGGGGCTATTTATAGTGGAGGCCGAGGTCGGAATCGAACCGGCGTAGGCGGATTTGCAATCCGCTGCATAACCATTTTGCTACTCGGCCTCAAAACATTTGCTGTCAGGTAGCACAACATCAAATGCGTAAAAACTTGGAGTGTGAAGCACTACCACACTTCGCTATCCCCTTGAAAACATTCAGCTTTTTTAGCCGTCAGTGCTTTCGATGGCGTGAATTATGTACTGATTTCTTGAGGCTGGCAACCCCTTGATTTCAAAAAAAAATCTGGCGCCAGGTTTGCGGATTGCGTCGAACATCAACGACAGACGGATGACTTATGAGGTATCGCTCGATACCCTTGCCTGCCCGTCGCCTGACGGTTTCCAGTTAATATCCCATTTCACCCAGACGAGCATGCCATGAAATCCCCCGCAGGTTTGCTGCTGTCGGCTATCGAGCTGGACCGTGCCAGTGCGATTCCCCTGTACCGCCAACTGTATCTGCAGATTCGCAAACAGATACTCAACGGCAGAATCCAAGGGGGCGTGCGCCTGCCGTCGACCCGGACCTTGAGCAACGAGTTGGGGTTATCGCGGATCACCATTCTCAATGCTTTCGATCAGTTGATTGCCGAAGGTTTTCTGGCCTCGCGCACCGGCGCCGGCACGTATGTCGGCACTGAGTGGGAAAGCCGGGGTATCGAGGACGAGCAACAGCCCCAGCCGCCACGCCTGTCAGACCTGAGCCAGTCGATGCTATCGCTGCGCAGCGATCATTTTCGCGGGGTGTCTTATACCGATTGGGACCCTACGACCCCGACCTCCTTCCTGCCCAGCCACAGCACTTATGAGGCATTCCCGCAGGCGATCTGGCGGCGCCTGATGAACCGTCACCTGCTCAAGCCAACCAAAGCCATTCTTGGTTATGGCGAGTTGCAAGGTTTGCAGGCGTTCCGCGCAGCGATTGCCGAATACGTCTTCGATGCACGCGGCATCGATTGCGATGCCGGACAAGTGGTGATCGTTTCCGGCGCGCAGCAAGCATTCAACCTGTTGGGCATGCTGCTGCTCAATCCGCAGGACAGCGTCTGGATGGAGGACCCGGGGCACATCGCCGCGCGCATTGCCCTGCAAGCCCAAGGCGCTCAGGTGGTCCCGTTGCGTATCGATGAACAGGGGATCGATGTCCAGCAAGGCCTGACCGAGTGCCCTGATGCCCGCCTGGTGTTTTGTACGCCTTCACGCCAGCATCCGCTGGGTGTCACCCTCAGTTATGCGCGACGCCAGGCACTCATCGATTGGGCTGCGGAGCACCAGAGCTGGATCATCGAGGACGATTGCGACAGTGAGTTTCGCTACAGTGGCCGCCTCCTCCCGGCGCTGTATGCCATGGACCAGATGGCCCGGGTGATCTACGTCGGAACGTTCAGCAAAGTGCTCTTTCCGTCACTGCGCCTGGGTTACGTGATTCTGCCGCAGGCGCTGGTCGAACCCTTCTGTACCCTGCGCGCAGTCATGGATCGCAGCCCGCCCACGCTGCTTCAGGCGACGACGGCGGACTTCATGGGCGAAGGCCACTTCCTGGGGCACATCCGCCGCATGCGTGCGCTGTACAAGGCGCGCCAGCAAGCATTGATCGAACAGCTTGAACAACAGATCGGCAGCTTTTTCAGGATCACTCCGACGGATGCCGGCATGCACCTGATCGCCTGGCTACCCCCGGAACTCAGCGACACCGACATCGCCCGGCAACTGGCCCGGCACAACATTCACACCTACGCCTTGAGCGACTACCGCATCAAGCATGCCTTGGCGCCAGCTCTGTTGATCGGCTTTGCCGGCACGCCTGAAAACCAGGCCCGGGAACGTGTCGAAGCGCTGGCCAATGCCTTGCGCACATTGGGTTATCTGCCACCGACCGCTTGATGTGAGACAAGTGGCCTTATCAATTAACTGATAATGGATCTATCGAGAGTTCCTGACTGGCGCGATAAAGGCACGGTGTCTGAACCAGGAACGACTCTAATGAACAATAAGATCCAGGAACGATTCAACGCCTTGCTGAGCCATAAGGTGGTCGAACACGGCGCAGTTCCCGCGCTGACCGATGCCCTGGCCCGGCGGCTGCTTGAACGTCTCGGCCAAATGCGGCTGTTTGCCCACGCTTACCCGCTACTGACCAACCTCACCCACGGTCGTGTTACCCCTGCCGACCTGCTGGATTTCGCCTATCGCCACGAGCTGCAAGGCCTGAGCCTGCACTTGCTCGACGGTGAGGAAAACAGCCTGAGCCAGATGTCATCCGTGCAGCTCGAGGCGTTCGCCGCCAAGGCCAAAGCGCTTGAGCTGGATCTGCACCTGGAGATCAGCAGCACGCGGAAAAAAGACGTCGACCAGGTGATTGCCATCGCCAGAACCCTGGGCGTGCGCAACATCCGTGTCTACTCACGTTACGAGGGCACGCTGTCGCACGTCATGGGCGTGATCGAAACCGATCTGCACTACCTCGCGCAGCAGGCTGATGAGCACGATCTGTTTTTTGATTTCGAACAGCATGAAGAACTCAAGAGCAACGAGATCGCGCAGCTGCTCAACCGTCTCAACCACCCTCGCCTGCACGCACTGTTCGACTTCGGCAACATGATCAATGCCTGCGAACAGCCCTTGCAGGCCCTGCGCACCATGGCGCCGCACATCCGCCAGACACACCTCAAAGGTGTACGCATCGTCCCCGAGCAAAACGGTTTCGGTCATTACGGTGTCCTGCAGGGCAGCGACGAAGACGATCTGCCCAGCGCCCGCATGCTGTTCGAGCTGTTGATGCTCGGCGAATCCACCCCACAGGTGATTGCGTTCATTCTCGAGCAGGAAAACCACTACGTGGCCCCGGCCTTCCGCCAGAGCACTGAAGCGGCCGACCCGTTTATTGCCTACCGGGAAATGAGCGAAACGCCGCTCCCGAACGGCTACTCCCTTGAGCGAATGCTGGCCGATGAACACCGTTGGGCGAACAACCAGGTCGCCTATGTCCGTAGCGTGCTGGCCGAATTGCGCACCCTGGCCGAACTGACGCTGGCCTCCCCTTCCAACGCGTGAACCTGACGACCCGATTACGCCCGGAGAACAATAATGACAATTCAAAACAAGGCCAAATGGCTCAGATTCCTGATCCTCATTCTTGGTGGCGGCACCATCTACAAGCTGGCGAACCTCAAGGATGCCTTCTATGTGCCCATGCAGGAATTCATGGGCTTGAGCCACACCGAAATCGGTGTTCTGCTGAGTGCCAACGCGATTATCGCCACCGCCCTGTTTGTGGTCGGTGGCCTGCTCGCCGATCGCTATGACACGCGCAAACTGATCCCCCTCGGCCTGATCGGCACCGGTGGACTGGGGTTGTACCTGGCGACCTTTCCACCGTTCAGCAATCTGTTGATCGTGTTCAGTCTGTTGGCCGTGTGTGCCGACTGCCTGTTCTGGCCATCGCTGCTCAAAGCCATCCGCAACCTGGGTGACGATCAGGAGCAAGGCCGGTTGTTCGGCCTGCTCGAAGGCGGACGTGGCGTGGTTGATACGCTGGTGGCCTTTTCCGCACTGGGCGTTTTCGTCGCCATGGGTTCGGGTGAAACCGGCCTGAAGTCTGCGATTCTGTTCTACTCGGTCATCGACATTCTGGCCGGCACCCTGACCTTCTTCCTGCTCAAGGGCGGTAACGCACCGTCGGTGGCCAAGCCGAAGAATGGTCTGGTGAACCTGATGGAAGCGATCAAGGTACCGGGAATCTGGCTGGTCAGCCTCAACGTGTTCATGGTCTACATCGTCTACTGCGGCCTGACTTACTTCATTCCTTACCTCAAGGAAATGTACGGATTGCCCGTGGCATTGGTGGGCGCCTACGGCATCATCAACCAGTACTTCCTGAAGATCCTCGGCGGGCCGGCCGGCGGTTTCATTGCCGATAAACAGTTCAAGAGCACCAGCCGCTACCTGAAGTGGGCATTCCTGGCGCTGCTACCACTGATGGGCGTGATCATGCTGATTCCGAAAAGCCCGGGCTTCATCTATGCGGGCATGGCCGCAACCCTGTCCTTCGCCCTGATCGTGTTCTCCATGCGCGGCGTGTTCTGGGCCCCCATGGGTGAAGTCGGCATTCCCCAGCACATCACCGGCTCGGCCTTCGGCATCGGCTGCCTGATCGGCTATGCACCGGGCATGTTTGCCTACGTCATCTATGGTTCGATCCTCGACCACTTCCCCGGCCAGCAGGGTTACAACTATGTCTTCACGCTGATGAGCATACTGGCCATTGCGGGCTTCATGGTGTCCAGCCTGCTCTATAAAGCAGTGCGCAAAAAACCCGTAATCACTGGAGAAATGAACACTGCGCAGGCCTGATCTTGCCTTCGAGTTAACGTAACCCTGAATAACGCGCAGACACAAAAACGCCACTCTATTGAGTGGCGTTTTGCGTTGTTCATGGATCGCCTATGCGATCAGGTAATGTTTGGCGATACACACAATCTAGGCAGCACCGAAGGTGCTCGCTAGACTCGCCACCCACCCAGGAAAGGACTCTCCATGAATAACGAGAATCGCGTCGTCACCGGTATTGCTCCCTTGAGCTATGCAAGACTATGGCGAGCAGTAAAGTTCGAAAGTTTATCGATTGTCGCTCTGCTGTTCGCTCTGTTTTTTACAAGCGGCTATGTCTATCTGGAAGTGATCAACAGTAAGTTAGGCGTACCCGTTACACGACTAGGGTTTGACAGCTATATGTATGCGGTATATGGCGGTGTCAATATCCTGATCATATTCACCGCCCTCCTCATTGCAATCGCAGCAGTGGCCGTATTCTCAACGATGATGCATTTCTTCGAGAACCCCGACCGCGCCTCACCTTCAGTAAATCCTAATCCCGAGAGTCGTGGTTACAGACTGGCGCTATGGCTGGAAAAGCGTTTCAAAAGATCCAGAGAACCCGTCATTGCCTCGTTGCTGATCAGCCTGGTCGCCCTTGGATTCTGGAGTATCTGGAAGATGACGGTCTCCCAATCGATAGAACGCGCCGAACTGGCCGCGTACAACGAACTGCGTCAGTGCACACCATCGTCCGTTCAACTCAACAGCCTGGATCTTGTGACCGGCTGCATCGTCGGAGAAAGCGATGATGTGCTTTATCTGGTGGAAAAACGAAGCGAAGGAAAAGAGGGCATTGTGTTTGAGAAACGGCAGGTCCCTAAAGTCAGAATCCGTATGGTCACGGGTACTGACACTCTGAAAAAGCCGGACTGACCTCCATCAAAATCCTTGAGGGTACGGTTTTCCCGAATGAGGAGAGATGTACGGCGTTGACAATGCGTTATCTACTGCTACCCGCAAAACCCGTATTTCGAGGTACTCATTGATCTACTTGAAATTCGTAGCTGCGGGTAGCTTTTTTCGAGACGAAAAAAAAGAGGCCTAAGCCTCTTTTCTTCTGGTTTCGCAGCACTCAACAGAGAACCGAAAAACAATATTTGGAGCGGGAAACGAGACTCGAACTCGCGACCCCGACCTTGGCAAGGTCGTGCTCTACCAACTGAGCTATTCCCGCGTCTTGGTGTGGCGCATTCTATAGAATCCAGAAGCCCCGTCAACCCCTTGATTCAAAAAAGTTTTATTTCTTTTCCACGTCGGTCTTCAGATGCGGCCAAGCGGCCCGCAAGTATTGGACCATGGACCACAACGTCAGCCCGGCGGACACCATCAGCAACGCATAGCCCATCAGAACCCAGAAGCTGAAGTTCGATGGATTGGCTAGCAGGATCACCAGCGCCAGCATCTGCGCAGCCGTTTTCCATTTGCCCAGATTCGATACGGCGACGTGGGCACGGGCACCGAGTTCGGCCATCCATTCGCGCAGTGCCGAGACGACAATCTCGCGACCGATGATGACGGCGGCGGGTAGCGTGAGCCACAAATTGCCGTGCTCCTGCACCAGCAAAACCAGGGCAACAGCAACCATCAGCTTGTCGGCAACCGGATCGAGAAAAGCCCCGAACGGCGTGCTTTGCTCCAGACGGCGGGCCAGATACCCGTCCAGCCAATCGGTGGCAGCAGCGAAAGCGAACACCGAGGCAGATGCCATGTAGCTCCACTGATAAGGCAAGTAGAACAGCAAAATGAAGATCGGTATGAGCAGAACGCGTAGAACGGTAATCAGATTAGGGATATTCATCGGCACAACTGGCTACGAGGTGAGGGGGGCATTCTACTCGCTGTGCAGATTTGCATAAATCAACTCTGCGAGCTTTTTACTGATCCCGGGGGCTTTGGCAATTTCTTCGATGCTGGCACGAGACAGCTCCTGCAATCCACCAAAATGTTTCAACAAGTCACGCCGACGTGTAGGTCCAACGCCAGCCACGCCCTCTAGTGTAGACGTCCGACGCGTTTTTCCGCGACGGGCGCGGTGCCCGGTAATTGCAAAACGGTGGGCTTCGTCCCTGATCTGCTGAATCAGATGCAATGCCGGCGAGTCGCCGCGCAAGGTGAATTCATGGGCAGCATCATTGAGATAGAGGGTTTCGAAGCCTGCCTTGCGCGTCGCACCCTTGGCCACACCCAACAAGATCAGATCGGGTACGGCCAACTCGTTGAGCACATCGCGAGCCATGGACAACTGACCTTTACCACCGTCCACCAGAAGGATGTCCGGCAACTTGCCCTCCCCGTCCTTCAATTTGCTGAAGCGTCGAGTCAACGCCTGGTGCATTGCCGCGTAATCGTCGCCTGCCGTAACGCCTTCGATGTTGTAGCGACGGTAGTCGGATTTGATCGGGCCTTCTGGTCCAAAGACCACGCAGGACGCCACGGTCGCTTCACCGCTGGAGTGACTGATGTCATAACACTCAAGGCGCTGCGGCGGCTCGTCCAGCTTCAGGACTTCTGCCAGCGCTTCAAAGCGAGCGGCGACATGCTGGCGGTTGGCCAGGCGAGCACCCAACGCCTGCTCGGCATTGGTCACCGCCAGTTGCTGCCAACGCGCCCGCGTCCCGCGCACCCGATGGCTGATGGTCAGCTCCCGACCGCGCAGCTCATCGATGGCGGTGATCAGTGTCGGAAAGTCGTCGTGAACCACGTTAACAATCAATTCACTGGGCAAATCGCGCTCGGGACTGGTGATGTAGTACTGACCCAAAAAAGCAGCCATGACTTCGGAAACGTCTTCCTCGATACCCACTTGGGGGAAGAAGTTCTTGCTCCCGAGCACCCGCCCGCCCCGCACACTGATCAGATGAACACAGGCGCCGCCCGGGTTGACGAAGGCTGCGATCACATCGACGTCGCCCGTTCCGCCTTCCATGCTCTGCTGATCCTGAACCCGGCGAAGCAAGGCGATCTGATCACGCAACTCGGCGGCGCGCTCGAACTCCAGATTGACCGCGGCGTCTTCCATCCCGGCGGACAACTCATCGGTCAGCGCATTGCTGCGCCCCTCAAGGAACATCACCGAGTGCCGCACATCTTCCGCGTAGACCTCGGGCTCAACCAGACCGACACAGGGAGCCTTACACCGTTTGATCTGGTATTGCAGGCATGGACGCGTCCGGTTCTTGTAATAACTGTCTTCGCATTGGCGAACAAAAAACGTCTTTTGTAACAGACTCAAGCTTTCGCGAATGGCCCCCGCGCTGGGATAAGGCCCGAAATACTTGCCCTTACCCTTTTTCGCGCCGCGATGAATGCTCAGACGTGGAAAGTCACCGTCCGAGAGATAGACATAAGGATAGGATTTGTCGTCGCGCAACAGGATGTTGTAGGGCGGCCGCCACTCTTTGATCAGCGTCTGCTCAAGCAGCAAGGCTTCGGTTTCGTTGGCCGTGATGGTCGTTTCGACTTGCGCGATACGCGCCACCAAAGCGGCGGTCTTGGGGGCAAGGCCCGATTTGCGAAAGTAACTCGAGAGGCGATTCTTGAGGTTTTTGGCTTTACCGACGTAAAGCAGCCGCGCCTCGCTATCGAACATGCGGTACACGCCGGGACGCCCACTGACCGTTGACAGAAAGGCGCTTGGATCAAAGGTTTCGGTCATTTTCAGAGGCTGGCGTCAACCATGCCGTGTCGAACCGCCAACAGCGTCAACTCGACATCACTGCTGATCGAAAGCTTTTCGAAGATGCGGTAACGGTAGGTGTTCACGGTTTTTGGGGAGAGGCACAGTTTGTCGGAAATGATCTGCACTTTCTGGCAACCGACAATCATCAATGCGATCTGGATTTCTCGCTCCGACAGGGTATCGAAGGGAGAATCGTTGGTCGGCTGAAAAGATTTGATGGCCAGTTGCTGTGCAATCTGCGGGCTGATGTAGCGTTGTCCGGCAAACACCAGGCGAATGGCCTGGACCATTTCCGGCAACCCGGCGCCCTTGGTCAGGTAGCCCGCGGCACCGGCTTGCAACAGCCGTGTAGGAAACGGGTCTTCCTCACAGACGGTCACCGCGACGACTTTGATGTCCGGATGGCTGCGCAACAATTTTCGGGTGGCTTCAAGACCGCCAATACCGGGCATCTTGACGTCCATCAACACCACATCGGGTTTCAGCTCACGCGCCTTGATCAGGGACTCTTCACCCGATTCAGCCTGGCCGACCACTTGCAGGCCATCGATGTCAGCCAGCATTCGTGTAATGCCTGTACGAACGAGATCATGGTCATCGACTACTAGCACCCTAATCAAGCAGACACCTCGCAATATGGTCTTATTGGGTTGCCAGACACCTTAGCAAAAAGCGACTGGCAGACCTAGCGGAAAGCGTCAGATAAAAAGTTTCAATTCATCTTCAAACGCTTGTCGCAGACGCCAGGCGTCTCGCGCCTGTACAGGCACTCAAGTGATAGAAGTCGCCAACGACGATCGATAGCAATTTCTGATTGAATCTGCGTACCGGCCTCTAGTAAGCTCGGCGCATCCATTGGAGACACGTCATGCTCAACACCCTTTCACAGCTTCGTACCGCCAGCGCCCTGCGCTCGGTTGCGGCTGCCCGGGTAAATGACGCTTGTGCCCCGATCAGCTTTTATTTTGGGTATTGGTTTAGCCACTGACGCGCCTGATACCCACACGGCGCCCACTTCAAACGGGTCGCCACCAGAGATTTCTCAACCCCCGGTCGGCCTCCCGACCGGGGGTTTTGTTTTTTCAGCCCTGTCATTTTTAGCGACACACCAGACATTCAGAGGATCAACGCAATGAACTACGCCACTTATTACCGTTACGACAGTTTTACCGCCTGGCGATTTACCACCCTCCGCTCGGGACAGCCTGCCGCCTCCGATCGGTCACCCACAGGTGGCAAGCACATACACGCAGCCGATCCGGCCAATTGTCGAACACCCCAGTAGGGCCGATTGCGCGGGCATGACCCCGCCTTCAGCCCAGGAAGCCATTCATATGAACTCCTCCGTCTGCGCACTACCGCTGTCCACACTGAGCCCGGCCAATGAAGCGCTGACCTCGCGCCTGCCCAGCTCATTGCAACTCAAACAGCAACTTCCTCTGAGCAATGCGTTGATCCATCAGGTCAATGCGCACCGCCAAGCGGTTCGCGCGATCCTTAACGGTGAAGATTCCCGTCTTTTGGTCATCGTCGGCCCTTGCTCGATTCACGATCCCGAATCAGCTCTTGAATACGCTGGCAAGCTTGCCCGCCTGGCCACTGAAGTCAGCGACCAGATGTTGTTGGTGATGCGTGCCTATGTCGAAAAACCCCGTACCACTGTCGGCTGGAAAGGCCTGGCCTACGATCCGCGACTGGATGGCAGCGATGACATGGCTGGCGGCCTGACGCTGTCCCGTGAACTGATGCGTGAAATGCTCCGTCTGGGCCTGCCGGTTGCTACCGAGCTGTTGCAACCGATGGCGGCCGGCTACTTTGACGATTTACTCAGCTGGGTAGCCATTGGGGCCCGTACGACCGAATCGCAGATCCACCGGGAAATGGCCAGCGGCCTGAGCATGCCGGTCGGTTTCAAGAACGGCACCGACGGTGGCGTTGGTGTGGCCACTGATGCCATGCGTTCGGCCGCCCATCCGCATCGGCATTTTGGTGTCGATAGCCAAGGCCACCCGGCGATCATTCAAACGCCCGGTAATGCAGATACTCATTTGGTACTACGTGGCGGCCATCGTGGACCGAACTACGATCGCGCCAGTGTCGCCCAGGTGCACAGCGATCTGACTCGATTGAAGATTCCCGCCCGGATCATGGTCGATTGCAGCCATGCCAATAGCGGCAAGGACCCATTGCGCCAACCTGCTGTGTTCGATGATGTCCTTGAACAGCGTTTGCAAGGCGACCGTTCACTGATCGGCATGATGATCGAAAGTCATTTGTTCGAAAGATGCCAACCCCTGGGTGCGTCAATGCAATACGGGGTGTCCGTCACCGATGGCTGCCTTGGCTGGACCGGTACGGAACACCTGTTGCTCCGGGCCGCAGATCGACTGCGAGCGTAAACACTGATGCCCCGTCATCCAGCCTCATACCGAGCACTGGATGACGGCTACGGATTCTTACCCGATTTGCGGTTGCACCTGCACCAACGTCACGTCCGATTGCTGACTGCTATCGTCGAGGCGTTCGACCTGGTAGGAAACTCGAATCGTTGAGCCCGAATGCTCCCTCCAAAACCGGTAAGGAACAATGAACACCACGGCTTGACCGGCTGTTTCCCTCGTTATTTCGCGATCGTCGCGGTGAAAGAAATCGTCCCCGTCGCATTTCAGGTAAACCAGTTCGCCATCTTCGGCTTGGGCATCTTCGATCACGATGGTTACGCCATCCAGCGTGTCCTGAAGATCAAGCCAACCTTCCTCAGCTTCCAGCACGACAGGTGATGCAAGCGCACCCCGCTCCAGGCTGCCGATCAACAGCTGTGCTGGCTCCGAATAAAGGTGTGCCTGGCCTTGTTGTTTAACGCAGTAACCGAACGTCACCGTGGCACCGAGATTGGGCGTTACAAATTCCGGGCCGACCCAGAATGACAGCTCACCCCCCACGGCAAACGCCTCGACTTTCAGCACATCACTGAAACTGGCCTCGGGCGTAACACCCGACCAAGTGAACAGAACCCAGTCTCCCGCGGCCATTCGTGCGTAAGGCCTGATGGTGACGAGCGCTCCTTCCTTTACCCGCTCAGGGTCGAGTGTTCCGCCAACAGCGTCATTCGCCGTCGCTGGCAGCAGATCAGACCTGATATCGCCCACACTCAGTTGTAAAACACCGGAATGCACCGGTTCGGCGAAGCGTGCAGTGCTGAGTGCGTAATGGATTTCGAGGGAACCCCCATCCAGTGCCGCAATATGCCTGTCGCTGATATTGAAGACTATTTCTTCGCCCACCCTGCTCTCACTGACGAATCGCGAGACTTGGTACTTGTAAGCAAGGCCATCCGTATCCAGGCCTGCCCAGGTCAACAGCAGTTTGTCGCCACACGCCATACCGGGATAAGGCCCCACTTTGACCACTGCCTTTCTATCCGCCGGATTCAACACGCCGTTTTGCGCTTGTACCAATTGAGGAAGGGGTAAGTGTGGCTGCGTGACAATAAGGGGATCGGTTTCGTGAGTACTCATTCTTTCTCTCCAGTCCTTGGAATAACGCCGATCGGTTGGCCGGCTTCGAATGACGACTATTGAACCCCACGCCTTTCAATTGTGATGTCGGGCGCTCGCGCTGTTTTGCTCGGAAAATCGACGTTTGCAAAGTAGGCATTTGCGTTGGAATGCGCGCTGTCGAGCCATATAGACGTCCAGATAATCCGACCAAGACCGCAAATACATGCGTGTTTTCATACCGGATCTATACCGTTTTCATCGGTTTTCAGCGGACTTTTCATACATCGCGCCAGCGTTGAGTGTTTTAGAGTGAAGCGCACTGCACCTCCCACGAACTGCTGCGAAAAGGTACGAACATGCAACGGAATGCAAACACCTGCCACCCAATCCTGCTGATCCATGGTCTGTTCGGAGTCGAACGAATCGGCAAATTCGAACTCTTCCATGACATCAAACAGGCCCTGCGAAACAGCGGCGCAAGGGTATTCGTGCCGCAACTGTCAGCCATTCATAGCAATGAAGTTCGTGGCGACCAACTACTGGCGCAAATCGAGCGGGTACTGGAAGGAACAGGCGCAAGTAAAGTCAACCTGATCGGACACAGTCAGGGCGCACTCGCTGCACGCTATGCTGCAGCGGTTGCGCCAGGCAGGGTCGCTTCGGTGACGTCGGTCAGCGGGCCGAATCACGGTTCGGAACTGGCTGATTTCCTGCGCAAGGCGCTGACACCCGGGCGCTTGCCGGAACAAGTTGCCGAGGCGGTCGTGACCTTGTTTGCCGACTTCCTGGCAACCCTCAGCAACGACCATTACCTGGCGCGCAACGCAGTCGCTGCACTGAATGCCCTGACCACCGAAGGCGTAGGCGCCTTCAACGACAAGTACCCACAGGGCTTACCCAAAACCTGGGGTGGCGAGGGTCGAGAGCTGGTCGATGGCGTTCGCTATTACTCATGGAGCGGTGTCCTTCAGCCCAATGTGCTCGCCGAAGGTGTTAACGCGCTCGACCCGTTCCACACCCTGTGCCGTGCTTTTTCCCGCTACTTCATCACCGAAGCCGATCAGAACGATGGCATGGTCGGACGCTTCAGTTCCCATTTGGGCACGGTGATCCGCTCCGACTACGCCCTGGATCATCTGGACACTATCAGCCAGCCGGCGGGTCAACTGCGCACGAACATCGATCCGGTTGAACTGTTTGTGGAGCATGCCGAACGCTTGAGAGAGGTCGGCCTGTGACAGACACCTTGCTCCGGGTCCCGCGCAGGTTGGAACTTTTGAGGAGAAATAGCGCCCTGAATCCGGTAGGCTCAGCACTTTGCAAAACACTGAATGGAGAATTTTCCCATGGCTAAAGCCACTGCCCGTCACATCCTTGTTGCCAGCGAAGACAAGTGCAACGAACTCAAGGCCCAAATCGAAGGCGGCGCCGACTTCGCCGAAGTTGCCAAGGCTAACTCCACTTGCCCATCCAGCCGCCAGGGCGGTGACCTCGGTTCGTTCGGTCCAGGCCAGATGGTCAAGGAATTCGACACCGTTGTTTTCAGCGCGCCAATCAACGTCGTGCAAGGCCCGGTGAAGACCCAGTTCGGTTACCACCTGCTGGAAGTGACCAGCCGCCAGGACTGATCAACGCTTGAGTTTTTCGCACAACGGCCCGCCATTTGGTGGGCCGTTGTGTTTCAGGTACGTTAATACGGCTGGCGAGGGACGCGCCGCTAGCGTACAAATCATCGTTTATCCCCCGGCTTTAAGGCTGACAATGCGACTGGCTTTCCCTATTTTATTGTTCACTGCCGTGGCCCTGCTGTTGGGCGCCGTTGGTGTGAACGCAGCGCCGCAACACGCAATGACCGTCTACGGCGAACCGGCCAAGTACCCAGCCGGTTTCAGTCATTTTGCCTACACCAACCCGCAAGCCCCCAAGGGCGGCACGATGCGTCGTTCAGCGATTGAAATCGGCCACTTCGACCATGTCCTGCCCTACATCGATAAAGGCATCGGCGTCACACAGATCGATGGTTTGCTGTATTCACCGCTGGCCCAGCGTTCACTGGACGAGCCCTACACGGTGTACGGTCTGGTGGCGCAGAAGATGGAGCGTTCCGATGACCGCCTGTCCCTGCGTTTCTACCTCAATCCCAAGGCGCGTTTTGCCGACGGCAAGCCCATCACCGCCGAAGACGTGCGCTATACCTTCGACCTGCTGATGACCCAGGGCAGCCTGCGCTATCGCACTCAATTCGCCGACGTCAAAGGCGTCGAAGTGGAATCGCCACTGGTCGTTCGCTTTGACTTCAAGAACAACGAAAACCGCACCCTGCCCCTCGACATCGCAACCTTGCCGGTGTTTCCCGAGCATTGGTGGAAGACCCGGGATTTTGCCGGCGGTGGCGGTTATGAACCGCCGCTGGGCAGCGGCCCCTATAAAGTAGGCAAAGTCGATTCGGGTCGCAGCATCACGTTCGAGCGCAACCCCGATTGGTGGGGCAAGGAGTTGCCCGTCAGCCGCGGCTTGTACAACTTCGATCATTTCAGCCTCGAGTATTTCGGTGATACCGACGTCGCGCGCCAAGTCCTGCGCGGTGGCGCCTACGACTACAACCGTGAGTTTTCCGCCACCGGTTATTCCATCGGCTACGAAAGTCCGGCCTTGAGCGACGGTCGCCTGCAAAAAGCCCACCTCGCCACCGAGGCGCCGCAACCGTCTCAAGGCTTCGTGTTCAACCTGCAAAAACCGATGTTCCAGGACCGTCGGGTACGTCAGGCGCTGGTGATGCTGTGGGACTTCGAATGGAGCAACCGGCAGATGATGCGCAACCTGTACATCCGCCAGCAAAGCTACTTCTCCAACACCGACCTCGCCGCCCGGCAACTGCCGGATGCCGGAGAACTGGCGATCCTCGAACCGCTGCGCGGACAGATTCCCGACGAAGTTTTCAGCAAAGTGTTCGAGGCGCCGAAAACCGATGGCAGCGGCGTGATTCGCGACAAGCAACTGCAAGCCCTGGACCTGCTCGAACAGGCCGGCTGGAAACCCGATGGTGATCAACTGGTGAACGCCGACGGTGAACCGCTGAGCTTCACGTTCCTGATCAGCCAGAACGGCATGGACCGTTTGCTGTTGCCCTATAAGCGCACGCTGAAGCAGATCGGCATCGAACTGAATATCCGCCGCATCGACTCATCCCAGTACGTCAATCGCCTGATGAGCCGAGATTACGACATGATCGTCACCGGCTATCCGGTGACCACTTCGCCCGGAGGCGAACTGTTCAATTATTTCGGCTCGGCCGCCGCCACCGACCCCGGCTCCAACAACTACATGGTGTTGAAGAACCCCGCGGTGGACTCCCTGATCGCCGGACTGGTGCGCGCCAACACCCAGGCTGACATGCTGCACTATGCCCACGCCCTCGACCGTGTATTGCAGTGGAATTACTACTGGATTCCCAACTACTACCCGCCTGGCACCTCCACCGTCTGGTGGAACCGCTTTGGCATCCCGAATGTGCAAGCGAGCAATGACGAAGCCATCGAGAGCTGGTGGGAAATGAGCACCACACCGTTGACCAATCAGGAAATGACGGCCGAGCGCATTCGCCGTGGCAGACCCGGAGGACCGCACTGATGTGGGCATACATACTGCGGCGTCTGCTGCTGATCATTCCGACGCTGGTGATCATTCTTCTGGTCAATTTCGTGATCGTCCAGGCCGCACCGGGCGGGCCAGTGGAACAAGCCATCGCGCACCTGCAAGGCATTGGCGGCGCCGCGGTCGGTGGCGGTTCCGGTGACTCCGTGAGCAGCACGTCCCGGGCCAGTCGCGGCCTCGATCCTCAATTGATAAAAGACATCGAAAAACAGTACGGCTTCGACAAACCCGCGCACGAGCGTCTGTGGCTGATGCTCACCAGTTACGCCCGGCTGGATTTCGGCAAGAGCTTCTTTCGTGGCGCCACGGTCACCGACCTGATCCTGGAAAAAATGCCGGTCACCATTTCCCTCGGGCTCTGGGCAACGCTGATCACTTATCTGGTGTCGATCCCGCTGGGCATTCGCAAGGCCGTGCATCACGGCAGCCATTTCGATATCTGGAGCAGCACGGCGATCATCATCGGCTACGCCATGCCGGCGTTCCTGTTCGCCATGTTCCTGATCGTAGTGTTTGCCGGAGGCACCTCGTTGAACTGGTTCCCGGTTCGCGGACTGGTCTCGGACAATTTCGACTCGTTGTCGACCGTCGGTAAAGTCGCCGATTACTTCTGGCACCTGGTACTGCCGGTGACGGCGCTGGTGATCGGTGGTTTCGCAACGCTGACCATCCTGACCAAAAACTCGTTCCTCAATGAAATCACCCGACAATACGTGGTCACCGCCCGCGCCAAGGGCTTGAGCGAGCGCCGCGTGTTGTACGGCCATGTGTTCCGCAACGCGATGTTGCTGGTGGTGTCGGGGATTCCGCAGGCGTTCATTAGCGTATTTTTTGCCGGCTCGTTGCTGATCGAAGTGATTTTCTCCCTCGATGGCCTGGGCCGCATGAGTTACGAAGCGGCTGTGTCGCGGGACTATCCGGTGGTGTTCGGCTCGCTCTTCATCTTCACCTTGTTCGGCCTTCTGATAAAACTCGTCGGCGACCTCTGCTACACCCTGGTCGACCCGCGTATCGACTTTGCCGCGAGGAACGCCTGATGCTCACGCTTTCCCCATTGGCGCGTCGTCGATTCGAGCGTTTCAAGAAAAACCGTCGTGGCTGGTGGTCGCTGTGGCTGTTTATCGGTCTGTTCGCACTGACCCTCGGCGGCGAACTGATCGCCAACGACAAACCGCTGATCGTCAGTTATCAGGGTCAGTGGTATTTCCCGGCGCTCAAGCGCTACACCGAGCAGGAGTTCGGCGGGCAACTGCCATTCCAGGCCGACTACCGCAGTGATTACGTACAGCAGCTGATTAAAAAGGATGGCGGCTGGCTGCTGTTTCCGCCGATTCCGTTCAGCGACGACACGCCGAATTACGACTTGATCAAACCCGCCCCGAGCCCGCCGACCAGCGTGAACTGGCTGGGCACCGATGACCAGTCACGGGACGTGCTGGCCCGGGTGATTTTCGGTGCGCGGGTGTCGATTCTGTTTGCCTTGATGTTGACGTTTGTCAGCGCCCTGATCGGTATCGCCGCCGGTGCCCTGCAAGGGTATTACGGCGGCTGGGTCGATCTGCTGGGTCAACGATTGCTGGAAGTCTGGTCCGGGTTGCCGGTGCTGTACCTGCTGATCATTTTGTCCGGTTTTGTCGAGCCGAATTTCTGGTGGCTGCTGGGGATCATGACGCTGTTTTCCTGGCTGGCCCTAGTGGACGTGGTGCGCGCCGAGTTCCTGCGCGGGCGCAATCTGGAATACGTCAAAGCCGCACGGGCACTTGGCCTGAGCGACCGAAAAGTGATCGTGCGACACATCCTGCCCAACGCCATGAATGCGACGCTGAGTTATTTGCCTTTCATTCTGACCGGTGCCATTTCGACCCTGACGGCGCTGGATTTTCTCGGGTTCGGCATGCCGGCGGGCAGTGCTTCGCTGGGCGAACTGATCGGCCAAGGCAAGCAGAACCTGCAAGCGCCATGGCTGGGCCTGACGGCGTTTTTCACCCTGGCGCTGATTCTTTCTTTACTGGTGTTTATTGGCGAAGCCTTGCGCGATGCCTTTGACCCGCGCTCTTGAAGCGGAAACTTGAAATGACCAACCTGATCGAAATCCGTGACCTCAGCGTCGCCTTCAGCGGCCAGACCGTGGTGCGCAACCTGTGCCTGGACATCCGCCCCGGCGAATGCCTCGCGCTGGTGGGCGAGTCCGGCTCGGGTAAGTCCGTCACGGCCCATTCGATCCTGCAATTGCTGCCCGAATGCGGCACCGAGACAACCGGCAGCATCCGCTATCGCGGCCAGGAACTGGTAGGGGCCGATGCCGGAAAATTGCGCAAACTGCGCGGCGACCGCATCGCAATGATCTTTCAGGAGCCGATGACTTCGCTCAACCCGCTGCACAGCATCGAAAAGCAGATCGGTGAAACGCTGCTGGTGCACAAAGGCATGGCCGGGAAAGCGGCGCAGGCGCGGATTCTTGAATTGCTGCAGCTGGTGGGCATCCAAAAACCCCAGGAGCGACTGAAAGCCTATCCCCATCAACTGTCCGGCGGGCAGCGCCAGCGGGTGATGATTGCCATGGCCCTGGCCTGCGAGCCGGAACTGTTGATCGCCGACGAACCCACCACGGCGCTTGATGTGACGGTGCAGCGCAAAATCCTGCTGCTGCTCAAATCCTTGCAGCAACGGCTGGGCATGTCGCTGCTGCTGATCAGTCACGACCTCAATCTAGTGCGCAGCATCGCCCAGCGCGTGTGCGTGATGAAGGCCGGGGAAATCGTCGAACAGGCGTCGTGCGAAACCCTGTTCACCGAACCGAAACACCCTTACAGCTGCGTGCTGCTGAACGCCGAACCGGAGGGCGAAGCCCTGCCCCGGGACGAACGCGAAAACGTGCTGGAGGTGGATGATTTGCGGGTGCAGTTTCCGGTCAGTGGCGGACTGTTTCAGCGCAAGACCTATCTGCGCGCCGTGGATGGCATCAGCCTGAACATTCAGCGCGGCAAGACGCTGGGTATTGTCGGTGAATCCGGCTCCGGAAAGTCCACGCTGGGTCAGGCGATCCTGCGCCTGCTCGACTCCGAAGGCGGCATTCGCTTTCAGGGCGAAGCGCTGGAGGAGCTGACGCAAAAGCAGCTGCGTCCGTGGCGCAAGAAGATGCAGGTGGTGTTCCAGGATCCGTTTGGCAGCCTCAGCCCGCGCATGTCGGTGGCGCAAATCATCAGCGAAGGCCTTGAAGTGCACAGCCAGTTGACGACGGAGCAATGCAACGCCGAAGTGATCCGGGCGTTGCAAGAAGTCGGGCTCGACCCGCAAAGCCGCCATCGCTACCCCCACGAATTTTCCGGCGGCCAACGTCAGCGCATCGCCATTGCCCGGGCGCTGGTGCTGAAACCGGCATTGATCCTGCTCGACGAACCGACGTCGGCGCTGGACCGCACCGTGCAAAAACAGGTCGTCGCCCTGCTTCGCCAGCTTCAGGAAAAACACGGTTTGACCTACCTGTTCATCAGCCATGACCTGGCAGTGGTGCGCGCGCTTGCCCACGACATGATCGTGATCAAGGACGGCAAAGTGGTGGAACGCGGCGCCAGCCATGATGTGTTCGATTCGCCGCAGCACCCGTACACCAAAGAGCTAATGGCAGCGGCGATGTTGGGGCAGGCATAATCGCGCCTGGCAGTTGAACCGTGTCGCAGCCATCGCGGGCTTGCCCCGGGCGGCGTTCCGACGATGGGGCCCGAACAGTCAACGAGAAACAAGGATCAATACCGATGAACACCACCGAAAGCCTTAAGGACTACCAGCGCGTGCGCCTGCTGGCGATCCGCTCATTGTTCGAGATCATCGAGCAGTCGAGTGAAGGCACGGTGATCGTCGACCGTGACGCCAACATCGTCTGGATGAACGAGCGCTACGCCCGGCGCTTCGGCCTGGAGTCGGCTGAAAGCGCGATCGGCAAGGCCTGCGAAAGCGTGATCCCCGGCAGCCTGTTGCGCGAAGTGGTGCGCACCGGCCGGCCGATTTTGCTCGACATGCAAGACACCTCCAAAGAACCACTGGTGGTCATGCGCCTGCCGATTCATGACGATGCCGGCGTGGTGATCGGCGCCATCGGCTTCGCCCTGTTCGACGAATTGCGCAGCCTGTCGCCGATGCTCAAGCGCTACATGAGCATGCAGGAAGAACTGGCCTCTACCCGTTCACTGCTGCGCGCGCGGCAAACCAAATACAACTTCGCTCATTTCATTGGCACCAGCGCCGCCAGCCTGGAAGTCAAACGTCGGGCACGTCGTAGTGCGAGTACGGAATCGCCTGTGTTGCTGCTCGGCGAAACCGGTACCGGCAAGGAATTGCTGGCCCAGGCGATCCACAATGCGTCGCCGCGGGCGCACAAGGCGTTTGTCAGCATCAACAGCGCGGCTATTCCGGAATCATTGCTGGAAGCCGAATTTTTCGGCACGGCGCCCGGCGCCTTTACCGGCGCCGACCGCAAGGGGCGTGCCGGCAAACTGCAAATCGCCCAGGGCGGCACCTTGTTTCTCGATGAAATCGGCGACATGCCGCTGCCCCTGCAAAGCAAACTGCTGCGGGTGTTGCAGGAAAAGGAGTTCGAACCCGTCGGCTCCAATGAAGTGATCCAGAGCGATGTGCGGGTGATTGCCGCAACCTCCACCGACCTCGAAGCCGCGATCAAACGCGGTGAGTTTCGTGCCGATTTGTACTACCGCCTCAACGTCTTGCCGATCCAGGTACCGCCCCTGCGCGACCGTCTTGACGACCTGCCGGCCCTGAGCGAAGCGATTCTGGAGGAACTGCGCAGCCAGCATGAACTGCACCACGAAGCCCTGGCGCTGCTGAGCCAGCATGCCTGGCCGGGAAACATCCGTGAGCTGCGCAACGTGCTGGAACGCGCCGCCCTGCTCAGCGATGACTTGCGCCTGACAGCCACGGATCTGCGGGCAGCCATTGGCACATTCACACCCGTTGAACGTCTGTCTCCGCCGCCCTTCGAAGCGGTTGCTTATGAGACGTTCAGTGCAGCCCGGGAACGGTTTGACCGGCAATTGATTGAATCCACCCTCGCGCAATGCGGGGGAAAGGTGGTTCAAGCAGCGGCGCGACTGGGGCTGGGGCGGTCGACGTTGTACAAGAAGATGGTGGCGTTGGGGATTGCCGAATCTCATTAATGAGACATAAATCTCAATTATTGGATAATCCATCGCGAACAAGCTCGCTCCTACAGGAAGACGGAGCTTTATGTGGGAGCGCGGACCACTGTAGGAGCGAGCTTGCTCGCGATGAGGTCCTCACTCCCTCCAAAAGTCTCAATCTTGAGACAAACCATCCTCATTCAACTCAAAACAAACAGCTATATCCTTATATTTCAACGCCTTAGCTATCTGGCACGAAAGTCGCTATACGCCTCTCCTACAAAAGATCCACCCTACAAAAATAACAACCCAGGAGACACACCATGAGTGTGATCATTGCCTTGGCAGCCCTCGCGCTGCTGATGCTGGCTGCTTACCGTGGCTACAGCGTTATCCTTTTCGCCCCGATTGCCGCCCTTGGCGCCGTCCTGCTCACCGACCCTTCTGCCGTCGCGCCCGCCTTCACCGGCGTGTTCATGGAGAAAATGGTCGGCTTCATCAAACTGTATTTCCCGGTGTTCCTGCTCGGTGCGGTGTTTGGCAAGTTGATCGAGTTGTCGGGGTTCTCGCGTTCCATCGTTGCCGCCGCGATTCGCCTGCTCGGCACGCGTCAGGCCATGCTGGTGATCGTGCTGGTCTGCGCCCTGCTGACCTACGGCGGCGTCTCGCTGTTCGTGGTGGTCTTCGCGGTCTATCCATTTGCCGCCGAGATGTTCCGCCAAAGCAACATTCCCAAGCGCCTGATCCCGGCGACCATCGCCCTCGGCGCGTTCTCGTTCACCATGGACGCCCTGCCCGGCACGCCGCAGATCCAGAACATCATTCCCAGCACCTTCTTCAACACCACCGCGTGGGCGGCGCCGTGGCTGGGTGTGATCGGCACGATCTTCGTGTTCAGCGCCGGCATGCTGTTTCTCCAGCGCCAGCGCAACAAGGCCCAACGCAGCGGTGAAGGCTATGGCTCGGACCTGCGCAACGAACCGGAAACCGCCGCCGACATCAAGCTGCCCAACCCATGGCTCGCCCTGTCGCCGTTGCTCGCGGTGGGCATCATGAACCTGCTCTTCACCCAGTGGATTCCGCAGTGGTACGGCAAGACCCACAGCCTGGCGCTGCCGGGCATGACCACGCCGGTCACCACCGAAATCGCCAAGCTCACCGCGATCTGGGCGGTTCAGGCGGCGTTGCTGGTGGGCATCCTCATGGTGCTCGCGTTTGGTTTCCAGGCGATTCGCAGCAAACTGGCTGAAGGCAGTAAAAGTGCGGTCAGCGGTGCACTGCTCGCGGCGATGAACACTGCCTCGGAATACGGCTTCGGTGCGGTGATCGCCTCGCTGCCAGGCTTCCTGGTGCTGGCCGATTGGCTCAAGGGCATTCCCAATCCGCTGGTCAACGAAGCGATTACCGTGACCCTGTTGGCCGGTATCACCGGCTCGGCATCGGGCGGCATGAGCATCGCGCTGGCGGCAATGTCCGAGCAATTCATCAGCGCCGCCCACGCTGCGAACATTCCCCTGGAAGTGATGCACCGGGTGGCGTCGATGGCCAGCGGCGGCATGGACACCCTGCCGCACAATGGCGCGGTGATTACCTTGCTGGCGGTCACCGGCCTGACCCACCGCGAGGCTTACAAAGACATTTTCTGTATTACGCTGATCAAGACCCTGGCGGTTTTCGTGGTGATCGGCACCTTCTACGCCACTGGCATTGTGTGAGGTATTCATGACGACTCTTTCGGGCAAGACCGCACTGGTCACCGGCTCCACCAGCGGCATCGGCCTGGGGATTGCCCTCAGCCTGGCCAAGGCTGGGGCCAACCTGATCCTCAACGGGTTCGGCGATGCATCCAAAGTGATTGCCGACGTGGCACAGTTCGGCGGCAAGGTCGGCCATCACCCGGCCGATGTCAGCGACCCCGCGCAAATCGCCGACATGATCGCCTACGCCGAGCGCGAGTTCGGCGGCATCGACATTCTGGTCAACAACGCCGGCATTCAGCACGTCGCGCCCGTCGATGAGTTTTCGGTGGAACGCTGGGATTCGATCATTGCGATCAACCTGTCATCGGTGTTCCACAGTACCCGGCTGAGCCTGCCGGGTATGCGTGCCAAGGGTTGGGGTCGGGTGATCAACATTGCCTCGGTGCACGGGATGGTCGGTTCGGTGGGCAAAGCAGCTTACGTCGCCGCCAAGCATGGGGTGATCGGTCTGACCAAAGTGGTCGCACTGGAAACGGCCACCACCCAGGTCACCTGCAATGCGATTTGCCCGGGCTGGGTGCTGACGCCGCTGGTGCAGAAGCAGATCGATGACCGCGCCGCGACCGGGATTGATCCGCAGCAGGCGCAGCACGATTTACTGGCCGAAAAGCAGCCCTCGCTGGAATTCGTGACACCGCCACAATTGGGTGAACTGGTGCTGTTCCTGTGCAGTGATGCGGGGAGTCAGGTGCGCGGTGCGGCGTGGAATATCGATGGTGGGTGGTTGGCGCAGTAACTGCCGCCTGCTTTTGTGGCGAGGGAGCTTGCTCCCGCTCGGCTGCGCAGCAGTCGCAAATCCAGGCAACCGGTATTGTCTGCAAGACTATTGGGGTGGCTTCGCCACCCAGCGGGAGCAAGCTCCCTCGCCACAACAGCTTGCGGCACACAAGCCTGTGTGAAGGCATAAAAAAGAAGAGGCATTCCATGTCCGACATCCTCTGGCAACCCAGCGCCGAACGCATCGGCAAGACCCGCATGGAGGCCTTTCGGCGCTTCATCAATCAGCGCCATCGCCTGCACATCGACGACTATCCCGCCCTGCACCAATGGTCCATCGATCAGCGGCGGGACTTCTGGCAAGCCATCGTCGACTTCTTCGACATCCGCTTTCACCAACAACCCGACGCGGTGCTGCTCGAAGGGCCGCAGATGCCCAGCGCCGAGTGGTTTCCCGGTGCCACCCTGAATTTCGCCGAACACCTGCTGCGGCGTCGCGACGATGCCGTGGCGGTGGTGGCCGTCGGTGAGAACGGCCAACGCGAACACTTGACCTGGGCCGAGCTGGCGGAACATGTCGCCGGTTTTCAAAACGGTTTGATCGCTGCCGGTGTTCGTGTGGGCGACCGGGTCGCGGCGTGCATGCCCAACACCTGGCAGACCCTGGTGGCCATGCTCGCGACCACCAGCCTCGGTGCGATCTGGTCTTGCTCGTCTCCGGACTTCGGCACCCAGGGCGTGGTTGACCGTTTCGGCCAGATCGAACCGAAAGTGCTGCTGACCTGCGCCGGCTACCGCTATGCCGGCAACGACGTCGACCAGACCGCCAAGGTCAACGAAATCCTCGAACGCCTGCCGTCGTTGCGGCAATTGGTCGTTGTGCCTTACGCACGGCCGGAAGCGCACATCGAAGACTTCCACACAACGGCCAATGTCACGCTGTGGGACGACTTCTATGTGGCCGGCGGCGAACCGGATTTCGTCCCGGTGCCGTTCGCCCATCCGCTGTACATCCTCTACTCCAGCGGTACCACCGGTGTGCCGAAATGCATCATTCACAGTACCGGCGGCGTGCTGCTGCAACACGTCAAGGAACACGGTCTGCATGCCGATCTTGGCCCCGGCGAACGGTTGTTCTACTACACCACCTGCGGCTGGATGATGTGGAACTGGCTGGTCTCGGCGCTGGCGGTAGGCAGCGCCGTGGTGCTGTACGACGGCTCGCCGTTCCAGCCTGACCCGCAGCGTCTGGTCGACCTGATCGATGACGAGCGAATTACTGTCTTCGGCACCAGCCCCAAGTTTCTCGCGACCCTGGAAAGCAGCGGTGTGAAGCCCAGGGAAAGCCACGACCTGAGCAGCCTGAAAACTTTGCTGTGCACGGGCTCCGCGCTGTCGCCGCAGAGTTACGATTACGTCTACCGCGACTTCAAGCCCGACCTGTGCCTGGCGTCGATGTCGGGGGGCACCGACATCGTTTCATGCTTCGTGAACGGCAATCCGTTGCAACCGGTGCGCCGTGGCGAAATACAGGGCAAGAGCCTGGGCATGGCCGTCGAAGTGTGGAACGACGACGGGCACCCGGTGATCGGCGAGAAAGGTGAGTTGGTGTGCACCCGGCACTTCCCGGCGATGCCGATCGGGCTGTGGAATGATCCGGATGGAGAGAAACTGCGGACGTCCTATTTCAGCCAGTTCCCCGGCGTCTGGGCCCAAGGCGACTACGCGGAACAATTGTCCCACGGCGCGATGATGATCCACGGACGCTCCGACGCCGTGCTCAACCCCGGTGGCGTGCGCATCGGTACGGCGGAAATCTACCGCCAGGTGGAAAAAGTCCCGCAAGTGCTCGACAGCGTCGCCATTGGTCAGCAATGGCAGGATGACGTGCGTGTGGTGCTGTTTGTGCAGTTGCGAGGCGGCGTGGAACTCGATGAGCAACTGCAACAGCAGATTCGCCAGGTCATTCGCGCCAACACCACACCACGCCACGTGCCGGCGAAAATCGTCGCGGTGACGGACGTTCCCCGAACCATCAGCGGCAAGGTCATGGAGTTGGCGGTGCGCAATGTGGTGCATGGGCAGAAGGTAAAAAACACCGATGCCCTGGCCAATCCCGAAGCGCTGGAGCAATTCCGTGACCGACCTGAACTGATGGATTGAAATGGGATTACCTGTAGGAGCAAGCTTGCTCGCGATAGCGGAGTGTCAGTTGACATCAATGTAATTTGACCCAACGCCATCGCGAGCAAGCTCACGCCTACATTGACCGCTCAAGCCTCTGAATCAACCCGCGCCTGTCACCTGTGCAAGAATAGCCCCAGCCAAAGCGACTCATGCGCAGGACACTTTGATGAAATCAACACCAACCGGCAGCGACGCCCAAGCCTTGATCGCCCGACTGGACTGGGCAAACAGTCCGCTGGGCGCGGCAAGCACCTGGCCGCAGAGCCTGCGAACCGCCGTGGACATCGTGATTCACTCGCCGATGCCGATGCTGTTGCTGTGGGGGCCGCAACTCACGCAGATCTACAACGACGGCTTCGCCCTGCTGGCCGGCAGCAAACATCCCCACGCGTTCGGCCAGCCGACGCACCAGACCTGGCCCGAGTTGAAAGACTTCACCGATCCGATCTACAGCGCTGTCCTGCAAGGCCAGGTGCGAACCTACAGCGAGCAACGATTCACCTTGCAGCGTGAGGGCCAGGATTCCGACTTCTGGCTTGACCTGACCTACAGCCCCATTCGCGACGAGAGCGCACAAGTCGCGGGCATTCTGGTCACGGCCATCGAAACCAATGAGCGCCGACGCATCGCCCTCGAACTCGAACAGCGTTCTGCGGCCAGTCTCAAGGCCCAGCGCGAAACCGAGGAACGTCTGCAACTGGCCCTCGCCGCCACCGACGCGGTCGGCACCTGGGATTGGGACATTGGCGAGGACCGCTTTATCGCTGACGCGCATTTTGCCCAGTTGCACGGCATCGACCCGACCATGGCCGGCCAGTTGCCGATCAGTGAGTACCTGCACGGCGTGCACCCCGAAGACCGTGCCCTGATCGCCCGCAGCATCAAGCACTGCATCACCCACGGCACCGAGTACGCCGAGGAATACCGCCTGCTGCAACCCGACGGTCAGTTGCGCTGGGTGTTTGCCCGAGGGCGTTGCTACAAGGACCACCATGGCCGACCGATCCGTTTTCTCGGTGCCGCCCTGGACCTGACCGAGCGCAAACACACCGAACAGGCGCTGCGCCAGAGCCAGACCGAGCTGCAACTGATCATCAACGCCATGCCGATCCTGATCAGTTACGTCGACCGCGAAGAACGTTTTCGCCTGAACAACGCCGCGTACCTCGACTGGTACGGCCTGACCCCGCAGGAGCTCTACGGTCGCACCATTCTTGAAGTACTGGGTGAAGAAGCCTACGCGCTGCGCGCCCCGCACATCGCCGAAGCCCTGTGCGGCAGGCCCGGTTGCTTCAGCATCAGCACGCCACACCGCGACGGCAGTATTCGTCAGGCGTTGATGAATTACCTGCCGCGCCACGGTGCCGACGGCGCCGTGAACGGTTTCTATATTTTCGTGATCGACGAAACCGAGCGCAAAAAAACCGAAGAAGCCCTGCGTATTCTTAACGAAACCCTCGAGGAGCGGGTCGCCGCCCGCACCCGGCAACTCGCCGAAGCGAACGAGCGACTGCAGAGCGAAATGTTCGAACGCGAGCGCGCCGAAGACGCCTTGCGCCACGCGCAGAAAATGGAAGCGGTCGGCCAGCTCACCGGCGGTATCGCCCATGACTTCAACAACATGCTCACCGGCATCCTCGGCAGCCTCGACCTGATGCAACGCTTCATTGCCGAAGGGCGAACCGAAGAGATCGGCCGTTTTACCGAGGCGGCGATGTCCTCGGCCAACCGCGCCGCCGCCCTCACCCATCGGTTGCTGGCGTTCTCAAGGCGTCAGTCGCTCAACCGCAAACCGCTCAACGCCAATGATTTGATCCATTCGCTGGAAGACCTGCTCAGCAGGACCAAGGGCAATCACATCGAACTCCAATTGCAACTGGCCGAGAATATCTGGCGGGTCAACACCGACGTCAGCCAACTGGAGAATGCGCTGCTCAACCTGGTGATCAACGCCCGGGACGCCATGCCCGATGGCGGCGAACTGCGCATCGAAACCGCCAACGCCTATCTCGACGGCAGTGAAATCACCACCCTGGAACCGGTCAATGCCGGGGACTACGTGATGATCGCAGTCAGCGATAACGGTACCGGCATGACGCCTTCGGTGCTGGCCAAGGCTTTCGATCCGTTCTTCACCACCAAACCCATCGGCCAGGGCACCGGTCTGGGCCTGTCGATGATCTACGGCTTTGCCCAACAATCGGGTGGCCATGTCAGCCTGTTCAGCCTGCCCGGTCGTGGCACCAGCGTGCGGTTGTACCTGCCGCGCCTGCATTCGACCGAGGAAGAAAAAGAACCTGCACCGGTCGTTAGCGAAGCACCCGCGGCGATTGCCGGTGAAACCGTGATGCTGGTCGAGGACGATCCGGCGGTGCGCATGCTGGTCCTTGATCTGCTGAACGAGCTCGGTTACCGCGCCCACGCCGCCGAAGATGCCAAAGGTGCGCTGCCCGTGCTTGAGTCCGGGTTGCGTCTGGACCTGTTGGTCACCGATGTCGGGCTGCCGGGCATGAATGGCCGGCAACTGGCAGAAATCGCCCGCCAGCATCGTCCGGGACTGAAAGTGCTGTTCATGACCGGTTATGCGGAAATCGCCGCCGAGCGCCAGGGTTTCCTGGAGGACGGCATGGACATGGTCGCCAAGCCGTTCTCCATCGACCTGCTGGCCAACAAGATTCGTACGATGATCAGTCAACCGGGCTGACTTGAGGCATAATCGCGCGCCCCCAGCTGGCACCCACATAGCCACCACCGCTACAAGGTAACCGCACCATGAAAGCTCAAGCCCGCCACATTCTGGTGAAAACCTCGGAAGAAGCCGAGCAGCTCAAACAACGCATCGCCAAGGGTGAAGCGTTCGATGTACTGGCCAAGAAATACTCGACCTGCCCGTCCGGCAAGCGCGGGGGTGATTTGGGTGAAGTGCGACCGGGCCAGATGGTCGGTGTGATCGATGCGGTCATTTTCAAGAAACCGCTGCGGGTGGTGCACGGGCCGATCAAGAGCAAGTTTGGTTATCACCTGGTGCAGGTGTTTTACCGGGATTGAGAGCCCCCGGGATTCCGGCACTTGAATCACCCGACTCGCCAGCCGCCCCCCACACATTGATATGCGTTCCTTGGCCGCGCCGTGGTCTTGAACCCTTAGAAACAGGTTTCCATGGTCTCGATGACATTCAACTGGTCATCCACCAGACAGCCCACGCGCCACTTGTCAAACGTCAGGCACGGATGCGAAGTGCCGAAGGAAATGATGTCGCCCACGCGCAAATCCACACCCGGCGCCACGGTCATGAACGCATGCTGATCCATCACCGCCGTCACCTTGCAGGCGCCGACATCGTCACCCTTGGCCGGCACCACACCCGCCTTGTAACGCAGCAACGGCACCGGTAGCCCGGCGTCGTAGGCCACGTCGCGCTTGCCCAGGGCAATCACCGCAAAGCCCGGTTCCGGCAACGACTGCACGTGCGCCCAGACTTCCAGCGCCGGACGCAGGCCTTCGTGCAAGTCGCTGCGGCGGTCGAGCACGCAGCATTGAGCTTCCTTGTAGATGCCATGGTCATGCGCCACGTAACTGCCGGGGCGCAGTACGCTAAGGAAACGCCCACCCGCGTTCTGCGCTTCGAAGGACTCGGCAACCAGGTCATACCAGGCCGAACCCGACGCGGTGATGATCGGTTTAGCAATGGCGAATGCGCCGCTGTCCTGCAACTGCACCGCCAGACGCACCAATGACGAAGCGAAATCACGAATGCCGCTCACCGCATGATCCCCGTGGATCACGCCTTCATAACCTTCGATGCCCGTCAGCGCCAATGCCGGCTGCGCCGCGATAGCCTTGGCCAGATCCAGCACTTCCTGTTCGCTGCGGCAACCGCAACGCCCACCCACCACGCCGTATTCGATCATCACGTTCAGGCGCACTCCGCGCGAGGCGAAATACGCGCCGAGGTCAGCGACGTTATCCGGGTGATCGACCATGCAATAGAAGTCGAACGTCGGGTCGGCCAGCAGGTCGGCGATCAGCGCCATGTTCGGTGTACCGACCAGTTGGTTGGCCATCAGCACCCGACGCACGCCATGAACGTAGGCCGCTCGGGTTTGCGTGGCGCTGGCCAGGGTGATGCCCCAGGCGCCGGCGTCCATTTGCCGACGAAACAGCGCCGGGATCATGCTGGTTTTGCCGTGGGGCGCGAGTTCTGCGCCGCTGTTGCTGACGAAGTCCTGCATCCAGCGAATGTTGTGTTCCAACGCCTCGCGGTGCAGCACCAGTGCCGGCAGACTGACGTCACGGACCAGATGGGCACCGGTCTGGGCAAAGCCTTTTTCCACGGCAGCAGTGTTTTTGGCAGTAGACATGGTCAAACTCCTCACAATCGCGGCAGCAGGCAGCCGCTGTTATTCGTTGATGCGTCGGGCCAGGTTGTTTGCGCTGTCGATCAGCACCCGACGATAGTCACTGTAGTTTTTCTTCGCATCGACCCGTGGTGCGACGATGCACAAGGTCGCGATGGCCACGCCGCTGGGGTCTTTGACCGGGGCGGCGAAGCAATGGGTAAAGGTGTCGGCAACGCTATCGAAAGAGAAAAAACCGTCGATGCCGGCCTGACGGATTTCCTTGAGAAACTGCTCCAGCGGCAAGCGTTCGCCATCGGGCAGGATGAAGTCGTCGGGGTCGATAAGGTCAGCGATTGCCTGGTCACTCAGGTGCGCCAGCAGCAGCCGTCCGGAAGCGGTCCAGGGAATCGGCGCGTTCTCGCCGATGTCCGAGGAAATCCGGAAATGCCGCTCGCCTTCTTTCATCAACGCCACAGTGTATTTGCGCCCGTTGAGCACGCACATCTGCGCGGTTTCACGGGTCTGGCTGACGATGTCTTGCAAGGCGTGATCGGCCTCGCGGGTCAGGTCGAAGTGACGCAGATGCGCCTGCCCGAGGAAGTACAGTTGACGCCCGAGATAGACATGGCCGTCCTTGCCCACCGGCTCCAGAATGCGCCGTTCCAGCAGCGAAGCCACCAGTTCGTAGACCGTGGATTTTGGGCTGCCGATGCCATTGGCGATGTCATTCGGGCGCAGGGGCTGGCCGATCTCCTTGAGGAAATCGAGGATATCGAACGCCCGGTCCAACCCGCGTGCCCGGCGCTTGATGGTGTCTTCGGTCATTTCATGGGTTTCCCTTCAAAGTGCCAGGGGTTTACCTAGAGTGCGTCGACGACCGTCAGGTCGTCATCGCTAGCAGGCTAGCTCCCACATTTGGAATGCGTTCCCCTGTGGGAGCTAGCCTGCTAGCGATGAAGCCACCTCGGTTCAAGCCTTTTTCTTGTATGCCACGCAGTCAATCTCGACCTTGCAGTCGACCATCATATTCGCCTGTACACAGGCGCGAGCCGGGGCGTGTTCGGGTTTGAAGTACTCGGAGAAGACCTTGTTGAAACTCGTGAAATCCCGCGGATCCTCCAGCCATACACCCGCACGCACCACGTCCTCCAGGCCATAACCGGCTTCTTCCAGAATCGCGATCAGGTTCTTCATGGTCTGGTGCGTCTGTTCAACAATGCCGCCAATAATGATCTCCCCGTCCAACGCCGGCACCTGCCCGGAAACATACAGCCAGCCATCGGCTTCAACGGCGCGGGCGAAAGGGCGAGGTTGACCGCCCGCGGCGGTGCTGCCGGTGCCGTAACGAGTGATGCTCATGGGTGCTTCTCCAGATTGATAGTAGGGGTTAAAAGCGGTTGCTGTTGGCGATGCATGGCAAGCACTCCAGGACAATAGAAATTCCGCTATAGCGGAAGATGGTATCGAGTAGCGGAATAAACGAAAGAAAGTGTGCCACGGGACGCCATGGAAAAGTTGGGAATAGGGAAGCGTTTTTTGCGTAGTGGCGATGTGCATAGCAACGCTGTCAGAAATTTCCGAGTCGTCGCAGCCCATTGGACAACCCCCCATCCGACTGCTTTATTCAATGCACAAGTGATAACCGGTCTCGATAGCCGCGTCACGACGGCGTGTGCAGTCCCTGGAGGGTTCATGTCCTTTAAAGTCATGATGGTTTTCGGCACAAGACCTGAAGCCATCAAGATGGCACCCCTGGCGCGGGTTCTGCGTAACTGGCCCGGCATCAACCTGAACATCTGCTCTACCGGTCAGCATCGGGAAATGCTCAAGCAGGTGCTCGACTCGTTCGAACTGGCGGTCGATGAAGACTTGCAGGTCATGACCCAGGGCCAAACCCTCAACGGGCTCTCTGAACAACTGCTGGCGCACCTCGACAAAGCCTATGAACGCGTGCAACCGGACATCGTGCTGGTGCATGGCGACACCACCACCAGTTTCATTGCCGCCCTCGCCGCCTTCAATCGTCAGTTACCCATCGGCCACGTCGAGGCCGGTTTGCGCACCGGTAACTTGCGTGCGCCTTGGCCGGAGGAAGCGAACCGGCACCTGACCGGCGTCATCGCCGACCTGCATTTCGCACCGACCACCAAGAGCGAAGACAACCTGCTGCGCGAAGGTGTGCCCAAGGCCAACATCGAGGTCACGGGGAACACGGTGATCGATGCGCTGGTGTGGATGCGCGATCACCAACGGGAAAGCCACTGGCACCCGGCCGCCGACTCACCGCTGGCGGTGCTCGACGACAATCGGCGCATGGTGCTGATCACCGGACATCGCCGCGAGAACTTCGGTGGTGGTTTCCGCAACATTTGCCAGGCCCTGGCCACCCTCGCCGAACGTTACCCGGACGTGCAATTTGTCTACCCGGTGCACCTCAATCCGCAGGTGCAAAAAGCTGTTTACAGTGTGCTCTCGGGCAAATCCAACATCTATCTGGTGGCGCCCCAGGATTACCAGCATTTCGTCTGGCTGATGGGACGCGCGTATTTCATCCTGACCGATTCCGGCGGCATTCAAGAGGAAGCCCCGGCCATTGGCAAACCACTGTTGGTGCTGCGCGATGTCACCGAACGGCCGTCGGTGCTCGAAGGTGGAACGGTGTTGCTGGTGGGGACCGACACTGACCGCATCGTCAAGGAATCCAGTCTGTTGCTCGATGATGACGCCACCTTCCAGCGCATGAGCCGGGTCCACAGCCCTTATGGCGACGGGCACGCCAGCGAACGTATCGCCAATCGCCTTGGTGTCTGGCTCAAACACCGTGCGGCCGCAGGGAAAGCGGTATGAGCCTGCTGTTTGTCGACTTTTTTGCCTATGTGCTGTTCGGACTCAAATACCTCGCGATCATCCTGGCCCTGCTGATGTTCATCCTCGGGCTCGATGACCTGTTCATCGACGTCATGTACTGGGGCCGCAAACTGATCCGGCGCTGGCGGGTCTATGAAAAATTCAGCCGTGCCGATGAGGAGCGGCTGTACTCCATCGCCGAAAAGCCCCTGGCGATCATGGTTCCGGCCTGGAACGAAGTCGGCGTGGTCGGAGAGATGGCGCGCCTGGCTGCTTCGACCATCGACTACGAGAACTATCAGATTTTCGTCGGCACCTACCCCAACGACGCCGAGACCCAGGCCGATGTCGATGCGGTCTGCCTGCACTACCCCAACGTGCACAAAGTGGTGTGCGCCCGCCCCGGCCCCACCAGCAAGGCCGACTGCCTGAACAACGTGATCGACGCGATCCTGCGTTTTGAAAGCGATGCGAAAATCCAGTTCGCCGGTTTCATCCTGCACGATGCCGAGGACGTGATTTCGCCGATGGAATTGCGCCTGTTCAACTACCTGCTGCCGAGCAAGGACCTGATCCAGATTCCGGTCTATCCCTACGCGCCGGAATGGAAAGGGTTCACCGCCGGGCACTATGTCGACGAGTTCGCCGAAAACCACGGCAAGGATGTCATCGTTCGCGAAGCCCTGACCGGGCAAGTGCCGAGCGCCGGGGTTGGCACCTGCTTCAGTCGCAAGGCCATCAGCGCGCTGCTGGAGGATGGCGACGGCATTGCCTTCGATGTACAGAGTCTCACCGAAGACTACGACATCGGGTTCCGCCTCAAGCAAAAAGGCATGAAGTGCATCTTCGCCCGCTACTCGGTCACCGACCCGAAACTGGCGCTCGAACAGCCTTGGGCGTTCGGGATGAACCACGCGTTTTCCCAGGTGATCTGCGTGCGCGAGCACTTTCCCCGGGACTTGCAACACGCCATCCGCCAGAAATCACGCTGGATCGTCGGCATTGTGTTCCAGGGCACCAAGAATCTCGGCTGGAGCCCCAAGGGTTTGCTCAATTATTTTCTGTGGCGCGACCGCCGCGGCTTGATCGCGTACCTGTTGAGCTTCCTGGTGAACCTGCTTTTTTTGGTCCTGCTGGCGATGTGGCTGGTGACAGTGATCGCGCCGAACGCCTGGCGCTACCCGTCGTTCCTCGCCGACAGCAGTTTGTTGGCGACCTTGCTGTGGCTCAACGGCTTCATGCTGCTCAATCGGCTGTTTCAACGCGGCTGGTTTGTCACCCGCTATTACGGTTTGGGTGAAGGGTTGCTGTCGGCGCCGCGAATGATGTGGAGCAACTTCGTCAACTTCTTCGCCAACCTGCGAGCGCTGCGTCAAGTGATGGAAATGGGCGATTCGCGCCGCGTCGCCTGGGACAAGACCACTCACGAATTTCCAGCGCTGGCCCAGGCCCAGCGCACCCCGCTGGGTCATCGTCTGGTGGAAAAAGGCTTGCTCACCGAAGAACAACTCGAAGACATCATCACCAACCCGCTCCGCCGACGTCTGGGTCAGGAACTGCTGCTGCGCGGTCACATCAACACCACCCAACTGGTGCAGACCCTGGCCGAGCAACTGGACCTGGAATGGGCGCCACTCAATCCGTTCAAACTCGACAAACGCCTGATCGACGCCGTACCACGCAAAATCGCTACGCACTACGGCGTGCTGCCGGTCGCCGAGGAAGGCGAAACTTTGGTGCTGGCCTCCGAAGGCCCGGTGAGCCAGGTGTCCCTCGGTGCAATCAGCCGCCAACTGAAACGCCCGGTGCGCTGCCGCCTCGCACCCCAAGGCCGGGTGACACTCGGCATCCGCTACTGGTACCCCAGCCCTCGTCAAAGCCAGGAAGTTCGCGACATGCTGCGCGTGCTTGAGCAACATCAGGACGACGAAGATTTGATCGAGCGCGTCAGCCATCACCAGATACTGCTGGGCAATCTGTTGCAAGTGCGCGGCATGGTACCGCCCACCCTGTTCAATCAGGCGCTGATCGATTTCGATGCGGAAAAAATGTCGTTGGGCGAGCACTTGATTGACCGCGGCATGATCACCCAGGAGATCCTCGAACAAGCCCTGGCCGATCAGGCCAGCGAACAACAAGCCGCCTACCGCATTACACGGGAGGTCGCATGAAGCCTGCCCACCGTCGAACCTTGCTGGTCGGAAGTCTGCTGCTCAGCCTGAGCACTACGGCTTGGGTGCAAGCCGAACCGTTGACCGACTTTGAGCAGTTCCGCAGTTTCCCCTACATGGACCGCAGCTACCGCGAAGCGAAAAAAGGCAACTGGAAGGAAGTCGAACGACTGATGCGCCACCTGCTGACCAAGGTGCCGAAAAACGATGAAGCGCGGGCGCTGCTGGTGCAATCGCTGGCCAAACAACGGCGTTACAAGGATGCCGCGCAAGCACTACCGGCTACCCCGGCCAACAGCGAGGCGCTGCTCAACCTGCGCCTGACCTGGATCGAACAGGACCCGCCGGGCAGCGAACAGGTGGAGCAATGGATCGCCACCAGCAACCTGAACCAGCGCGTGCGCCTGTGGCAGGCCTACAGTTTGAGCCTGGCCAAATTCGGTGGCGCGGCCCGGGCCCACAACTGGCTGGCGCAACTGCCGCCCAAGGGTGATGAGCGCGTTCTGCACCTGGCGCGGGCCAATTGGTCCGAGCAGTTGCGCGACTGGGACGGCACCATCAAAGAGTTGGCCCCACTGGCCGCGAGCAAACAACTCGATGCCCAAGGCTGGCAACGCCTGGCCAACGCCTATGTGCAACGCCTCGACGAGCAACCCTTGCAACAATTGTTGCAAACCGCGCCAAGCCCGGAAGCGGCACGCAAGGCGCGATTGGCCATGGTCGACCGGGCAATTGCCATGGGACATCACGAGCAGGCACAACGCTGGATGCAATCGCTGCCACCCGCCGACCTGGCCGATCCGGCCCAGCGCCAGCGCCTGTGGGAACTGGCACGGCAAACCGGCGACAGCGCAACGGTAGAACGCTTGAGTGGCGAGTTGCAGCGACCGTGCCTTGAGACAGTCGACTGGCTGTCCCACCACGACCCGCAAGCCGCGCTCAGTCAGCTCCAACGTTGCCCACCCGATGCAGATCCGCAGGCCTGGCTGATTCTCGCTCAACGCCTGCAAGCCACCGAATTGCTGCAGAGCACCCGCTTGCCGGAACCGTGGGATTCGCGACGGCGTGATCGACTGCTGGACGTCTGGCAGGACGAAGGACGCAGCGACAAAGTCATGGCTTATCTCGCCGCTCAGCCGCAAACCGCCGACGTGGTCAAACGCCGGGCCGAGCTGACTCAGGCATCCGGGCGCACGGCTGAAGCGGCGACGCTGTGGGAGCGTCATTACCAGCAGACCGGCAACCTCGATTCGCTCAACCAGGCGACGTATTTGCTGGTGAATGCGGGCCAGCGTGATCACGCGCAACGGTTGCTCGAAAACGCTTACGACCGCCACAACGGCCAGTTACCCACAGCCCTCTTGCAACGGCTGGCGGGACTGTATGCCTCATCGACACCGACTGCGGCGCAGCAGCAACGCATGACCACACTGGTCAATCGTGTCGACCCCGCCACACGCGGGCAGCTGCTGGCGCAACTGGCGGAAAACGGTCAGTGCGATGCGGTGCAACAGGCCATCGGCAGTCATCCGCAAAGCGCCGGTGACTATCGCGCCCTCGGTCGATGCGCCATGCCGGAACGCCCCGGTGAAGCGGTGGTGTATTACCAGGAAGCCGCCAAACTCGGCGACAAAAACAGTCGCCTGGCGTTGGCCTACGCCCTGGAAGCTGCCGGGGATTCTGCTGGTGCACTGGCCATCTGGCGCAGCCTTCCAGACGCCGAACTCAGCGACAACGCCCGCCTCACGGCTAGCCGCAGCGCACTCAATGCAGGCGACCCTCAGACTGCCGAACGCTACTGGCAACAAAGCCGCAGTCGTGGCGCCAATGAATGGGCCTTGGGTGCTGCGATTGCCGATGCCCGGGGCGATCACGCTCTCGCATTACAGCGCCAGCGCTCCGCCCTGCAACAGGCTCCCGATGCCGGGCATTTTTACGCCGCTTCGGTCACCGCGCAAAAGGCCGGCGACCTGCCGCAAAGCAGCGCATGGCTGGCCGAGGCCGTGCGCCGTGAACCGAACAACCCACGCTTTCGCGCCGACTACGGCATGCGTCTGGCCGGCGCCGACACCAAGGAGGAACGTGCCCGCGCCATCCCCTATCTGCAAGCCGCCACCCAGGATTTCCCTGAGGACTACCAACTCGGCGAAACCCTCGCCTGGCGCTATGACGAAGTCGAAGACAGCGCCTCGGCCCGCAAGGAGCTGCGGCGCGTGATCGACCTGGAACAACACCCGGTCGCGGCCGACGACGAGGATGGCAGCATGGAAGCGCGGCGTTATCGCCAGCGCCGTGCTCACGAGTCTTTGTCCCGCCGCGATACCCTCACCTTCGCCAGCACCTGGTCACCGGCCGGGGTCTCGACCAACGACTTCGTGCGCCCTGACGAGAGCACTGGCTCGCAACGGCGCTCAACGTCACAGAACGTGCAATTGGCGATGTGGGACCATGCGCTCGGCGAAGAACCCAGCCGTGCCGGCAGTTCGCTGTCGGCCTACGGACGGGTGCTGCTCGGCGGCCAGAGTCGCTCGAGCTATGCCGAGTCCATCGCCACTGGCGTGGGCCTGCGCTACAAGCCTTGGGGCACGGCAAACATCAATTTCTACGGTGAGGTCTACAAGCAGAGCCAGTTCGACGATCAGGACAACCACGGCTTGAGCCTCGGCCAAATGCTGATCCCCGACAAGGTTTCCGATCAGGCCGAAGATCATCGTGAAGACGGTAACACCACCACCGACTACCTGCTGCGCGCCACCGCGTCGTTCCTCGATCAGGGTCGATTCCGCAACGATTGGCGGGTCGACGAAAGCGATTGGGAAGAACGCTTTCTCTATCTCGATGCCGCGTGGTGGACCAAGGCCGGTGACCATCAATGGCTGTCACGCTTCCAGCAGGGGCACACCTGGAAGCTGCCGTTCAACGGCGCACAAACCCTCATGCCCTACGGTTTTCTCGAATTCGCCAGCCAGGACCCGAGCAACGACTGGCGCCAGGATCTGCGCACCGGTCTCGGCCTGCGCTGGCAATGGTGGTTCCACGACGACACCTACAACGCCTACCGCGCTCACCTGTCAGTGCGTACCGAGTACCAACAATCGCTGGGTGGCAATCTGTATGACGGCGGCGACGGCGTGCTGCTGGGCGTGGAGTTGAATTTCTGATGAGGCGATTTTTATTGGCTGTGGGTCTGTTGTTGAGCGCCGCGATGGCTTGCGCGGACCAGCGGATTTTCTATCAGCCGCTCAACGCCGATGCCAGCCTGAGCCAGGCGCAATGGCAACGGATCTGGCAGGACACTGCCAAACAAGGCACTCACACCGTGATCGTGCAGTGGACGGCCTATGGCGACTCGGACTTCGGCGGCGCCCAGGGCTGGCTCGCCAACAGCCTCAAACTGGCCCAGGCCCAAGGCCTGAAACTGGTACTGGGGCTGCGCATGGACCCAGCCTACTACCAACGCATCGACGAGCTGGACAGTGCGGGATTGGCGAGCTATTGGCAGGCGCAATTGGGGCAGTCGCTGGCGCAACAGAAGGCGCTACGCAAAGACTGGAAGCTACCCGTCAGCGGCTGGTATCTGCCGATGGAGCTGGATGATCTGCACTTCCTGCCAGTCGATCGACGGCAAACCCTGCACCGCCAGCTCAAGGACCTTGCCGCCAAACTGGATGCACCGTTGCATGTCAGCGTCTTCAGTGCCGGCAAACTGGCGCCGCTGGTGAATGGGCAGTGGCTGGGTGAACTGGCGAGTGTGGGCATTCAAGTCTGGTGGCAGGACGGCGCGGGCACCGGGCGTTTACCTTCGTTGGTTCAACGGGGTTATGCCGATGCACTGCCCTGCTCCATCGGCATCGTCCGGGAAGCGTTCCGCCAGGTCAGTGCTGTCGGGCAACCCTTCAGGGCTCAACCGGCTACCCCGCAAATGTCGGCATCGGGATGTCATCCAACAGCAGTCTTTTCCCTTCGCTATCGCCCTTGGGGTCAGGTAATTCTCGATAACCAACACAACAACAAGGGCAACGATGTTCAAAACCATTGAATACGGATCGTTGCCCTGGACATCCGGTCGGTGATGGCTGACTTCGAATATCCGCGGTTGGGCGGCGAAGAACTTGCGATCTACTTGCCCGGGGTCCGCCGCGAAGACGTCGAGGCATTGGCCGGGAAGCTTTGTCGGGTAGTCCGCGAGCAACCGGCACAGCACCCGGTGACCATCAGCATCGGTCTGGCGCGGGTGCTCGATGACGACACCTTGAACCAGACGTTGGTCAAGGCCGACGAGGCTTTGTATGCTTCAAAACATACGGGGAAGGATCGGTTTACGTTTCATCAGTCACTGCAGGGCGCTCAATTGCCTGCTTGACATTAAAGTTGACTTTAAGCTTAGGCTCCACTCATCACTTCGAGGAGCCAAGCATGTCACCCTTCCAGACATTGAAATTGCCCAACGGCCAGACCATCGGCAATCGCATCGCCAAAGCCGCGATGGAGGAAAACCTCGCCAACGCCGACCATTCGCCTGACCGCGCGTTGTTTCGCCTGTATCAAGCCTGGGCCGAGGGTGAAGCGGGATTGCTGTTGACCGGCAACGTGATGATCGACCGCCGCGCCATGACCGGCCCCGGTGGCGTGGTGCTGGAAGATGAACGTCACCTGCAACGTTTCCGTCAGTGGGCCGACATCGGCCGGGCCGGTGGTGCGCAGTTCTGGATGCAGCTCAATCATCCCGGCCGCCAGACCATGGCCAACCTTGGCCAACAGGCCCTGGCGCCGTCGGCGGTGGCGCTGGATCTGGGATCGTTCTCGAAGATGTTTGCCGAACCGAAGCCGATGACCGAGGACGACATCGAAGATGTGATCCGACGTTTCGCCACCAGCGCTGCACTGGCGGAAAAAGCCGGATTCACCGGTGTGCAGATTCACGCGGCCCACGGCTACCTGATCAGCCAGTTTCTCTCGCCGTTGACCAATCGCCGCACGGACCGCTGGGGCGGCACGCTGGAGAATCGTGCGCGTTTGCTGTTGGACGTAGTCCGCGCCGTGCGCAAGGCTGTGTCGCCTCAATTCTGTGTCGCGGTGAAGCTCAACTCGGCGGATTTCCAGCGCGGTGGGTTCGACGCCGACGACGCCCGGCAAGTGATCGAATGGCTCAACGATCAACACATCGACCTGCTGGAACTGTCCGGTGGCAGCTACGAAGCACCGGCCATGCAGGGCGAAGCACGGGATGGCCGGACCTTGGCCCGTGAAGCGTACTTTCTGGAAATGGCCGGCGAACTGGCCAGTGTGGCAAACATGCCGGTGATGGTGACGGGTGGGATTCGACGTTTGCCGATTGTCGAACAGGTGCTCGACAGCGGCATCGACATGGCCGGGATCGGCACGGCACTGGCCGTTGAACCGCTGTTGGTCAAGCACTGGCGTGAAGGTCAGAACAGCCATCCGCAATTACCGCCGATCCGCTGGAAACGCAAACCCCTGGCAGCGCTGGCGAGCATGGCCGTGGTGAAGTTCCAGCTACAGCGCTTGAGCCGAGGCCGCACGACCCAACCGCAGGTTTCAGCGATTTGGGCGTTGATTCTGGATCGTTTATATATTGCCAGGCGCACGAAGCAGTATCGGCAGGCGATGGGCAAATGATTCAACATTGATAGTGACTGACAGGCCGCCATCGCTGGCAAGCCAGCTCCTACAGGTTTTGCGTCGAACACAAATTATTCGCACGGCACTAAACCTGTAGGAGCAAGCTTGCTCGCGATGAGGCCGGACCATCCAACATCAATGTTGACTGACAGACCGCCATCGCTGGCAAGCCAGCTCCTACAGTTTTTGCGTCGAACACAAATTATTCGCACGGCACTAAACCTGTAGGAGCAAGCTTGCTCGCGATGAGGCCGGACCATCCAACATCGATGTTGACTGACAGACCGCCATCGCTGGCAAGCCAGCTCCTACAGTTTTTGCGTCGAACACAAATTATTCGCACGGCACCCAACCTGTAGGAGCAAGCTTGCTCGCGATGAGGCCATACCATCCAACATCGATGTTGACTGACAGGCCGCCATCGCTGGCAAGCCAGCTCCTACAGGTTTT
>NZ_FYDY01000022.1:0-100134 GCF_900187435.1 Pseudomonas sp. Irchel s3b5
TGCGCAAGATCATCAAGACCCGAGGTCACTTCCCAACCGACGATGCGGCGACAAAACTGATCTGGCTTGGGCTGCGCAACATCACAGCAAACTGGGGCTCAGCGGCCCATGACTGGAAAAGTGCGATGAATCAATTCGCGATTCTGTACGGAGATCGATTTATCAGGCCAGCCTGGTAAAAGAATGGCCTGCCTAACGGCAGGCCGTTACCGGCCTGCACACAAAATATCTGACAGTCCCAATATACGCGAACTTGTGAATGGATTAATGTCGAGTCATTTCTGCCCAGCCTTCGCACGAGCATAATCTCCAGTATCAACTATCTATCCGAGAAGTCGCTGGTTCACCAATTGAACAGCCGGATCGCCGAAAGCCCTGATCTTGATCTGCAGGCGTTCAATCGAGAATTCGCAGGTGAGGCGCTGGCGCCGTTCCTGTCTGCCTACCCGGTGTTGACCGATCTGCTGTTTCAGCGGATCGACGACACGGTGGCTTACCTTTACAAGGTCATCGATCACTTCAGCACCAATATCGAGCGGCTCGGCGCGGCTTTCCCGCTGAGCGGCAGACGCATCGATTCAATCGTCCTGGGGCTGGGCGACTCCCACGCCAACGGCGAAACGGTCTGCTTCGTTCAGGTCGGCGATCAATCACTGGTGTACAAGCCCCGCAGCAACCGAGAAGCGCTGTTTTACGGTGTACTGCTTGAAAAATTGCACACCAGTAGCGGTCACGTGTGTTTTGACATTTATTCCCCTGTGATGGTCTCGCTGGACGATCACTGCTGGATCGAAAAACTCGAAAACCGCGCGTGCGAAAGCGTTGGGGACCTGGCGCTTTTCTTTCAGCGACTGGGTGCTCAGGTTGCGTTGATCCATGCCTTGAACGGCATCGACTTTCACTACGAAAACATCATTGCCTGTGGCAGCAGCCCGGTCATGATCGATCTGGAGTGCCTGTTCACCGCGGCCATGATTGATGTGAGGACGCCACTGGCCACTAGCCGCGCGCTGTTCAAAACCATCAAGCTCAATGCACAGTCGGTTTTTTCCAGTGGCTTCGTGCCTTACACCCCGGATGCCGACAATGACTACAGCGGCCTGAGCCGGCAGCGACACTTCACGGGCAAGAGGAAGCAGTTGGTTCGCGAACAACGCTTCTATCGTTTGAAACTTGTTGAGTTCGAGAGCCACCCAATCATCCGACACTTGCCGATTCTCGATGGCGAGACGCACTCGGTCGCCGGTCACCAAGACGCATTTTTCCTTGGTTTTGACCGTGCTTACGATGAATTGGTGAAGCGTCGGGAAGCCGTGCTTGAGTTGTACGCACAGCATGCCGCCACCCTGAAAACCCGCGTCCTGATCAAAAACACCCAGCGTTATGCCGACTTCATCGCGATGATGCTTCACCCGCGGTTTACTCAGTGCCGCCTCCAGCAGCAATTGCTGTTGGCGACGCTGTGGTCGGACCTGCCAGAGACACTCAACGATTATCAAATTCCCCGGCATGAAATCAGAGATCTGGAGAAGGCCGACATCCCTTGTTTCACCCTGCCTTTATTGTCCAGCCACTTGATCAATGCCCACGGCGAGGTGGTCGCTCCAATGGCGATCGAGCGTCCGTTCGACAGTTGTCGCCGCAAGCTGGAGAGCCTTTCGACCAGCGATAAAGCCTTCCAGCGGCATGTATTGCAAATGTGCCTGTTTCCCGTGGCCAATGAAGCGTTGCCGATGAACCGGGAGCATCATCTCAAAGCCGTGCCGGACCTGAGCTCCCGGCAGTACCTGGACGGTGCGATGAGCATTGCCGAGATCATCACAAAGATGCGCATTGACGGTGAGGAGGGCGATGCTGGCTGGCGGTTCATGGACACGCATCCACGCACGAACCGGCACTTCCTTTCGCCTATGGGATGCGGCCTGTACAACGGCATGGGTGGTCTGGCGATTTTTTACTTGAGCCTGTACCGCGCCACCGGCACAACCCGGTACCTGGAGGATGCCGAACGCATTCTTTGCGCAATGGCCAAGTCCCACGGGCATTTTTCCAGTGAGCTGACGGTCAGTGCCTATTTCGGCCTGACCTCCTATGTGTATGTGCTGGTCAATTACCAACTCATGACCGGCCGCCAGACCTATCAGGCAAAGGTCGACGAGTTATTGAGCAAACTGGTAGATGTTCCACACATCGCCGATGACTTCGATTTCATTCATGGCTGGTGCGGGGCGGTGACCGTACTGGTGAACCTCTATCAACTTGAACGGCGTGAAACTTTGCGCCCCCTGATCGAGCGGTTCTCGCAATCCATTCAATCGGCGGTAACGCTGGAAAACGGATTGTTGCTGTTCAAGACCACGGGCAAGCCGCTGTGGACCGGTTTTTCCCACGGTATTTCCGGCGCTCTGTATGCGTTGGGCAAGGTCTGGGAGGTGACCCGCGATCCGCTGCTGGCGCAATTGATAGCGCAATGGGTGCGCGCCGAAAATCGCCTCACCGTCGAGGGGTACTGGCTTGATTTGCGTGAAAGCGCCAAGTCCTCGTCCACCATCAAGTGGTGTCATGGCGACGCCGGAATTCTGATTACCCGACGCTGGTTGATCCGGACGATGGGTGACACGCTGGACGTCGAAACCAGAACCCTGCTCGAGCAGGACGTCGAACATTGCGAGCGTCACCTCTGGGAACAGGGGCTAGAGTCGGGTTACAGCCTGTGTCACGGTGATTTCGGCAATCTGATGTGCTTGCTGAATCTGTATCGCGCCACGGATAACGCGCAGGGCATTGCCAGGGTCAAGCGTGCACTTTCTCAAGTCGCGCATAACTTCTTCAATGAAGACTTCCTGGAGGAGCGCAACGTCCCCGACCTGGGCTTGATGCTGGGGATTACCGGCGTCGGTCAGGCCCTGTTGCAGGCGGTGGATAGTACGTTGCCCGATGTGTTGTCCATGGCGTTTGCAGCGCCAATAGCCGTGGCTTGAGGGTTCTGCTGTGCGCCACAGTAGCGACGTCGTTTCCTCTCGAGGCGTTTAAAGGGCGAAAAAAAACCGGCCATCTCTGGCCGGTTTTTCAAGACTGCGATTTAGCGGGCTGATTAAGCGCCGTACACCGGCAGCTTCTTGCAGATGGTCTTGACCTTCTCACGAACGGCATCGATTACCGCTTCGTTGTTCAGATCAGCCAGGATGTCGCAGATCCAGCCGGCCAGTTCCTTGCACTCTGCTTCCTTGAAGCCACGAGTGGTCACAGCCGGGGTGCCGAAGCGCAGGCCGGAGGTGACGAACGGGGAGCGTGGATCGTTTGGCACGGAGTTCTTGTTCACGGTGATGAACGCTTTGCCCAGTGCGGCGTCGGCGTCTTTACCGGAGATTTCCTGCTTGATCAGCGACAGCAGGAACAGGTGGTTTTCAGTACCGCCGGACACCACGTTGAAACCGCGTTCGATGAACACGCCAGCCATGGCCTTGGCGTTTTTCACCACTTGTTGCTGGTAAGTCTTGAACTCAGGCTGCAGCGCTTCCTTGAAGCAGATCGCCTTGGCCGCGATCACGTGTTCCAGCGGGCCACCCTGGGCGCCCGGGAATACCGCGGAGTTCAGCTTCTTCTCGATGTCGGCGTTGGCGCGAGCCAGGATCAGACCGCCACGTGGACCGCGCAGGGTCTTGTGGGTGGTGGTGGTCACGACGTCAGCGAACGGAACCGGGTTCGGGTAGACGCCAGCGGCGACCAGACCGGCCACGTGGGCCATGTCGACGAACAGGTAAGCGCCAACCTTGTCAGCGATTGCGCGGAAGCGTGGGAAGTCGAGGATCTGCGAGTAGGCAGAGAAACCGGCCACGATCATTTTCGGCTTGTTCTCGACCGCCAGGCGCTCGACTTCGTCGTAGTCGATCAGGCCGTTGGCGTCGATGCCGTACTGGATGGCGTTGTACAGCTTGCCCGAAGACGAAACGCTGGCACCGTGGGTCAGGTGACCGCCGTGGGCCAGGCTCATGCCCAGGATGGTGTCACCGGCCGACAGCAGGGCCAGGTAAACGGCGCTGTTGGCTTGCGAACCGGCGTGCGGCTGAACGTTGGCGTAGTCGGCGCCGAACAGCTCTTTGGCGCGATCGATAGCCAGCTGCTCGACGATGTCTACGTACTCGCAACCACCGTAGTAGCGCTTGCCTGGGTAGCCTTCGGCGTACTTGTTGGTCAGTACCGAGCCTTGAGCTTCCATCACCGCAGGGCTGGTGTAGTTTTCCGAAGCGATCAGCTCAATGTGCTCTTCCTGGCGCTGAGCTTCTTGCTCCATGGCGGCAAAGAGATCGGCGTCGTACTTGGCAATAGTCAAATCACGGCTGAACATGGCGGTCCTCAAGGATCGGGGGCAGAAAAGGGGGGCATTCTACCCCAACGCGTTTTGGAAGGCATATGAAACGGCATCATGTCGCAGACAAGTGGCTTTCATGCGGGGATCAGCGGTGAATGTGGCGAGGGAGCTTGCTCCCGCTGGGCGGCGAAGCGGCCCTGAAATCTTGTGAACGCTGCGCACTCAAGCGGGAGCAAGCTCCCTCGCCACATTGATTGCGAATCAGTCGAGCATCAGGAGCGCATCACTGCTGAATTGCATTTCAAACTTGTTGGCCGGCATCGGCCGTCCGAACAGGTAGCCCTGCACCTCGTCACAGCCGTGCTCACGCAGGAAATCAAGCTGCTCCTGGGTTTCCACGCCTTCGGCGATCACCGCCAGGTTCAGGCTGTGGGCCATGGCGATAATGGCACGGGCAATCTGCGCATCCTGCTCGCCGGACGGCAGGCCGTCGACGAAGGTGCGGTCGATCTTCAGCACGTCGATCGGGAACTGCTTGAGGTAGTTGAGTGATGAATAGCCGGTGCCGAAGTCATCAACCGCAATGCTCAGCCCGAGGTTTTTCAGACCGTCGAGGATCTGCATCGCCTCGCTGACTTCGCGCATCAGGATACTTTCGGTCAGTTCCAGCTCCAGGCACGCCGGCGGCAGGCCGGTTTCCTTGAGGATGGTGGCGATCCGCATGCCGAGCTGGCCATCGGAGAACTGCCGTGCCGAGATGTTCACCGACACCTTCGGTACGCGCACTTTGGCCTGGTGCCAGGACTTGAGCTGACGGCATGCTTCGCTGATCACCCAGTCACCGACATCCACCACCAGCCCGAGCTCTTCGAGCACCGGAATGAAATCCCCCGGCGGCACCAGCCCGCGTCGCGGATGGCGCCAGCGCAGCAGGGCTTCGGCGCCGGTCAGGTGTTTGCCGTCACCACTGAATTGCGGCTGGTAATACAGCACGAACTCGTTTTGCTCCAGGGCGTGGCGCAAGTCGCTTTCCAGCTCCAGCCGCTCCAGCGCGCTGGCATTCATGTCGGCCTGATAGAACTGGAAGTTGTTCTTGCCGCGCTCCTTGGCGTGGTACATCGCGGTGTCGGCGTTCTTCATCAGTTGACTGAGTTCGTTGCCGTCCTGCGGGCTCAGGGCGATGCCGATACTGGCGGTAACGAAGAACTCGCGGCCTTCGAGCACGAAGGGTTTCACGAGGCTGGCGAGAATCTGTTCGGCCACATGAATCGCCCGGTTCAAGGCGATTTCACGGTTGGCCCGCGGTTGCAGGAGCAAGGTGAACTCGTCGCCGCCCATACGCGCCACGGTGTCGTCATCGTCGACGCAGCCAAGCAGGCGCGTGGCCATGTCCTTGAGCATGCGATCACCCGCGGCGTGGCCGAGGGAGTCGTTGATTGGCTTGAAACGATCGAGGTCGAGGAACATCAGCACGACCCACGACTTCTGGCGCTCGGCGGCTTGCAACGCGGTGTGCAAGCGATCCTGGAACAACGTACGGTTCGGCAGGTGGGTCAGGGCGTCGTAATAGGCGAGACGGTGAATGCGCTGCTCGCTGGCCTTGCGCTCGCTGATGTCGCTGAAGAAACACACGTAACTGGCCAGGTCGCCCTCGTCATCCAGGACGGCGGTGATGCCGACCCAGGCTGGATAGTGTTCGCCATTGCGACGGCGCAGCCACACTTCACCTTCCCAGGTGCTGTGCTGATTGAGTTGCTTGAGCACGTAACGCAGGTGGGCTTCCTGCTTTTCGTCGACGGTCAGCATGTTCGGCAACTGGTCGAGCACCTGCTCCACGGCGTAGCCGCTGACACGACTGAATGCTTCGTTAGCCTGCACGATGTAACCGGCGGGGTCGGTGATCAAAATCGCCGACGTCGAGTGCTCGAATACCGTGGCGGCCATGCGCAGGTCTTTTTCCGCCCGGCGTTGCTGGCTGATGTCGCGACCGACGCCGAGCACGCCTTCGAACGTGCCGTGTTCGTCCCAGACCAGCACCAACCGCAGCTCGATGGGAATCTTGCGCCCGTCGGCCCGCAGGCAGTCGAACAGGAACAGTTGGGTTTGCACCTGGCTGCGCAACAGGGCAAGTTGATCGGCCGAATCCAGCGCTTTGCTGACCCGGTCCATCAGGCTGTAGATGCCCGTCAACTGCTGCGGGTTGGCGATGGTCGATTGCCAGCCGTTCTGGAAAATCCACTCGGTGTCATAGCCCAGCACCGCTTGCACCGATGGGCTGACGTAGTTGAGTGCCAGCCGGCTGTCGGTGGAGAAAATCACGTCGCTGATGCTTTCGGCCAGCATCCGGTAGCGCTGCTCACTGTCGCGCAGGGATTCGCTGGCTTCGATCTGGTCGGTGATGTCCTTGGCCACGCCGATGATCCGCGTGACCTGATTGTCCTTGTCCCGTGCCAGCGCCTGCTCGCGAATCTCGAAACGTCGCCACCGACCATCCTGATGGCGGAAGCGCAACTGACATTGCATCAACTGACGGTAACCGGCCTGGCGCTGGGCTTGACGTGAGCGGTGGTAGTAATCGGCGTCTTCGGGGTGCAGCAGGATTTCCCAGAAGTACTCGCCCATCTGGTGCAATTCGGTGCGGTTGTAACCCAGCGTCTGGCCCAGGTGGTGGTTGCTGAAGATCATGCGCTGGCTGATCACGTCTTGCACATACAAGTGATCCGGGACAGTGCGCACGACGTCCGACCAGAATCCTTCACGTTCCAGCAGTGACAATTCGATGAGTTTGCGGCTGGTGATGTCGTTGATGCTCAGGATCACCGCGTTGTACTCGGCCTGATCCTCCGGCAGGCGCAACACCAGCCACAGGTGCTGATCCCGGCCATTGGCATTTTGCAGCTTGATTTCCAGTTCAAGCTGTTTCTGCTGGTTGAGCGCCGCTTCGAGCACTTGATTGCCGATGGCGGTGCCGTCAAGCGGGTTGCCATCGATCAGCAGCTTCCAGGCCTTGTCGGAGGAATCGACATTGAGCAATTGCAGCGCGACCTGGTTGACCTCGGTGATGCGCAGCTCCTGGAGTAATCGCTGGCGCTGCTCCGGCACGGCCAGCCATTCGTGCAACTGCTCGCTGCTCTGCAGCTGTGCCTTTTGGAAAGCGTTCTGCAGCCCGGACATATCCAGTACGCACAAGGCGACGCCAGTCCCTTCGAAAATATCCTGATAGCGGCGGCGGCCTTCATGCAACTGGCGTTGTCGGCGGCGCATGTTGAGCAGGGCGATGAACGGCAGCATGGAAAACGCCAGGCCCAGCAGGCATTTACCAATAAACGCCGGCAGCAGTTCTTCAAGCACGCGTTGTCGATCGAACAACCCGCGCAACTGCCAGTCGCTGCTGCTCAAGGGAACGGTCAGCACACTGTTGGCAACATCGTCTTCGGTCAGGGTGCCCGGGTTGACCGAAGGCATCGATTCATCGCGGCTGATGATCTGATGATTGATGCGGTTTTCCACCAGCCACAGCGGACGATCACTGGCTTGTGATTGCTTGGTCAATGATGAAAAGAACGTGGGTGTCAGGCGCAAGGCCCAGTAACCGCGGGAACTGCCGCTGGCCTGGTGCAGCAGCAAATGCACCATCGAGCCATCGCTGGCGTTGCTGAAATAATGCGCCTGGGCATGACTGCGACGAACCAGTTCGGCCAGGTAGTCGGTGTCATCGTTGTTGATAGCGCTGTCGCTGATGACCTTGCCCGAGGGGCTGAGCAACGCCAGGCTGCGCAAGTCCGGCAAGGACTGTTGCAGCTTGCGCAACAGCGCCTGCAGTTCATCGGCGTCCTGCGGCTGTTCGATGATCGGTAGCAGGTTGAGCGCGATCTGGGCGTTGAGAGCCATGTTCAGGCTGACTTGAGCGGCCAGATCGGCGGTGTAATCGATGGTGTACTGGCGCTGGTTCTTCTGGGTTTCGCGCAGTTGATCAAACAACTGCCAGAACAGCAGTGCGAGCAGCAGCAAAACGAGAGTTGCCAGGGTACCTTTCAATGTCCCGCGCAGAGGGGAGCCGGGCGCGGTGGTCGGCGCACTGGAAGTCAGGGACGAAGGAACGTTGGACAAGCTGTCATCCTGCGGTTTGGCTGGACTGGCGCGACGTGCACTATAAGCCGGACGCCCGAAGGGCGGTTAGCATGCCTTGAGTTGTGGCGAAGTGCCAGCCCCTGTCCGTCGGCTGGACTGCCACTGGTCAATCAGGTAGCTTTGCCGGTTACGCGGGAGCGTTCCAGCTCCTAGACTCAGACTTTTTCAGCGCGCACGTATTGATAGCCTCAAGCGAGCGACGCGCACGGTCTGGCCGGGCATCCGCCTGCGCACCAATCATTCATCTGTCACTGACCCAAGGTTCTCCATGGCTCAATACGTATTCACCATGCATCGGCTGGGCAAAGTTGTTCCGCCGAAGCGGGAAATCCTGAAAAACATTTCTCTGTCTTTCTTCCCGGGCGCCAAGATCGGCGTTCTCGGCCTCAACGGTTCGGGTAAATCCACGCTGCTGAAAATCATGGCTGGCGTCGACACCGAGTTCGAGGGCGAAGCCCGTCCGATGCCGGAGCTGAACATCGGCTACCTGCCGCAAGAGCCACAACTGGATCCGACCAAGACCGTGCGTGAAGTGGTCGAGGAAGCGGTCAGCGTGATCAAGAACGCCCAGGCGCGCCTGGACGAGGTCTACGCGGCTTACGCTGAAGAAGACGCCGACTTCGACAAACTGGCTGCTGAACAGGCCAAGCTCGAAGCCATCCTGCAGGCCAGCGACGGTCACAACCTCGATCGTCAACTGGAAGTCGCCGCCGACGCGCTGCGTCTTCCGGCCTGGGATGCCAAGGTCGAATTCCTCTCCGGTGGTGAAAAGCGTCGTGTGGCCCTGTGCCGCCTGCTGCTGTCCGCACCGGACATGCTGCTGCTCGACGAACCAACCAACCACCTGGACGCCGACTCCGTTGCGTGGCTTGAGCATTTCCTGCACGACTTCCCGGGCACCGTGGTCGCGATCACGCACGACCGTTACTTCCTCGACAACGTCGCGGGCTGGATTCTGGAACTCGACCGCGGCGCGGGCATTCCTTACGAGGGCAACTATTCGGGTTGGCTCGAAGCCAAGTCCGATCGCCTGGCTGCCGAATCCAAGCAGCAGTCGGCTCACGAAAAGGCCATGAAGGAAGAACTGGAGTGGGTGCGCAAAGGCGCCAAGGCCCGCCAGTCGAAATCCAAGGCTCGTCTGCAACGCTTCGAAGAAATGCAATCGCAGGAATTCCAGAAGCGCAGCGAAACCAACGAGATCTACATCCCGGCCGGCCCACGCCTGGGCGACAAGGTCATCGAATTCAAGAACGTCTCCAAGGGCTACGGCGATCGCGTGCTGATCGACAACCTGTCGTTCTCCATGCCTAAAGGTGCCATCGTTGGCGTGATCGGCGGTAACGGTGCCGGTAAATCGACCCTGTTCCGCATGCTGATGGGCAAGGAACAACCGGATTCGGGCAGCATCGAAGTCGGCGAAACCGTGCAGCTGGCTTGCGTGGACCAGAGCCGCGAAGACCTGGACGGCAGCAAGACCGTGTTCCAGCAGATCTCCGACGGTTCGGACCAGATCCGCATCGGCAACTACGAGATCCCGTCGCGTACCTACGTCGGTCGCTTCAACTTCAAGGGCGGCGATCAGCAGAAGTTCGTCAAGGACCTGTCCGGTGGTGAGCGCGGTCGCTTGCACCTGGCCCTGACCCTGAAAGAGGGCGGCAACGTCCTGCTGCTCGACGAACCGTCCAACGACCTCGACGTTGAAACCCTGCGTTCCCTGGAAGAAGCCCTGCTGGACTTCCCGGGCGCCGCCATTGTGATCTCTCACGATCGGTGGTTCCTTGACCGTGTCGCGACGCACATCCTGGCGTACGAAGACGACTCGCAAGCAGTGTTCTTCGAAGGCAACTACACCGAGTACGAAGCCGACCGTAAAAAGCGCCTCGGCGAAGCCGCTGCACAGCCGCACCGTGTACGGCACAAGAAACTGGCCTGATTTCGGGTTGGTTGCATAGAAAGCGGAGCCTTCGGGCTTCGTTTTTTTTTGCGTTTTTTCAGTGAGACCGGGTTGGATTCATCGCTGGCAAGCCAGCTCCTACAGGTTTTGTGCAATGCCTCGCAGGTGTGAGCAACCACAAAACTGTGGGGGCTGTCTTGCCAGTGATGACGGTGTAACTGTTGGTGCATGACTTGGATCTGATCTCCCTATTCAGGTGCGGAAATATCCAAAAACCCGGTTAATTTATATCCAGCGCACCATTTAATTTCATAAATGCGACGTTCTGCGCTGTTCTTGTGCGTGAATCCTTTGATACAGTCCGGCCAAATCTCCTCCAACGACAATAAATTTTCCGAGACATTTCCATGATCGAATCCGTCGAGTCCTTCCTTGCGCGCCTGAAAAAACGCGACCCGGACCAACCCGAGTTTCACCAGGCAGTCGAAGAAGTCCTGCGCAGCCTGTGGCCGTTTCTTGAAGCCAATCCGCATTACCTGACCTCGGGCATCCTGGAGCGCATCTGCGAGCCGGAGCGGGCGGTAGTGTTTCGGGTTTCCTGGGTCGACGATCAGGGTAAGGTCCAGGTCAATCGCGGCTTTCGCATCCAGATGAACAGCGCCATCGGCCCGTACAAGGGCGGCTTGCGTTTCCATCCGTCGGTGAACATGGGCGTGTTGAAATTCCTCGCCTTCGAGCAGACCTTCAAGAACTCCCTGACCTCGCTGCCGATGGGCGGCGGCAAGGGTGGTTCGGACTTCGATCCGAAGGGTAAGAGCGACGCGGAAGTCATGCGCTTCTGTCAGGCCTTCATGAGCGAGCTGTACCGTCACATCGGCGCGGACGTTGATGTACCGGCCGGTGACATCGGCGTCGGTGCCCGTGAAATCGGGTTCCTGTTCGGCCAGTACAAGCGCCTGAGCAACCAGTTCACCAGCGTGCTTACCGGCAAAGGCCCAAGCTACGGCGGCAGCCTGATTCGCCCGGAAGCCACCGGTTTTGGTTGCGTGTATTTCGCCGAAGAAATGCTCAAGCGTCGTGGCTTGGCGGTGGAAGGCAAGCGTGTGGCGATCTCCGGCTCCGGCAACGTTGCGCAATACGCGGCACGCAAGGTCATGGACCTGGGCGGCAAAGTGATTTCGCTGTCCGATTCCGAAGGCACGCTGTACTGCGAAAGCGGCTTGACCGAGGAACAATGGCTGGCCGTGCTGGAGTTGAAAAACGTACAGCGCGGGCGCATCCGTGAGCTGGCCAGCCGTTTTGGCCTGGAATTCCGCGCAGGTGAACTGCCGTGGAACCTGAGCTGCGACATCGCCTTGCCATGCGCCACGCAAAACGAACTGGATGCCGACGCTGCTCGCACCTTGCTGCGAAATGGCTGCATCTGTGTCGCAGAAGGCGCGAACATGCCGACCACGCTTGAGGCCGTCGACTTGTTCATCGAGGCGGACATTCTGTTCGCACCGGGAAAGGCGTCCAACGCCGGCGGCGTTGCGGTGAGCGGGCTGGAAATGTCGCAGAACGCCATGCGCCTGCTGTGGACCGGTGGTGAGGTGGACAGCAAGCTGCACGCGATCATGCAATCGATCCACCATGCTTGCGTGCACTACGGCGAAGAAAATGGCCGGGTCAACTACGTCAAAGGCGCCAACATTGCCGGCTTCGTCAAAGTGGCCGATGCCATGTTGGCCCAGGGCGTGGTTTAAGCCGGTTCGATGCGGATCACTTCAATCAGTTGATCCCCGGCAGGGCGCTGCCACAGCACTTCATCATTGAGTTGTGCTCCCAGCAGTGCCCGACCCAGCGGCGAATCCCAATTGATCAGGTCATGGGCGGAATCGGCCTGATCCTCGCCCACCAGCTGCACCCGGCGCTCGGTGTCGTGTTCGTCGGCAAAGGTCACCCAGCTGCCGATCTGCACCTTCTCGGTCGAGGTCGCGGCTGGTACCACCTGCGCACTGCCCACGCGCTGTTTGAAGTAGCGCAAATCACGCTCCAGGTCGGCCAGGCGCTGCTTGTCGGCTTGATCTCCCTTGGCCGATTGCTCGGCATGCAGGCTTTGCAGCTCGGCGACTTTACTTTGCAACAGGCTCAGACCTCGCGGAGTGACGTAGTTGGGTTGCGCGCTGACCTGCCGCTCGACGGGCTGATCGGCTTGTGCGGCGGCATTATCTTCATTGACGAAAGCACGGCTCATGGTTTCCTCCCGTAATAGAGGTTGGGCCATGTTCGCAGGCCTTTGGTTTCACTGAATGTCGCTTAAAAATCCAGAAGTGAAGAGCAAAAGATCGCAGCCCAATGTCGATCAATAGTGATACCACTTCAGCTCAAGCATCACTTCGTTCTCGGGCGTGGCCCAATGGCTGAATTCGCGCTGTGCACTCAAGCGTAGCCCGAGGTTACGGGACAACTCCCACTGCTGATTCAGGCTCAAACTGCGGCGCACTTCGCCATTGGTGAAGAAGTCGCCCTTGGCCTCCAGACTGAGGTTGCCCAGCGGGTTTTTCCACAGCACGCCTGTGTTGAAACCCGCCGCCGGGGAAATGAATTCAGCGAAGTCATTGTTGTGCTCCACGCGCACGGTGCCCAGGGCGAAACCGAGCATGTCATCGGCCAATTGCCAGGTGCCGCCACCGCCGCCGTTGACGTGGCTGACCAGGTTTTCGTCATCATGTTTGCCCGGCACCCGCTCCAGGCCGCCGGTGACTTGCCAGGACCACGGTTGCAACAACTCATTGCGCGGGGTCAGCGAGCGGATGGTTGCCAGGTCCAGTTGCTGGACCTGCCAGTCATTGCCTTCGTATTGGCGCAGTTTCAGTTGCAGGATTTCGATCTGCGCGCCGAGGGGAAAGCTTTCGGCGTTGTCATTGAGGTCGTGGTAGGCCATGCGCAGGCCATATTCCCCGAAGGCTTTGTCGCCGCGCGTGCCGACGCCGAGTTGCCAGGTCCTGGACTCATGACCGTCTTCGGGCAGGCCGGGTTGCGGGATGTCCAGCTCCGGCGCCGGGTTCTGGTTGATCGCCCGCAGCAATTCGAAACTGCGCTGGGCGCGTTGCGGATCGCGTTCCTGACCGTTGGCGCGGTAACGCTCCAGGCGATAAGACGCATCGATGATCAGCGCCTGACGGTCGCGGGGCTGCGCTTTGAATTCCGGTGTTTGCAGTTGCTTCTGGTCAGCGCTGACTTTCAGCACCCACTGTTGCTCTTCATCAGACAACGGCTCGGCACGGCTGAGCAGTTCACGCTCCCGCGACGGACGATACTCGATGGATTCCACCAGCCCGGCGTCTTTCACCGCTTTGACGGTGTCGGTGGGAATCGCCGTGATCGGGAATTGTTCCGTCAGGCGCAGGCCCGGGCGTGCCACTTGCAGCAGTTCGAGCAGGCGATAGGAGCAGTTTTCGTCGAAGAAGAAGTAGTCGAATTTGATCTGCTTGAGTTCCCAGACGTGCTCGACCATGCGCGCGGTTTCTTGCTGGGTCAGGTTCAGTCGGTATTCCCACAGGTCGCGGTTTTCGAGGCTGCGGTATTCCGAGAGTTTTTCCTGATAGGGCACCAGCGCGAACAAACCGGGATAGCCGCCCATCAAGCCTTTCCACGCGTAAAGAATGCTGTTGTCCGAGCCTTCGATGTAAGCGCCGAAGTTGATCGCGTAACTGAGCAGTGAGGTCTTGTCGCTTTGCACATCGGCCTGGTCGATGCGCAGCAGGGTGTGACCGAACATCGAGGATGGACTGTTCAAATAGGCCGCCGGGAAGATCATCACCGCGCTGTGGGGCGAGACGTCCTTGAACCACTGCTTGAACTCGGCGCAGTCCGGCGCCGGCAAGTCGGTCAGATTGAGTTGCGTTTTCAGCCAGCGGGTGCGGGCCGGGTAAACGCATTGCGCATGCTGTTCGCCCTTGCTGACGGGGGCGTAGAGCGCCTGCACCGTGGCGGCCAGTTCATGGTCGGGATGCTCATTGCCATCGGCAGCGAGGAAAAATTTCGGGTCGCTGACATAACTGCGCCAGCCACCGAGCTTGGCGGTTTCGTAATGGCCCAGGGATATCCAGAAGGGGTCGTTGGCCAGTTGCTGCAAACGTTGAGGGTCGATCTGAGGCGCGGCGGACAGCGGGGCGCAGACACACAGCGCCAGCCAGGCAAGGCGTTTGAGCATAAATGGCAACTTAAGTCGAAAAGAAACAAAGACCCGGCGCGGTGGGAGACGTTGGTCTTGTAGGCGCTGGCTTGCCAGCGATGGTCGTTAACGATAACGCGTGTCGTCTGAATAAACACAGCGCCTTTGAAAACATCGCTGGCAAGCCAGCTCCTACAGACTGCGGCGTTACCCAAAGGGGATCACGTCCAAAAAACAAAACCCGCTTCCCGAAAGAAGCGGGGCGGATCGAGCTTAAGCCTGGGTGGCGTACTTGGCCAGTCGAGGGTCGTTCTTCAGAACGGCCAGTGTGTTGGTATGCACATCTTCCGCCGTCACATCAGCCTTGCTGAAGATCTGCTGGAAGTGCTCGTGAGTCACCGCGGCGAAATGCGCACGGTCTTCCGGCGCCACGCCCAGTACCACGGCGTAAGTGGTCAGCGCTTCGCCTTGGCCTTTGGCCATGTCTTCGGACAGCTCGTTCATCATGCCATTCATGGCAAACCAGGATTTGCCGCCATAAGTCAGCGACGAGTTGGTTGCACAACCGTTGGTACCGGACGTCATACCGAAGGTTGCGTTGCCGGAAGTGCCGTTGGTGGTGGATGCCAGGAAGTGAGCCGGAGTACCACGCTGACCTTCGAACAGCATGTTGCCCCAACCGCAATCCGGGCCGCCTGGTGCTTGTGCCATAGCGTTGATGGATACAGCGGTGAAAAGAGTACCGAGAAGAATCCGTTTCATAGCTTTGTTCTCTTTATGTGCATACCAATGGACAAAGTCTGGCCCGTACTGGTGCCAGTGGGCCGGTCATTAGTCCAGCCGCGCAGCTTGGAGTTTAGGCACGATCACGAGGTTCCGTGATTTTTTGCATAACATTCGTTGGAAACTGTGATTTTCGCCCGCTCTGCCTGGGGATATCGGCTTGTCTTTGCTCTGGCCTGCGGCGCTTCTTGCCAGTCGGGTGCGGGCAGCGCCAGAATGCTGCCATCTGCCCCGCCTGATTGTTAAGGAAGCCCGATGCCTGATCCTGTTGCTGCCAGCTTGCGTCTAGCGCCCGAAGCGCTGACCCGTCCGTTTTCCGCTGAACAGTTCAGCTTCTCTACCACCAATGATCTGGAGCCCTTTCGCGGTGTGCTTGGCCAGGAACGTGCGGTCGAAGCCTTGCAGTTCGGTGTGGCCATGCCACGCCCCGGTTACAACGTGTTCGTCATGGGCGAGCCCGGCACCGGCAGGTTCTCGTTCGTCAAACGCTACCTGAAAGCTGAAGGCAAACGTCTGCAGACCCCAGCAGACTGGGTCTACGTCAATAACTTCGATGAACCGCGTGAGCCGCGCGCCCTGGAGTTGCCGTCGGGCACCGCCGGTGCTTTCATCGGCGACATCAACGGGTTGATCGACAACCTGCTGGCGACGTTTCCGGCGGTGTTCGAGCACCCGTCCTATCAACAGAAGAAAAGCGCCATCGACCGCGCTTTCAACCAGCGCTACGACAAAGCACTGGACGTGATCGAACGCCTGGCCCTGGAAAAGGACGTCGCGCTCTACCGCGACGCCAGCAACATCGCATTCACGCCGATGAGCGACGGCAAGGCACTGGACGAGGCGGAATTCGCCCAATTGCCGGAAGCCCTTCGCGAGCGCTTCCACGACGATATTTCGACGCTGGAAGAGCGCTTGAATGAAGAGCTCGCCAGCCTGCCGCAGTGGAAGCGCGAGTCGAGCAATCAATTGCGTCACCTCAACGAAGAAACCATCACCCTGGCCTTGCAGCCGTTGTTGTCGCCGTTGTCCGAGAAGTATGCCGAGAACGCAGCCGTGTGCGGCTACCTGCAAGCGATGCAGGTGTACTTGCTCAAGACCGTGGTCGAGCAACTGGTGGACGACAGCAAAACCGACGCTGTTGCACGCAAAATGCTGGAAGAGCAATACGCACCGAGCCTGGTGGTCGGTCACTCGTCCAGTGGTGGTGCGCCGGTGGTTTTCGAACCGCACCCAACCTACGAAAACCTGTTCGGCCGCATCGAATACAGCACTGACCAGGGCGCGATGTACACCACCTACCGCCAGCTGCGGCCGGGTGCGCTGCACCGGGCCAACGGCGGGTTCCTGATTCTTGAAGCGGAAAAAATGCTCAGCGAGCCATTCGTATGGGACGCGCTGAAACGTGCCCTGCAATCGCGCAAACTGAAAATGGAATCGCCACTGGGCGAACTGGGTCGTCTGGCCACCGTGACCCTCACGCCGCAGCACATTCCGTTGCAGGTCAAGGTCGTCATCATCGGTGCCCGCCAGCTCTATTACACGCTGCAAGACCTCGATCCGGACTTCCAGGAGATGTTCCGCGTCCTGGTGGATTTCGACGAAGACATCCCGATGGTCGACGAGAGCCTGGAGCAGTTCGCCCAGCTGCTCAAAACCCGAACGTCCGAAGAAGGCATGGCGCCGCTGACTGCCGATGCCGTGGCGCGTCTGGCGACGTACAGCGCGCGTCTGGCGGAACATCAAGGACGTTTGTCGGCGCGTATCGGCGACCTGTTTCAGCTGGTCAGCGAGGCGGATTTCATCCGTCACCTGGCCGGGGATGAAATGACCGACGCCGGGCACATCGAACGTGCGCTCAAGGCCAAGGCCACCCGCACCGGACGCGTGTCTGCGCGGATTCTCGATGACATGCTCGCCGGTATCATCCTGATCGACACCGATGGCGCGGCGGTCGGCAAGTGCAACGGTTTGACGGTACTGGAAGTCGGCGACTCGGCCTTCGGTGTACCGGCGCGGATTTCCGCCACGGTTTATCCGGGCGGCAGCGGCATCGTCGACATCGAGCGTGAAGTCAACCTCGGTCAGCCGATCCACTCCAAAGGCGTGATGATCCTCACCGGATATCTGGGCAGCCGTTACGCCCAGGAATTCCCGCTGGCGATATCCGCGAGCATCGCGCTGGAGCAGTCCTACGGTTATGTCGATGGCGACAGTGCGTCCCTCGGTGAGGCATGCACACTGATTTCAGCGCTGTCGAAAACCCCGCTCAAGCAGTGCTTTGCCATCACCGGTTCGATCAACCAGTTCGGTGAAGTGCAGGCAGTGGGCGGCGTGAACGAGAAGATCGAAGGGTTCTTCCGCCTCTGTGAGGCCCGCGGGCTGACCGGTGAGCAAGGGGCGATCATCCCTCAGGCCAACGTCGCAACGCTGATGCTCGACGAGAAAGTGCTGGCGGCAGTGCGTGCGGGGCAGTTCCATGTCTACGCCGTGCGTCAGGCCGACGAAGCCCTCAGCCTGTTGGTCGGCGAGCCGGCCGGCACGCCGGACGAGAACGGCGAGTTTCCTGAAGGCAGCGTGAACGCGCGAGTGGTTGAGCGCCTGCGGGTTATCGCGGAAATGATCAGCGAAGAAGACCTGAAGGAAGCCGAGAAAGACGCCGCACTGGAAGCCTTGGTCGAAGCCAAACCGGCTTGAGGCAGTACTTGAACCGTTGAACTGTGGGAGCAAGCTTGCTCGCGAAGACGGACTGACATTCACCTCTGTGGTGACTGAAACTCCGCCATCGCGAGCAGGCGCGCTCCCACATTTTTTTTGTATGAAAGTGTGAAAAAGCGCCGTCGAAATGACGTCAATATTCACACTGTGACCGCTCGGCGCCTTCTGGTCTTGTTGGGCGTCCGCGGCAGACTTTTCTTCTATTCTCAGCTCAGGGATGTCGACAGTAATCACTGGATCGAAACAGCCTTCCCGTGGGGGCTGAATAACCGCTCTACCGAGGGTCGCCGCCATGTCGCGCAACCTCTGCCTCACCCGTCAATGCCTGGGCCTTGTGACCCGTATCGAGTGCGCCGTCCGCCCATTGGCGGGGGACACGGGCATGTGGACCTTGCTGTTCGCTGCCGGAATGGCCGGTGAACAACCTTCGGCCATCAAAGCCCAAGGCCCGTTTCATGGCCCGTTTGTGGCCGAATCCATTCTCGACACCATCGTAGAAAGCCTGACCCTGCACGGTTACGAACTGGCTGACGATCCACAAATCTGGTGCCTGCACCTGCAAGCCCAGCTGCGTGAAATCAACGGCGGCCGCTGCCGCAATCTGGGTGGCTTCGAGTTTCGCCCCGAGCATTGAGTCGCACTATTGATCAAGGCGAGACATGTCGGCCTGGTCGAGTTTGACCTCATAACCATATTGCACGGTGGTGAGGTCAGTGCGTTGATAGGTTTCCAGGCGCGTTGGCTGGCCGTAGAAATAATGCACGGCAAACAGCGCCGGACCTTGTGCGCTGGCTTCATGGTTGACCGATAGAATTTCCTTCAAGTAATGACCGCTGTCGTCCTTGGCGAAAAAACGCCAGTCCTGGGCGGGAAACGCCTTCAGATCGACCACCAGTGCATTGCCTTTGAGCTCCAACCCTTTGGGTAATTGATGAGCATCGACGGTTTTTTTGTCGACCGTGGCCAGGAACAGGGGCATGGAGCCCACTGCATAGGCCGGTGCTTGTGGGAACAGGTTCAGGTCATAGGTGATGGTCCCGCGCAAGGGATCGATCTGATAAGCCTGCGACGGCAACTCAATCGGCTCGTCCCGTTTACCGTGACTGTCTTCGGTAAAAAAACTCACCGGACTTTCACCGGGGCTGAACGAGGTGCCGAGCAGTTCATCATTGAAACTGCGCAGGTGACTGAACTCGATGCGTGCAGCGCTGGGGTCGTCGACCGACTGGGTGATACTGACGCCTTTCTTCAGTTGCTCCTCACTCAACGTGGCCCCTTTGAGCCAGGTCGGCGCCTGGTCGTCATACACCACGACGGACAGGTCCAGCGGCTGGAGGGTTTTTGCCGTGGTGCTGGCTTCGAAATGCCGGACCGGCAGATTCAGGTCTTTGCGGGTCACGGTGGCGGTGGAAAAGTCGAGCAGGCTGACTTCGAGGGTTTCGATTGTTCCGTTGAAGTACACCTTGGAATAGTGCCGCGCTTGCTGCTTCTCAAAGGTGCGCTGTTCTTCGTTGAGCTGCTTTTCCAGGGCCGGGCTCCAGCTCTTCTGCTGCTGCATTTTCGCGAGTTGTTGTTGATAGAAGGCAATTTGCGTGGCGGTTTCGTTGATCGAGCCGGCGCGTGTGATGAATTGGCCAGTGCTGTCCCTCGCCTGGACAATCAACGGGTTCAGCGGTGTTTCGCTGACTTCCGACGCCAGCGGCAGGCTGTTGTTGTATTCGATTTCTGCGTAGTTGTTGGTGAACTTCAGCAAGGTGACGCTCAGGTTGTCATTGGTGCGCGTCTGCCCGACATCCTTTTTCGTCAGGTCGAAACTGTAGAGCCGGCGCGGTGCAATGACCTCGACTTTACCCTGCAGGCTCACCGGTTGCGGCTGCTGCTGTTTGTCGACGTCGAGACCGTCGATGAAGGGGTAGGCCACGGTCAGGTCATCGGGGTTGGTCAGGTTGGAACTCGACGGGCTCAGCTGAATGCCGGGATCGGTTTCCGACCATTCCGGCTGGAACGGGATCACCCGTTTGTTGCTCAGGGTGACCGATTGCCATTCCAGCCCGTGGGGAAACAGAAACGCGGCGGGAATACCGAATGTAAAAGGGAACACCGGTTGCAGGTCGATCAGGTAGTCGGAGCTGGAGTCTTTTTGCAGCACGAACAAGCCGTTGATATAGGTGTCGACCAAGGCTTGTGGCGTGGGGTAATGCTTGAGAATGGCAAGCACGTCTTCGCCGTACTCGGTTTCCGCCGGTTTGGTGTCGAGTTTGAGTTGTGCGCGTTCAAGCAGCAGCAGCGAGCCGCCCAGCTCCGCCACGGCGTCCTTGAGTTTCGGGTCCGTAATGGTATCCAGCGACTGCTCGAACTGCGCCGTTTTTTCTTCGAGGCTGACCTGGCGCTTTTCATCGCTGGGTGAGCAGCCACTTAGCAGCAGCGCCAGGCAAATACCGGCACTCGTTAAAGGCAATCGCACATCCATTTCCAGTCTTCCTGTCGGATACCGCTGGGCGGTCAATGATTTGGACACTAGCAGAAAAACGTTGATACACCGGCGCAGGTGACGGATTTTTCGATAGTTTCTGGCAGCTTCTGGCTATTGACAGGGGGCTGGTATACTCGCGGCGATTTCCAGACCAACATGTGAGATTCAATGGAACGCTTTATCGAAAATGCGATGTACGCCTCGCGCTGGCTGCTGGCGCCGATCTATTTCGGCCTGTCCCTCGGGTTGCTGGCGCTGGCGCTGAAATTCTTCCAGGAAGTTTTCCACGTCATTCCCAATGTCTTCTCGATGGCCGAATCGGATCTGATCCTGGTGCTGCTGTCGCTGATCGACATGGCGCTGGTGGGCGGCTTGCTGGTGATGGTGATGATTTCCGGTTACGAGAACTTCGTCTCCCAGCTGGATATCGACGACAGCAAGGAGAAGCTCAACTGGCTCGGCACCATGGACTCGTCATCGTTGAAGATGAAAGTGGCCGCGTCGATCGTGGCGATTTCGTCCATTCACCTGCTGCGCATCTTCATGGATGCCAAGAACGTCGATCCCGAGCATTTGCAGTGGTACGTGATTATCCACATGACCTTCGTGGTATCGGCATTTGCCATGGGTTATCTGGATAAAGTCACCAAGCACTGATCCGGACCAGCTCCCTTGTGGCGAGGGAGCTTGCTCCCGCTGGATTGCGTAGCGATCCCGCTTTTATTGGGGCCGCTGCGCAGCCCTGCGCGAGCAAGCTCGCTCGCCACAAAATACCCCGATAACAGATAAATGGTCTGTCCAGAGACTTGTACTTTGCCGCCCCGAGGCATATCCCTGTAGGGGTAATGGCTCGTCACTGCGGGAGGTGCGTCCATGAACCTGCAAGAGTTGAATGCTTATGCCATCGCCGGGAAGGTCGATGAGCTGAACCTGATCTCGATGGAGGGAGGCATCTACCTGCTGGAGGCGCGGATGCACGGTGCGGCGTATCCATTGAGCGATACACACGGCCACATGATGAGCCTGCGTTCAGTGGAGCATGCACGTGATGTTCTGCGATCCTTTCCCAAATTGCATTTCAACCTGGTGCACACCGTGGTTCATGACGAGATGTGCGGGTTGGTTGTCGATGTCGAGGAAAACCTGAAGGTGCCGATCGCCTGACGTCCCTCATCAACGCCATGACAACTGTGCTAGTCTGCTGGCCCTTTTGGTTCCGGGCGCTCCGGGACGCGCTGTGCACGCACGGCATGTCTCCGGGCCGTCCGCACAGCGGAGCAGTGTCATGTCCGAAGTAAATCTGTCCACCGACGAAACGCGCGTCAGCTACGGTATCGGCCGTCAGCTGGGCGACCAACTGCGCGACAACCCGCCACCGGGCGTTAGCCTGGACGCAATCCTGGCAGGCCTGACCGACGCGTTCGCCGATCTGCCAAGCCGTGTTGGTCAGGAAGAAATGTCCGCCAGCTTCAAAGTGATCCGCGAAATCATGCAAGCCGAAGCTGCAGCCAAGGCTGAAGCGGCCGCTGGCGAAGGCTTGGCCTTCCTGGCTGAAAACGCCAAGCGTGATGGCATCACCACCCTGGCTTCCGGCCTGCAGTTCGAAGTTCTGACTGCCGGTGAAGGCGCCAAGCCGTCCCGTGAAGACACCGTGCGTACTCACTACCACGGCACACTGATCAACGGCACCGTGTTCGACAGCTCCTACGAGCGCGGCCAGCCTGCAGAATTCCCGGTTGGCGGCGTGATCGCCGGCTGGACCGAAGCCCTGCAACTGATGAACGCCGGCAGCAAATGGCGTCTGTACGTGCCGAGCGAACTGGCTTACGGCGCTCAAGGCGTTGGCGGCATTCCACCGCACAGCGTACTGGTGTTCGACGTCGAGCTGCTCGACGTTCTGTAAGACCCGGCCTGTCTGCATGACTCGCTGATGTGGGAGCCAGCCTGCTGGCGATAGGGGCGACCGGTTTTTTCTTCAGGACCGCGTTGATACCATCGCCAGCAGGCTGGCTCCCACAGTTTTTTGCGAGCTGCTCATACTTCGATCTTGTTGTGCACTTCACTCGTCGGGCGCAACGCCCGGGCATAGCAGAACAGAAACAGATTGCGCACCAGCTCCTTGAGCACCACCGGTTCGCTGGAACTCAAACCGTTGAGGTCCAGATCACCTTGATCCTGCAATTCGCTCAAGGCTTCCTCTTCCAGTACCGCACAGACTTCCCCGGTTTCCCGATGCAAAATCCTGAGGTAGGGGTGCGGACGGTCCAGCCAGGCGTCGATCAAATAAGTCATGAGTTCTCATCTCCATTGATTGGTTTCAATGAGAATAATTCCTATTCAATAAATAGCAAGGCCCTATTGGCGGTTTGGACTTTTTTGTGGGTAAAGATTGCGTCAGGTCAAAACGGCTGGCGTTTGGCTATTGCCAGGGTTTGCTGAGCGAAACGGAGGAGGGTGAAGCACCATCCCGCGTCGGGCGCGGGATGGAGTACAGCGGATTCAGACTTTTCTGACGAACTCGGATTTGAGCTTCATCGGGCCAATGCCGTCGATCTTGCAGTCGATATCGTGATCGCCATCGCACAGGCGGATGTTCTTGACCTTGGTGCCGACCTTGACCACCAGCGATGTGCCCTTGACCTTGAGGTCCTTGATCACGGTGATGGTATCGCCGTCCTGCAGGACATTGCCGACCGAATCTTTCTTCACCGCGTCATCAGACGCAGCTTCGGCTTCGCCACCGGCGGACCACTCGTGGGCGCACTCGGGGCAGATCAGCTGAGCGCCGTCTTCATAGGTGTATTCGGAATTGCATTTCGGGCAGGGTGGCAACGTGCTCACTAAGGCTCCTTGGATTCAGGATCGCTAAAAGCGCACATTATATAGGGTTTTAGAGCCGGAAGGTGGGACTGTAGGAGCCGGCTTGCTGGCGATGCATGCAACTCGGTGTGTCAGGAACGCCGGGATGATGCAATCGCCAGCAAGCCGGCTCCTACAGAGCGCGTATCAATGCGTACGCGCGACCGCGAACTCGCTCAGTTCAACCAGTGCATCGCGGTATTCGCTGGCAGGCAGCGCGTCGAGGCACTTGATCGCACGAGCCACGTAATCACGGGCCAGTTGTGCGGTGTACTCCAGCGAACCCGAGGCTTCCACGGCTTCGCGGATGCTTTCCAGGTCTTCGATACCACCTTTCTGGATCGCCTTGCGCACCAGGGCGGCCTGTTCCGGCGTCCCTTCGCGCATGGTGTAGATCAGCGGCAGGGTCGGCTTGCCTTCGGCCAGATCGTCACCGACGTTCTTGCCCAGGGTTTGCGCGTCGCCCTTGTAGTCCAGCAGGTCGTCGACCAACTGGAAGGCCACACCCAGATGGTCGCCAAACGTGCGCAGGGCTTCAGCCTGTTCCGGCGTCGCTTCGCACAGGGCTGCAGCACTGTGGGTCGAGGCTTCGAAGAGCATCGCAGTCTTGCCGCGGATGACTTCCATGTAGGTTTCTTCGGTGGTGCTGGCGTCACGGACCTTCGACAGCTGCAGCACTTCACCTTCGGCGATGATGCGTGTGGCTTGCGACAGGATCTTCATCACCGGCATCGAGCCCAGTTCGACCATCATTTCGAACGAGCGCGAATACAGGAAATCGCCCACCAGCACGCTCGGCGCGTTGCCCCACATGGCGTTGGCAGTCGAACGGCCACGGCGCATGCCGGACATGTCGACGACGTCGTCATGCAGCAGTGTCGCGGTGTGCAGGAATTCGATGGTCGCGGCCAGCAAACGCAGTTCGTCGCCTTCGCGACCCAGTGCCTTGCCACACAGCAACACTAATAGAGGGCGAAGGCGTTTTCCGCCAGCCGAGGTAATGTAGTCGCCGATTTTCGATACCAACGGTACTCGGGAAGTCAGCTGCTTCTTGATGATGCCGTCGACGGCGCTAAAATCGTCCGCCACCGCGCGGTAGAAAGCTTGGGGTTGCATCAGAGACAGTCGCTCCAGAGGGGTTGCGCGGCATGCTAGGACCCACGCTTGCAGGTGTCAAGGCGCGATAGACGGCCCCTTGCAAGCGGGGCGTGGCTTGCGTACAATCGCGCACCCTGAACTTCCTGGGCAGCACCTGCCTTACGCAATTGCAAGCGGGCCTTCCAGCCCCATGCAGCCATGCCAGCCAATACCTCTTCTTATAAAGAGCTGGGTGAGCAGGATTATCGGAGAAATACCATGTCTTATGCAGTAATCGTTACTGGCGGCAAGCAGTACAAAGTCGCCCCAGGTGAATACCTGAAGATCGAAAAACTGGAAATCGCTACCGGCGAATCCGTTACCTTTGATCGCGTTCTGTTGGTTGCCAATGGCGACGACGTGAATATCGGCGCTCCAGTTGTTGCTGGCGCTACCGTTGTGGCTGAAGTGATCTCCCAAGGTCGTCACGATAAAGTCCGCATCATCAAGTTCCGTCGCCGTAAGCACCACATGAAGCGTATGGGCCACCGCCAGTGGTACACCGAGATCAAAATCACCGGTATTCAGGCTTAATTTCAGCCTAATTCCTCACTAGGAGAATTGAACTCATGGCACACAAAAAAGCTGGTGGTAGTACCCGTAACGGTCGCGACTCAGAAGCCAAACGCCTTGGCGTGAAGATGTATGGCGGCCAGGTTATCATTCCGGGCAACATCATCGTGCGTCAGCGCGGCACCCAATTCCACGCTGGCTACGGCGTTGGCATGGGCAAAGATCACACTCTGTTCGCTAAAATCGACGGCGTGATCAAGTTCGAAGTAAAGGGCGCCTTCGGTCGTCGTTACGTAAGCATTGTCCCGAAGACTGAAGTCGTCGCGGCATAATTACGTGGTTGCTGGAAAAGCCCTGTCTTGCGACGGGGCTTTTTCGTTTGTGGGGTGAGTCTCTTGCAAAGCTGTTTGAAGGTGGGCTCCAGCGCTGTATTCGCGGTCGTTGATTGAGGTCGCTGCGCTCATTTTTGCAAGAGTCTTATGTCTAGATTTTTTCGGCTCGTCCGTATGGCGAGAGGCGTTTTGTTATGAAGTTTGTTGATGAAGTATCGATTCGAGTAAAGGCCGGTGACGGCGGCAACGGTTGCATGAGCTTCCGTCGCGAGAAATTCATTGAGAACGGCGGCCCGAACGGCGGTGATGGTGGTGATGGCGGCTCGGTCTACATGATCGCCGACGAAAACCTCAACACCCTGGTCGACTACCGTTACACCCGGCACTTCGATGCCGAGCGTGGCTCCAATGGCGGCAGCACTGACTGCACCGGTAAAAAAGGTGAAGAGCTGGTGCTGCGCGTGCCGGTCGGCACCACGGTGATCGACTCCGCCACTCAGGAAGTGATTGGCGACCTGACCAAGGCTGGTCAGAAGTTGCTCGTGGCTCATGGTGGCTGGCACGGTCTGGGTAACACCCGATTCAAATCCAGTACCAACCGTGCGCCACGCCAGACGACCCCGGGCAAGCCAGGCGAACAGCGTGACTTGAAGCTGGAAATGAAAGTGCTGGCGGACGTGGGTCTGCTGGGCTTGCCGAATGCCGGCAAGAGCACATTCATTCGTTCGGTGTCGGCCGCCAAGCCGAAAGTCGCTGACTACCCGTTCACTACCTTGGTCCCGAACCTGGGTGTGGTCAGTGTCGATCGCTGGAAAAGCTTCGTGGTTGCGGACATTCCGGGCCTGATCGAAGGTGCTTCCGACGGCGCAGGCCTGGGGATTCGCTTCCTCAAGCACTTGTCGCGTACGCGTCTGCTGTTGCACCTCGTCGACATGGCGCCGTTGGATGACACCAGTGCACCGGACGCGGCGGAAGTCATCGTCAACGAGCTGACCAAGTTCAGCCCGTCCTTGGCTGAGCGTGATCGCTGGTTGATCCTGAACAAGTGCGACCAGATCCTCGATGAAGAGCACGATGCTCGCGTCAAGGAAATCGTTGATCGCCTGGAGTGGACCGGTCCGGTCTACGTGATCTCGGCCATCGCCAAGCAGAACACCGAGCGCCTGTGCCACGACATCATGCGTTACCTGGAGGATCGTGCCGATCGTCTGGCTAACGACCCGGCCTACAAGGAAGAGCTGGCTGACCTCGATCAGCGCATCGAAGACGAAGCCCGTGCTCAGTTGCAGGCGCTGGATGATCAGCGTGCCCTGCGTCGCAGCGGCGTGAAGTCGGTCCACGACATCGGCGATGATGATTGGGACGAAGAAGATGTGGATGACGAAGACGGTCCGGAAATCATTTACGTGCGTGACTGATTCGTTGCGATAAACTTAAGCGCCGCTCAATCGAGCGGCGTTTTAGTATCTGGAAATCGATTGTTGGTCACGAATAACCACGAATAACGTCACGGGCGGTGCTAGGTCGCGCTGCCCTCAAGCTAAGGTTGAAGATGATGCGGAGCAAGGTGACAGGTGCGCAGCGTTGGGTCGTGAAGATCGGCAGCGCTTTGCTGACGGCGGACGGCAAAGGCCTGGATCGCGCGGCAATGGGTGTCTGGGTTGAACAGATGGTGGCCTTGCACGAGGCGGGTGTCGAGTTGGTGCTGGTGTCCTCCGGGGCGGTGGCGGCTGGCATGAGCCGTTTGGGCTGGACTGCGCGACCCAGTGCAATGCACGAGCTTCAGGCCGCTGCTGCCATCGGTCAGATGGGGTTGGTGCAGGCGTGGGAATCGAGCTTTGCCGAGCATGGTCGGCACACCGCGCAGATTCTTCTGACTCACGATGACCTGTCCGACCGCAAGCGCTACCTGAATGCCCGCAGTACCTTGCGTGCGCTGGTCGAGCTGAAGGTTATCCCGGTAATCAACGAAAACGACACCGTGGTCACCGACGAAATCCGTTTCGGCGACAACGACACCCTGGCGGCATTGGTCGCCAACCTGGTCGAAGCTGATCTGCTGGTGATCCTCACCGATCGCGATGGCATGTTCGACGCCGATCCGCGCAACAACCCGGATGCCCAGCTGATTTATGAAGCGCGGGCCGACGATCCTGCGCTCGATGCGGTCGCGGGCAGTACGGGTGGTGCGTTGGGTCGTGGCGGCATGCAGACCAAATTGCGTGCGGCGCGTCTGGCTGCGCGTTCCGGTGCTCATACCATCATCGTTGGTGGGCGCATTGAGCGCGTGCTGGATCGCCTCAAGGCGGGCGAGCGCATCGGTACGCTGCTATCGCCTGAGCGCGGCATGCTCGCGGCGCGCAAGCAGTGGCTGGCCGGGCATCTGCAAACCCGCGGTACCCTGGTGCTCGATGCGGGGGCGGTGACGGCGTTGTCCCAAGGCAACAAAAGTTTGCTGCCGGTTGGCGTCAAATTGGTCCAGGGCAGTTTCCGTCGCGGCGAAATGGTTGTGTGCGTGGCGCCGGACGGTCGTGAAATTGCGCGTGGCCTGGCCAACTACAGCGCGCTCGAGGCGCAAAAAATCATCGGTCAGTCGTCTGATGCGATTGTCGGTCTGTTGGGTTACATGGCGGAACCGGAACTGGTTCACCGCGACAACCTGATCCTGGTCTAAAAGGAATAACTGAATGCGCGTGGCAAAAGGATTGTTGGGGTTGCTGTTGGCGATGCCGCTGCTGGCTTCGGCCGAAGAGATTGGTCAGGTGTCGACGGTGTTCAAATTCGTCGGGCCGAATGACCGGATTGTGGTCGAGGCTTTTGACGATCCCAAGGTCGAAGGTGTGACCTGCTATCTGTCCCGCGCCAAGACTGGCGGCATGAAGGGTGGTCTTGGTTTGGCCGAAGATCGTGCCGAGGCGTCTATCGCTTGTCGTCAGGTTGGGCCGATCAGCTTCAAGGGCGAGCTCAAGGATGGTGACGAGGTGTTCAAGGAGCGTACCTCGCTGGTCTTCAAGACCATGCAGGTGGTGCGCTTCCTCGACAAGAAGCGCAATACGCTGGTGTATCTGGTGTACAGCGATCGCTTGATCGAAGGCAGCCCGCAGAATGCGGTGACGGCGATTCCGATTTTGCCGTGGGCTCACGCTCAGTAATCGGACGTCAATCGAACTGTAGGGGCGAGCTTGCTCGCGATAGCGGATATCCAGCCAGCACAAATGCTGAATGTTAATCCGTCATCGCGAGCAAGCTCGCTCCTACAGTTTTGTGTGTCCGCCAAATCGCAGGCAATAAAAAACCGACCCTGAGGTCGGTTTTTTAATGAACGAGTCGCTTAGGCAGCAGCGGCAACGTTCAGGGCCTTAACGTGGCCATTCAAACGGCTCTTATGGCGAGCAGCCTTGTTCTTGTGGATGATGCCTTTATCGGCCATACGGTCGATAACTGGCACAGCCAGAACGTATGCAGCTTGAGCTTTTTCAGCGTCTTTTGCGTCGATGGCCTTAACTACATTCTTGATGTAGGTACGAACCATGGAACGCAGGCTGGCGTTGTGGCTGCGACGCTTCTCAGCCTGTTTTGCACGTTTTTTGGCGGAAGGTGAGTTGGCCACCGTCGAGCTCCTCGAAAGACTTTTTAGGAAATAGCAAACAAAATAGGCCGCGAATCATGCCGATGAGTTGAGGTCTTGTCAAGGGCGGTTGAGACGTTCCGCTAAGTGGTAGGTGATGCAAGCTTGGAGATTTCTTTCCAGCGTGCGACCTGTAAACTCGCGAGCTTTGGCTCTGTGCTGTTGCGGCGCGGAGTATCGCATAAGTGGGCGCTTTATTCGCCTGCTGTTTATCGACAGGCACAAACTCTTTCAATGAATCTGCTCAAATCGTTGGCCGCCGTCAGCTCTATCACAATGCTTTCCCGGGTTCTTGGGTTTGTTCGTGACACCCTCATTGCGCGCACATTTGGCGCGGGAATGGCGACTGACGCCTTCTTTATCGCCTTCAAACTGCCCAATCTGCTGCGCCGGATTTTCGCCGAGGGGGCGTTTTCTCAAGCATTCGTGCCGATTCTTGCCGAATACAAGAGCCAGCAGGGTGAGGAGGCGACACGAACCTTTATCGCTTATGTCTCGGGCCTGCTGACGCTCGTGCTGGCGCTGGTGACGGTGCTGGGGATGATTGCTGCGCCGTGGATTATCTGGGTGACGGCACCGGGTTTCACCGATACACCGGAAAAATTCGAGCTGACTACCAGCCTGCTGCGGGTCACCTTTCCCTACATTCTGCTGATTTCCTTATCCTCACTGGCTGGCGCGGTCCTCAATACCTGGAACCGTTTTTCGGTGCCGGCCTTTGTGCCGACCCTGCTGAACGTCAGCATGATCATCTTTGCGCTGTTTCTGACGCCGTACTTCGATCCTCCCGTGATGGCGCTCGGCTGGGCCGTATTGGCGGGCGGATTGGCGCAGTTGCTCTATCAGCTGCCGCACCTGAAAAAAATCGGCATGCTGGTGCTGCCGCGCCTGAGTCTGCGCGACAGCGGCGTCTGGCGGGTGATGAAGCAGATGTTGCCGGCGATTCTCGGCGTGTCGGTGAGCCAGATCTCGCTGATCATCAACACCATTTTTGCTTCGTTCCTGGTCGCCGGCTCCGTGTCGTGGATGTACTACGCCGACCGTTTGATGGAATTGCCGTCCGGCGTACTGGGCGTGGCGCTGGGTACGATTCTGTTGCCAACGCTGGCCAAAACCTATGCCAGCAAGGATCGCCACGAGTATTCGCGCATCCTCGATTGGGGGCTGCGCCTGTGCTTTGTGCTGGTGCTGCCGTGTTCCCTGGCGTTGGGGATTCTGGCCGAGCCATTGACGGTTTCGTTGTTCCAGTACGGCCAGTTCAGTGCGTTTGACGCGGCGATGACCCAGCGTGCCCTGATTGCCTATTCGGTCGGATTGCTGGGGATTATTGTGATCAAAGTGCTGGCTCCCGGCTTTTATGCGCAACAAAACATCCGGACGCCGGTAAAAATCGCGATTTTCACGCTCGTCGTGACTCAATTGTTCAACCTGATGCTGATCGGGCCATTGGCTCACGCCGGTCTGGCGCTGGCTATCAGTGCCGGTGCCTGCCTGAATGCGGGGCTGTTGTTCTATCAACTGCGCAAGCAGCAGATGTACCAGCCGCAACCGGGCTGGGCGAAGTTCGGCTTGAAGCTGGTGATCGCGGTCTCGGTGATGTCTGGCGTATTGCTGGCCGGGATGCATTTCATGCCGGCCTGGGGCGAGGGGCAGATGCTCGAGCGTTTCCTGCGCCTGGGTGCCTTGGTGGCCGCTGGTGTGGTGACGTATTTCGGCATGTTAGTGTTGATGGGCTTTCGTTTGCGCGACTTCAATCGCAAGACGCTGGGCTGAGGTTCGGGCCTCAATAAACAGGGGCGAGCCGACGGTTTGGTCGGCTCGATCACTTTGGGTTACGGTGTTGCCTGTCGTCGGCCGCCGGGTGTGGTTATAATCGACCACTTTATGAGCAAGAAGCGCGTTATGCAGCTGGTTCGAGGCCTCCACAATCTGCGCCCCCAGCATCGGGGCTGCGTCGCCACTATTGGCAACTTTGACGGTGTACACCGTGGCCACCAGGCTATCCTGGCGCGGCTGCGTGAGCGTGCGCTCGAGTTGGGCGTGCCCAGCTGCGTGGTGATTTTCGAGCCGCAACCGCGCGAGTTCTTTGCTCCGGACACCGCACCGGCCCGTCTGGCCCGCCTGCGGGACAAACTGCAGTTGTTGGCCGCCGAAGGCGTTGATCGCGTTTTGTGCCTGGCTTTCAACCAGCGTCTGAGCAAGCTCAGCGCCAGTGAGTTCGTCGATACCATTCTGGTGGACGGCCTCGGCGTGCAGCATCTGGAGGTCGGTGACGACTTCCGTTTCGGCTGTGACCGGGCAGGGGATTTCGATTTTCTGCTGCAGGCCGGCATGGTTCAGGGTTTTACCGTTGAAGCGGCGCAGACAGTCGAACTGGATGGCATCCGTGTCAGCAGCACGCAGGTGCGTAACGCTCTGGCCGCCGCTGACTTCGCCCTGGCCGAACGTCTGCTGGGTCGACCTTACCGGATCGCCGGTCGGGTGTTGCATGGTCAGAAGCTCGCCCGGCAGTTGGGTACACCCACCGCCAATATTCAACTCAAACGCCGTCGTGTGCCGTTCACCGGGGTGTACCTGGTCGACGTCGAGATCGACGGCAAGAACTGCCCCGGCGTCGCCAATATCGGCGTGCGGCCTACGGTCCAAGGTGATGGCAAAGCCCACCTGGAAGTACATCTTTTAGATTTTGCCGGCGATCTGTATGACCGGCGGTTAACGGTGGTTTTCCACCACAAGCTGCGTGAAGAGCAGCGTTTCGCCTCTCTGGAGGCGCTGAAAACGGCGATCAGCGCGGATGTCGCCGCCGCCCGTGCACTAGCCGCACCTAGCGCCCATCGCTAATGAAGAGCCTTAAATGACCGACTATAAAGCCACGCTAAACCTTCCGGACACCGCCTTCCCAATGAAGGCCGGCCTGCCACAGCGCGAACCGCAGATTCTGCAGCGCTGGGACAGTATTGGCCTGTACGGAAAGTTGCGCGAGATTGGCAAGGATCGTCCGAAGTTCGTATTGCACGACGGCCCTCCGTACGCCAACGGCTCGATTCACATCGGTCATGCGCTGAACAAGATTCTCAAGGACATGATCATCCGCTCGAAGACCCTGTCGGGTTTCGATGCGCCTTATGTTCCGGGCTGGGACTGCCACGGTCTGCCGATCGAGCACAAAGTCGAAGTGACCCACGGCAAGAACCTGGGCGCGGACAAGACCCGCGAACTGTGCCGGGCCTACGCCACGGAGCAGATCGAAGGCCAGAAGTCCGAGTTCATCCGTCTCGGCGTGCTGGGCGACTTCGCCAACCCGTACAAGACCATGGACTTCAAGAACGAGGCCGGTGAAATCCGCGCCTTGGCCGAAATCGTCAAGGGCGGTTTCGTGTTCAAGGGCTTGAAGCCTGTGAACTGGTGCTTCGACTGCGGTTCGGCCCTGGCTGAAGCGGAAGTCGAGTACGAGAACAAGAAGTCCTCGACCATCGACGTGGCGTTCCCGATTGCCGATGAAGCCCAACTGGCTGCCGCTTTCGGCCTGCCGTCGCTGGCCAAGCCTGCCTCGATCGTGATCTGGACCACCACCCCGTGGACCATCCCGGCCAACCAGGCGCTGAACGTTCACCCTGAATTCAACTACGCCCTGGTCGATGTCGGCGACAAACTGCTGGTGCTGGCTGAAGAGCTGGTCGAGTCGTGCCTGGCGCGCTACTCGCTGCAAGGTTCGGTCATTGCGACCACGACCGGTAAAGCACTGGAACTGATCAATTTCCGTCACCCGTTCTACGACCGTCTGTCGCCGGTTTACCTGGCCGACTACGTTGAGCTGGGCGCTGGCACTGGTGTGGTTCACTCCGCTCCGGCCTATGGCGTGGACGACTTCGTGACCTGCAAGAAGTACGGCATGGTCAACGACGACATCCTCAATCCGGTCCAGAGCAACGGCGTGTACGCGACCTCGCTGGAGTTCTTCGGCGGCCAGTTCATCTGGAAGGCCAACCCGGCCATCGTCGACAAGCTGACTGAAGTCGGTGCGCTGCTGCACACCACCATCATCGAACACAGCTACATGCACTGCTGGCGCCACAAGACCCCGCTGATCTACCGCGCCACCGCGCAGTGGTTCATCGGCATGGACAAGCAGCCAGTGACTGGCGACACCCTGCGCCAGCGCTCGCTCAAAGCCATCGAAGAGACTCAGTTCGTTCCGGCCTGGGGCCAGGCGCGTCTGCACTCGATGATCGCCAACCGTCCTGACTGGTGCATTTCCCGTCAGCGCAACTGGGGCGTGCCGATCCCGTTTTTCCTGAACAAGGAAAGCGGCGAGCTGCACCCTCGTACCGTTGAACTGATGGAAGAAGTCGCCAAGCGCGTTGAAGTCGAAGGCATCGAGGCCTGGTTCAAGCTGGACGCCGCCGAGCTGCTGGGCGATGAAGCGCCGCAGTACGACAAGATCAGCGACACGCTGGACGTCTGGTTCGATTCGGGCACCACGCACTGGCATGTCCTGCGCGGTTCGCACCCTATGGGCCACGAAACCGGTCCGCGCGCCGACCTGTACCTGGAAGGTTCGGACCAGCACCGTGGCTGGTTCCACTCGTCCCTGCTGACCGGTTGCGCCATCGACAACCACGCGCCGTATCGCGAGCTGCTGACTCACGGCTTCACCGTCGACGAGTCCGGCCGCAAAATGTCCAAGTCCCTGGGCAACGTCATTGCACCGCAGAAAGTCAACGACACCCTGGGCGCCGACATCATGCGTCTGTGGGTTGCATCGACCGACTATTCGGGCGAAATGGCCGTTTCCGAGCAGATCCTGCAACGCAGTGCGGACGCCTACCGGCGTATTCGTAACACCGCGCGCTTCCTGCTGTCGAACCTGACCGGCTTCAACCCGGCGACCGACATCCTGCCAGCCGAAGAAATGCTCGCGCTGGACCGTTGGGCCGTGGACCGCACCTTGCTGCTGCAGCGCGAGCTGCAAGAGCACTACGGCGAATACCGTTTCTGGAACGTGTACTCGAAGATCCACAACTTCTGCGTGCAGGAGCTGGGTGGTTTTTACCTCGACATCATCAAGGACCGCCAGTACACCACCGGCGCCAACAGCAAGGCCCGTCGTTCGGCGCAAACCGCGCTGTTCCACATCTCCGAAGCGCTGGTTCGCTGGATCGCACCGATCCTGGCCTTCACCGCCGACGAGCTGTGGCAATACCTGCCGGGTGAGCGTAACGAGTCGGTAATGCTCAACACCTGGTACGAAGGCCTGACCGAATTGCCGGAAGGTTTCGAACTGGGTCGCGCGTATTGGGACCGGATCATGGCCGTGAAGGTTGCGGTCAACAAGGAAATGGAAATCCAGCGCGCCGCCAAGGCTGTCGGTGGCAACCTGCAGGCCGAAGTGACACTGTTCGCCGAAGACGCGCTGAGCGCCGATCTGGCCAAGCTGAGCAACGAGCTGCGCTTTGTACTGATCACCTCGACCGCCGCTGTTGCACCGCTGGTGCAAGCGCCGGCCAATGCCGTGGTGACCGAAGTCGGCGGCTTGAAGCTGCAAATCGTCAAGTCGAGCCACGCCAAGTGCGCCCGTTGCTGGCACTGCCGTGAAGACGTCGGCGTGAACCCGGAGCATCCTGAAATCTGCGGCCGTTGTGTCGATAACATCAGCGGCGCAGGCGAGGTTCGTCACTATGCCTAATGCCATTGGCCGTTTCGGACGGCTGAGCTGGCTTTGGTTGAGCCTGCTGGTTCTGGTCATCGACCAGGCCAGCAAGTTTTACTTCGAAGGCAAGCTTGAGATGTATCAGCAGATCGTCGTGATTCCCGATTTGTTCAGCTGGACCCTGGCCTACAACACTGGCGCTGCGTTCAGCTTCCTGGCTGACAGCTCTGGCTGGCAGCGCTGGTTGTTTGCCCTGATCGCCATCGTGGTCAGTGCAGTGCTGGTGGTCTGGCTCAAGCGTCTGGGACGCAACGAAACCTGGCTGGCAGTTGCCCTGGCACTGGTGTTGGGTGGCGCGCTAGGCAATTTGTATGACCGCATTGCCCTGGGCCATGTGATCGATTTCATTCTGGTGCATTGGCAGGATCGCTGGCGTTTCCCGGCCTTCAACGTTGCCGACAGCGCCATCACGGTTGGTGCGGTAATGCTGGCACTGGACATGTTCAAAAGTAAAAAGACCGGAGAAGCCGTAAATGACTGAACAGGTATTGGCTGAGCAACGCATCGGCCAGAACACGGAAGTCACCTTGCACTTCGCATTGCGCCTGGAGAACGGCGACACGGTGGACAGCACCTTCGACAAAGCCCCGGCGACCTTCAAAGTCGGTGATGGCAACCTGTTGCCAGGTTTCGAAGCGGCATTGTTCGGTTTCAAGGCCGGTGACAAGCGCACGCTGAACATCGAGCCGGAAAACGCTTTCGGCCAGCCGAACCCGCAAAACGTACAGATCATCCCGCGCTCGCAGTTCCAGGACATGGAGCTGTCGCCCGGTTTGCTGGTGATCTTCAACGATGCGGCCAATACTGAATTGCCTGGCGTGGTGAAAGAGTTCGACGATGCTCAAGTGACCATCGACTTCAACCACCCGTTGGCTGGCAAGACCTTGACCTTTGACGTGGAAATCATTTCCGTCAAAGCGCTGTAATGTAACTGATCGGACACGATCAAAAATGTGGGCGCGAGCCTTTGTGGCGAGGGGGCTTGCCCCCGTTGGGGTGCGAAGCGCCCCTGAAATCGGCCGCGTCGCTTCTGAATGAGCCTGCGGTGTCTGTTTACGATTGCTACGCAATCGAACGGGGGCAAGCCCCCTCGCCACAGCAGGCTCGTTCCCACAATGGTTTTTCATTGTTTTCGCGCGCAAGACACGAGGCACAGCATGCAAATCAAACTCGCCAATCCCCGTGGCTTCTGCGCCGGTGTGGACCGGGCGATCGAAATCGTCAACCGCGCCCTGGAAGTTTTCGGGCCACCGATCTATGTGCGCCATGAAGTGGTCCACAACAAGTTTGTCGTCGAAGACCTGCGCTCCCGTGGCGCGATCTTTGTCGAAGAACTGGATCAGGTGCCAGACGATGTCATCGTGATCTTCAGCGCCCACGGCGTTTCCCAGGCCGTGCGTACTGAAGCGACGGGGCGTGGGCTGAAAGTATTCGACGCCACTTGCCCGCTGGTGACCAAAGTCCATATCGAAGTTGCGCGGTACAGTCGTGACGGCCGTGAGTGCATCCTTATCGGCCATGCCGGTCACCCGGAAGTCGAAGGCACCATGGGCCAGTACGACGAGGGCAATGGCGGCGCGATCTATCTGGTCGAAGACGAGAAAGATGTGGCTGCGTTGCAGGTGAATAACCCGGAAAAGCTCGCGTTCGTGACCCAGACCACGCTGTCGATGGACGATACCAGTCGCGTTATCGACGCACTGCGTGCGCGTTTCCCGGCCATCGGTGGTCCGCGCAAAGATGACATCTGCTACGCCACGCAAAACCGTCAGGACGCAGTCAAGCAACTGGCCGACGAGTGCGATGTGGTATTGGTGGTCGGCAGCCCGAACAGCTCCAACTCCAATCGCCTGCGCGAACTCGCCGAGCGCATGTCTACGCCGGCCTATCTGATCGACGGCGCCGAAGACCTGCAAAAGAGCTGGTTCGACGGTGTAGAGCGTATTGGTATCACCGCGGGCGCTTCTGCTCCGGAAGTGCTGGTGCGTGGCGTGATCCAGCAGTTGCAGGCTTGGGGCGCCACCGGTGCCGACGAGCTGGCTGGTCGCGAAGAGAACATCACGTTCTCGATGCCTAAAGAGTTGCGCGTCCGCTCGCTGCTCTGAGTTTCTTCCCTTCTGTGCATAACGCCTGTTCAGCCTTGTCGCTGCGCAGACTGACGCGACCGGAGGGCGCCAGCACGACTTGCTGGTGGCTCACCGGTTCGTGGGCTGCGCAAATGTGTAACGTCCCCGCTTGAAAGCCCCCTTTGGCGAACTGCGGTTCGCCCAAACTGCTGAATCTGACGAAGTGCCGGACAGTTTGATTCCCGGCAACGGGCACTTGCGCAGCGCTCAGACGCTCGGCCAGCAGCGGATTTTGGCTGTCCTTATACCCCTTGCCACTGATATCCAGAATGATCCGCCAGCCCTGGCTCCAGTCGCCGTTGATGCCGTAGATCACCACGGCCTGATTGCGGGTGATGGCTTCGGTCCTGGCGGTGCGTATTCCACCGTAAAGCGACTGTGCGGCTTGCTCGCGATGGTTCGATTCATTGAGTGCAGCAAACGCCGGGCTGACCAATTGCAGAACAATTCCGGCAATTGCCAGTCCCATGAGCAGTTCAATCAGGCTGAAACCTCGTTGATGCATGACGTCCTCCTCCCTGGAGTGCTGTGGCTTACGCGTTCCTTGTGTGAGCGCCGGCCGAATGTGCAGGCGTGTTAATGCAGGTATAGCCGACGGCAACGGAGGACATCGATGGATCATCGTACAAAAGGTTTCACGCTGATCGAGTTGCTGCTCGCAATTGCGATCTTGCTGGTACTGATGACGCTGGCCGTGCCGGCATTTACCCGGTCGGCGCAATCGACCAAGGCTGATACCGAAATCAATGATCTGCAACGCGGCTTGAACTTCGCCCGACTCGAGGCCATCGATCGAGGCGCCACTACGCGGCTTCGACCGATGGCAGGGGACAGTGTCTGGACCGGGGCGCTGGCGGTTTATGACGGTACTGGCAAATTGGCCAATGTGTTGCGGGTTATTCCGGCGATGAGCAGCGGTGCAAACCTGACGCTAACCTCAGAGGTCACTGCCATCGATTTCGATCCACTGGGCGGGTTGTCATCACCGTCCACAGGGGTGGTGATCAGTCATGTGCTGGGCGAGCAAAGCAGGACGCTGAATGTGTGTTTGAACGGACGGATTCTTTTGGGTGGAAGTTGCGGATGAGGGCAGGGAGCAGGTCTGTACAAAAGGGCATGACGCTGATCGAGGTCCTGGTGGCGTTGTTGATACTCGGCGTGGGGTTGCTGGGGGCGGCGGCATTACAGCTCAATGCGCTGAAGTACACGGACAGTTCACGCATGAGCAGCCAGGCGAGCTTTATCGCCTACGACATGATGGACCGCATTCGCGCCAACGCGACTGCCGATTACACCGTTGCGCCACCCGCGTCGGGCAACCTGAACGTTACCCGGGATCAGGATCTTTACGACTTCAACACCAATATCATCGGTTTTGGCGGCCCCACTGCCACCGGCAGCATCACCGTCAATCAACGGGTGTACACGATCACCATCGAATGGTACGACTCGCGAGCGGCCAACATGGCTGATTCGCGACGCAGTTTCGTCCTGACCAGCCGCGCAACCGTCGACCCGGTGATGACCCCGTGAGCCGCGGCAGCAAAGGCTTTGGCCTCATCGAATTGCTGATCGCCCTGGCGCTGAGCCTGATCGTCGTGCTGGGTGTAGTGCAAGTGTTCATCGCGTCCAAAAACACGTATCTCAGCCAGAACGCCGCAGCCACCATGCAGGAAGATGCGCGTTTCGTGCTGAGCAAACTGATCCAGGAAATCCGTATGGTCGGCATGTTCGGCTGCCAGGGGACGATCACCGATTCGAGCTTGAAAAAGGACTTCGCGGCAAGCCAGATGTCGCCGATTCGTTGGGACAACTCCGCCCGCAAATTGACGTTGATAACGGCGGATGTCGGCAGCAATGGCGGCAAGCCCAGCTGGACGGTGATTTCCGATTGTCGCAACAGTGCAACGGCACATAGCGAGGCCTCGACGCCCCCACCGGGGCAACTGGCGTTTCCGATCCGGCGGGTGATTTACCGCTTCAGCAACAATCAACTGTCGATGGGGAGCGGAGAGGGCGCGCAACAGGTGCTGGTGAATAATGTCAGTGCGTTCGATGTGAGCTTCGGTCTCGCCAGTTCCGCCACTGACATCGGCGCGTCCAGTTACAGCAGCAACCCGACGGACCCTGCGCGCATCCGCAGCGTTCGTCTGACGCTGACGCTGTATGACCCCAACCACAGGGTCCGTGATCAAACCTTCAATGTGGTTGCCGCCTTGCGCAACCGCTTGCTGTGAGAGGGCGATCAATGAGTTGCCAATCCGAGCGCGGCATGGCGCTGCTGGTCAGTCTGGTGTTTTTGTTGTTGCTGACGCTGATCGGCATTTCATCGATGCAGAGTGCCACGCTGCAGGAAAAAATGGCCGGCAGTGTGGCTCTGCGCAATCAAACGTTCCAGAGCGCCGAAGCCGTGCTGCGAGTGGGCGAAAGCGCAGTGCAGCGAGACAGCTATTCGCTGCCGGTGTGCAGCGGTGTTCGCCAATGCGCGCCACCGGCTGAGTCGTCGGTGATAACGGCAGCAGGGTTCAATACCACGTCGGGGGTGACGTGGATCGCATCCGGCAAGGGCTTTTATGGCGTGCAAAATTTAGGTGTCGTACGAAATGTGGTGAACGTGCCGATCAATACGCCAGCGACGCTGTACCGGGTAACAGCGGTAGGCATTGTGGGCAGTTCTCGCAGTGTGGTGGAGAGCACTTATGCGAAATATTGAGCAGCGCGTAGGTTTTCGGATTCGTGTGTGCGGCGCTGTTTTGGCGATGTGTCTTGCAGTTCCCGCCTGGTCCTTTTCACCGCCGGACAAGCCCGCCCTGAACCGGGAGCGTTGCCTGGCCTCTGGTCACTGGTATGGTTTCTATCACGACAAAGTGGGGTTGAGACCAATCTGCCTGAAGCTGCCCGAGGCGTTCAGCGTTAAGATGCTCGACAGTAATGGCGATGGCGTGGTCGATAACCCCGATGCGATTTCAAGCGGGGTTGTGTTTGTCGGAGAGGACACAAGCGCCATTGACGATGACAACACCGAAATCGACAGTGACTCCAGTGGCGACAACGCCCAAGGGGTGGAAAAAACCGGCGGCGGCAGCCGTCGCATCATGTGGCGACAAATACAGTAAGTGAGAGTTGAGGCATGCACAGATTCAACCGCGGCTTTACCCTGATCGAAATCATGATCGTGATTGCAATCATCGGTATTGTCATGACCATTGCTGCACCGAGTTTTACCGAATATCTGCAGAAAGGGCGACGCGCCGAAGTGGCCGGGCTGCTGTCTGAACAAGCGCAGATGCTTGAACGCTTCTACTCGCAAAAAAATGCCTACACCGGTGCTGCCGGCCTGAGCCCCGGCAACGACTACTACACGATCACTTCGACGCTGACCGACCAGTCCTTCCTGCTGACGGCTGTGCGCAAGGCGGACGGCAGCATGGCCACAGACAAGTGTGGTGATTTCACCATCACCAACACCGGTGTGCTCGGCATGGTCAACGCCGCATCCGGCCTGACCACCAAGGATTGCTGGGGGCGTTGAGATTTCTTTCGGGTGCCTTTTGCGCCCTATGTCTAATGAATGGTTGGATCAGAACATGACCAGGCAACAGCAAGTGGTGATTGTCGGCGGCGGTGTGATTGGTTTGCTGACGGCATTCAATCTGGCGTCCGAAGTGCAGAGTGTTGTGCTGCTGGATCGTTCGAGCGTCGGCCAGGAATCTTCCTGGGCCGGCGGCGGGATCGTTTCGCCACTTTACCCGTGGCGCTACAGCCCGGCAGTGACTGCGTTGGCTCATTGGTCCCAGGATTTTTATCCACAGCTGGGCGAGCGCTTGTTTGCAGCGACTGGCGTCGATCCTGAAGTGCATATCACTGGCCTGTACTGGCTCGACCTGAATGACGAGGCCGAAGCGCTGGCTTGGGCCGTTCGGGAAAACCGTCCTTTGAGGGCTGTGGATATCTCGGCGGCTCACGACGCGGTTCCGGTGCTGGGCGGCGGTTTTTCCCGGGCGATCCACATGGCCGATGTGGCCAATGTGCGTAATCCACGCCTGGTGAAGTCGCTGAAGGCCGCGTTGCTGGCGCTGCCGAACGTGACGATTCATGAGCAATGCGAAGTCAGCGGGTTTGTTCGTGACGGCGATAAAGTGGTCGGCGTGCACACGGCCACTGGTGTCATCCATGGCGATCAAGTGGTCTTGACCGCAGGCGCATGGAGCGGTGATCTGCTCAAGGGCCTGGGCCTTGAACTGCCCGTCGAGCCCGTGAAAGGGCAGATGATCCTCTACAAGTGCGCGGCGGATTTCCTGCCGAGTATCGTTCTGGCCAAGGGGCGTTATGCGATACCCCGGCGCGATGGTCACATCCTGATCGGCAGCACACTGGAACATGAAGGTTTCGACAAGACACCCACCCGGTCGGCGCTGGAAAGCCTCAAGGCCTCGGCGGAGGAATTGATTCCTGCCCTGGCCGACGCCGAAGTGGTCGGACATTGGGCCGGATTACGCCCGGGATCGCCGGAAGGCATTCCTTACATCGGTCGAGTACCGGGGTTTGAAGGGCTCTGGCTCAACTGCGGGCACTACCGTAACGGGTTGGTGCTGGCGCCAGCATCGTGTCAGTTGTTTGCCGATGTGATGCTGGGGCGGGCGCCGATTATTGATCCGGCGCCGTATGCGCCGAGCGGGCGGATCTGACGTAAAGTCAAAAGATCGCAGCCATGCAGGCGCTGCCGAAGGCTGCGATCTTTAATGCTTAATCCAACCCTAATTTCTTCAATCGATACCGCATCGACCTGAACGAAAGGTTCAACCGCTGAGCCGCCGCCGTGCGGTTCCAGCGGGTTTCTTCCAGCGCCTGAAGCAGCAACTGGCGTTCGACGTTTTCCAGATAGGTTTCCAGATTGTCGATCTGCGTCAGATCCGGCAGGCCGCCTTCGACGGCGCAGTTGCCTTCGGCCAGGCGCAAGTCGCTCGCTTCGATCTGCTTGTTCTCGCACAACGTATGCGCACGTTCGAGCATGTTTTCCAGCTCCCGGACGTTGCCAGGGAAGCGGTAGCTTTTCAGCGCATCGAGGGCTTGCGGGTGGAGTTTTGCCGCAGGTTGACCGGTGTCGGCGACGAGGCGTTTGAGCATGTGACTGGACAGTGTTTCGATGTCATCGCGGCGCTCGCGCAAAGGTGGCACTCGAATCTCGATGACGTTCAAGCGGTAGTACAGATCCTGTCGAAAGCGCTCGGCGGCGACTTCGGCATCCAGGTCCTTGTGCGTTGCACAAAGGATGCGTACATCAACCAACGTCTCCTGCTGCCCGCCGACACGACGCACGGCTTTTTCCTGAATGGCGCGCAACAGTTTGACTTGCATCGCCAGTGGCAGATCAGCCACTTCGTCGAGGAAAAGGGTACCGCCTTGGGCCGCCTGGAACAGGCCGGGCTTGTCTTCGATGGCACCGCTGAAGCTGCCTTTGCGGTGGCCAAAAAACTCGCTTTCCATCAGTTCCGACGGAATCGCTCCGCAGTTGATCGGAATGAACGGTTGGTTGGCGCGGGGGCCCTGGTCATGGATCAGGCGCGCGACCAATTCTTTACCGCTACCGGATTCGCCACTGATGTACACCGGTGCCTGACTGCGCGCCAGTTTGGTGATGTGCTTGCGTAGCGTGCGCATCGGCAATGAATCACCGAGCAAACGTCGGTCAATGGCGACCTCTGCTACGGGGAGCAGCAGGGCGTTGGTGACCAGTTCGCGCAGGCGGGTGAGGTCCACCGGTTTGGTCAAAAAGTCGAAGGCCCCGGCCTTGAGCGCATTGATCGCGGTGTCGAGGCTGCCATAAGCCGTGATCATCGCCACGGGCACCTGTGGATAACGTTGCTGGATGTATTGCACCAGCTCAAGGCCGGAGCCGTCCGGCATACGCATGTCGGTCAGGCACAGGTCGAAGGTCTCGCGTTTCAATAGCGCCAGCGCCTCGGCAACATTGCGGGCACTGAAGGTCTCGAGTTTCATCCGTCCCAGGGTGATTTCCAGGAGTTCGCGGATGTCCGGCTCGTCATCGACGACCAGGACTTTTTGCCGTAGTCCCATGTTCAACTTTGTTTCCGTCCGTGAGCAAAGGTGATGCGAAAGCAGCCGCCCTCTTGGTGTGGCTTGAAGTCCAGGCGGGCCTGATTGCTTTCGCACAGCTCACGGGACAGATACAACCCCAGGCCTGTGCCTTGCGGGCTGGTGGTGAAAAACGGTTCAAACAGATGCGTTTGCAACTCCGGGGCAACTCCGGGGCCGTTGTCGAGGATGTCGAGGGTCGGTAGTTGGCTGTCGCGGTCGATGAACAGATCAAGCCGAACCTGCGCTTGCTCCTGGCTGCTGTGGCGCCAGGCATTACGCAACAGGTTATCGAGGATCTGGCTCAACTGGTTCGGGTCCATCAGGGTTTTGAAATCCCCGGCGCCGATGTTCAGATGAATGTGCTGGTTCTGGCTTGTTACTTCGCGGGCCTGCGCCACGAAGTGCTCCAGCCACGGTTTCAGGTCGAGCCGTTGCGGCACGGTTTGTTCGCGGCGGGACAATTGCAGGACGTTTTCGATGACACGATTCATGCGCTGGGAGTGATCTTGAATAATCTGCGTCAGACGGCGATCGGCAGCGTTCAGTTCCTCTGATTCGCGCAACAGTTGTGCGGCATGACTGATGGCGCCCAGCGGATTGCGGATTTCATGGGAGATGCTGGCGGTCAAACGGCCCAGGCCTGCGAGCTTCAATTGCTGGGCCTGCTGTGCGATGTGGGCAAGGTCTTCGAGGAAGACCAGCGTCTGGTGTTGTGGGCTTTGGTCTAGCGCTATGAAGTTCGGTTGCAACTCCAGGCCGGTGCGTTCGATTTTAAGGCTCTGGGGGCGACGAACCGGATTGTCGAGCCACCGTTGCAGGCGCTCGACCAGGGCTGGAGCGCAGTCGTCGATCGATCGGCCGTCGAGGGTGCCGCAACCAAGCAGGTTCAGGGCGCCGTGGTTGGCCAGTTGCACGTATCGACGTTCGTCGAGCACCAGGATGCCGGTGCGCATGCGTTGCAGGATCAGGGTATTGAGGGTTTCGAGGCCGACCACTTCGCTGGCCCGCTGTTGCGCCAGGGTTTCGCTGACTTCAACGCGCCGTGTCAGGCCTTGCACCAGCAATGCCGCTGCAAAGCACAGGGTGCCGAGCGTACCCACTTGCAGGTAATCATTGGCGCTGGCGGAATGATCGAGGCTCAGGAGTACGCTGAAACCGCCAATGCCCAAAGCACCGACAGCGGCAATCAACAGGCCGAGACGCCTTCGCAACAGGGTATTGCTGATGGCCACCGAGACGATCAGGAGATTGCCAATGGCGCTGGCGACACCGCCGGCGGCGTAGAACAGGCCGCTGAGCAGTAGAACGTCGATCAGCGCCAGACTGAACATTTGCCCGGGGCGTCGTGTGTTTCCGGGAAACACCACCAGCAAAATATTCAGGGCCAGATACAACCAACTGCCACTGCGCAATAAAGCGTCGTTGGCAGACGTCAGCAGTGGGTTGTCCATGTCGCTGGAAATCAGCACCAGGATGATGCCAATGGTCAAACGGTACAGATGATAGAGGCGCAGCAGTCGCTTGGCCTGTTTGTCGCCGGGACTGATTGTCTCAGCGGTCACTGGAGCCTGGGCCTTGCTCAAGATGAGCCTGGCTGCAATACCATTGTTGTTCCAGATTCAGGGCACGGTCGCGGGGCAGATGTACACCGCAATGGGCGCAACGGACCATCGGCGCGGCTTCTCGCTCGCCAGGAGATTTTGGGGCAGAGGACTGACCCTTGAACTTGCGCCAGAACCATACTGCTGCGGCAATCAGGGCAATCCAGAACAATAGACGAAGCATGGTGAGCTGCTTTTTGAATGATGAGTTGGCAGTTTAGCCAAGGACCTCGCAGGCGCACAGCGTAATAAAACGCTGAAATAAAAAAGGGAGACTCGAAAGTCTCCCTTTTTATGCAACCCAGGTGTCAGTCGAACACACCGAAGGTCATGTAGCTGAACCAGGAACGGTCGTCGTTGTTGCCTTCCGCCTCGTGATTTTCTTCTTCGATCACGTCGCCTTCGGCGTCTTTAGGCTTGAGCTCGCTAGGGATTGCGTCCTTGGCGGCCTGGAACTGCCGCTGCACGTCCTGGTTGGCGCGGGTTTCGCCTGGTGGCAGCGGCGGACGGGACTCGATCACACCCAGGGTCGCCTTGCTCAGCCACGAACGGTTGTCGGCTTCGGCCACCGACGGTACGAACTGACCATCTACCAGACTTGGGTGGTTCGGGTAGTTGAGCTTCAGGGTTTCCAGGCTGGTGGCGGCCAGTTCATCCAGGTGAAGGCGCATGTAGGACTCGGTCATCACTGCCAGGCCGTCGCCGACCGCAGGGGTTTCCTGGAAGTTTTCCACCACGTAACGACCGCGGTTCGCAGCGGCGACATAAGCCTGACGGGTCAGGTAGTAGTCGGCCACGTGAATTTCGTAGGCGGCCAGCAGGTTGCGCAGATAGATCATGCGCTGCTTGGCATCCGGTGCGTAGCGGCTGTTCGGGAAGCGGCTGGTCAGCTGGGCGAACTCGTTATAAGAGTCGCGGGCGGCGCCCGGGTCACGCTTGGTCATGTCCAGCGGCAGGAAACGCGCCAGCAGGCCGACGTCCTGATCGAAAGAAGTCAGACCCTTGAGGTAGTAAGCGTAATCGACGTTCGGATGCTGTGGGTGCAAACGAATGAAACGCTCCGCAGCAGACTTTGCAGCCTCTGGCTCGGTGTTCTTGTAGTTGGCGTAGATGAGCTCGAGTTGCGCCTGATCGGCATAGCGACCGAACGGATAACGCGATTCCAGAGCCTTCAGCTTGGCGATGGCGCTGGTGTAGCTGCTATTGTCCAGGTCGGCTTGAGCCTGCTGGTACAGCTCCACTTCACTGAGGTTTTCGTCTACGACTTCCTTCGATGAGCAAGCAGCGGTCAATGCGAGGATGGCGATCAGCAGCAGGTGTTTCACTTGCATGGCGGCTTGCGTCCCTATGACGGCCGCTGTCTTGGGCGTGGCCGTCCTGTTATGATGAGCGCCCCGTTGAATAGCCTCGGGGCAAAAGACGCCGTATTTAACCACAAGCGCGCAGCCGAAACCAAAGGCTGTGCCGACGCCTAGTCTGAGCATGTCCGATAAAATTGAACTTCGCGCAGAGGTGCCGTCCGAATTGGGCGGCCAACGCCTCGATCAAGTCGCCGCACAATTATTCGCTGAGCACTCGCGCTCGCGCCTTTCCGCCTGGATCAAAGACGGCCGCCTGACTGTGGATGGGGCGGTTATCCGCCCGCGAGACATCGTCCATGGCGGCGCCATCCTTGAGTTGACTGCCGAGCAGGAAGCTCAAGGTGAATGGGTCGCTCAAGACATTGCCCTGGATATCGTCTATGAAGACGACGACATCCTGGTGATCAACAAGCCTGCGGGCCTGGTGGTGCATCCGGCTGCCGGTCATGCCGACGGCACGCTGCTCAACGCCTTGCTGCACCACGTGCCGGACATCATTAATGTGCCCCGCGCCGGTATCGTGCATCGTCTGGACAAGGACACCACCGGTCTGATGGTAGTGGCCAAGACCATTCAAGCGCAGACGCAGCTGGTTACACAGTTGCAGAGCCGTAGCGTCAGCCGCATCTATGAGTGCATCGTGATTGGTGTGGTGACGGCCGGTGGCAAGATCAATGCACCGATCGGTCGCCACGGCCAGCAGCGCCAGCGCATGGCGGTGATGGAAGGTGGCAAGCAAGCCGTCAGCCATTACCGTGTGCTCGAGCGTTTCCGCTCCCACACTCACGTGCGGGTGAAGCTGGAAACCGGTCGTACGCACCAGATTCGCGTGCACATGGCGCACATCAACTTCCCGTTGGTCGGAGATCCTGCCTACGGCGGCCGTTTCCGCATTCCGCCAGCCGCCAACCCGACCATGGTCGAGTCGCTGAAAAGCTTCCCGCGTCAGGCGCTGCATGCGCGTTTCCTGGAACTGGATCATCCGACGACCGGTGTGCGCATGAGCTGGGAATCGCCGTTGCCGGAAGATTTCGTCTGGTTGCTGACCCTGCTCAAGCAAGACCGTGAGGCGTTCATCGGATGAATGACTGGCTGATTCCTGACTGGCCCGCGCCGGCCGGGGTCAAAGCCTGCGTCACCACCCGTGCGGGCGGCGTCAGTCTGGCGCCGTTCGACAGCCTCAATCTCGGCGATCATGTCGACGACAGCCCCGAAGCTGTCGCCGAAAACCGCCGTCGTCTTACCGAGCATTTCTCCATTCAACCGGCCTGGCTGCAGCAGGTCCACGGCACTGTCGTGGCCCATGCGGACCCAAGCCGGGTGGTCACGGCCGATGCCAGCTGGACGTCGACACCCGGTATCGCCTGCACGGCGATGACGGCTGATTGTCTGCCAGCGTTGTTTTGTGACCGTGCCGGCACTCGCGTCGCAGCAGCCCATGCCGGTTGGCGTGGGCTGGCGGCGGGTGTACTGGAAGCTACCCTCGACAGCCTGGCGGTACCACCTGCCGAAGTATTGGTCTGGCTTGGCCCTGCTATCGGCCCGCAAGCTTTTGAAGTGGGGCCTGAGGTGCGCGAAACCTTCGTGCAGCAGTTGCCGCAAGCGGCTGATGCCTTCGTGCCGAGTCAAAACCCCGGCAAATTCATGGCTGACATCTATCTGCTTGCACGCCTGCGTCTGGTCGCTCGCGGCGTCACCGCTGTCTTCGGTGGCGGTTTTTGCACCGTGACCGACCCGCGTTTCTTTTCTTACCGCCGTGCCCCTCGCACCGGTCGGTTCGCCTCCCTGATCTGGCTCGCCCACTAAGCTTCCCTGACCTGCATCAACGTCGCGACGCTTGAAACTCCCAGAATCGACCTCATCTATTGTGGTATCTGGCAGGTTTCTTCATTCAGGACGTTTTATAGGTCCGGCCTGCTCAAAAGGAAGGTGACCCATGCGTATAGACCGTTTAACCAGCAAATTGCAGTTAGCGTTGTCCGATGCCCAATCCCTGGCAGTCGGCCTCGATCATCCGGCCATCGAGCCCGCGCACTTGATGCAAGCTTTGCTCGAGCAGCAGGGCGGTTCGATCAAGCCCCTGCTGATGCAGGTGGGCTTCGACATCAACAGCCTGCGTAAAGAGCTGACCAAAGAGCTCGACCAGCTACCGAAAATCCAGAACCCGACCGGTGACGTGAACATGTCGCAGGATCTGGCGCGCCTGCTGAATCAGGCCGACCGTCTGGCGCAGCAGAAAGGCGACCAGTTCATCTCCAGCGAGCTGGTGCTGCTTGCCGCTATGGACGAAAACAGCAAGCTCGGCAAGCTGTTGCTCGGCCAGGGCGTGAGCAAGAAAGCCCTGGAAAACGCGATCAACAACCTGCGTGGTGGCGAGGCCGTCAACGACCCGAACCATGAGGAGTCGCGTCAGGCGCTGGATAAGTACACCGTCGACCTGACCAAGCGCGCCGAAGACGGCAAGCTTGATCCGGTGATCGGCCGTGACGACGAAATTCGCCGCACAATCCAGGTGCTGCAACGCCGCACCAAGAACAACCCGGTGCTGATCGGTGAGCCTGGCGTGGGTAAAACCGCCATCGCCGAAGGCCTGGCCCAGCGCATCATCAATGGCGAAGTGCCGGATGGTTTGAAGGGCAAGCGCCTGCTGTCCCTGGATATGGGGGCGTTGATTGCCGGTGCCAAATATCGCGGTGAGTTCGAAGAGCGCCTGAAATCCCTGCTCAATGAGCTGTCGAAGCAGGAAGGGCAGATCATTCTGTTCATCGACGAACTGCACACCATGGTCGGCGCCGGTAAAGGCGAAGGCTCGATGGACGCAGGCAACATGCTCAAACCGGCCCTGGCGCGCGGTGAGTTGCATTGCGTCGGTGCGACCACGCTCAACGAGTACCGTCAATATATAGAGAAGGATGCGGCCCTTGAGCGGCGCTTCCAGAAAGTACTGGTGGACGAACCGAGCGAAGAAGACACCATTGCGATCCTGCGTGGCCTGAAAGAGCGCTACGAGGTTCACCACAAGGTGGCGATCACCGACGGTGCGATCATCGCGGCGGCCAAGCTCAGCCATCGTTACATCACTGACCGGCAGTTGCCGGACAAGGCCATCGACCTGATCGACGAGGCCGCCAGCCGCATCCGCATGGAGATCGATTCCAAGCCGGAAGTGCTGGACCGTCTGGAACGTCGCCTGATTCAGCTGAAGGTGGAATCCCAGGCGCTGAAGAAAGAAAGCGACGACGCGGCGAAGAAACGTCTGGAAAAACTACAGGAAGAAATCGCTCGGCTTGAGCGTGAGTACTCGGATCTGGAAGAAATCTGGAACTCGGAAAAAGCCGAGGTTCAGGGCTCTGCGCAGATCCAGCAGAAGATCGAACAGTCCCGTCAGGAACTGGAATCCGCCCGCCGCAAAGGCGACCTGAACCGCATGGCCGAGTTGCAGTACGGGGTGATCCCGGACTTGGAACGCAGCCTGCAAATGGTCGACCAGCACGGCAAAAGCGAGAACCAGTTGCTGCGCAGCAAGGTGACTGAAGAAGAGATCGCTGAAGTCGTGTCGAAGTGGACCGGTATTCCGGTGTCGAAGATGCTCGAAGGCGAGCGCGACAAGCTGATGAAGATGGAAAGCCTGTTGCACCAACGTGTGATCGGCCAGGAAGAAGCGGTGGTGGCCGTTTCCAACGCAGTGCGGCGTTCCCGTGCCGGGTTGTCCGACCCGAATCGGCCGAGCGGATCGTTCATGTTCCTCGGCCCGACCGGTGTCGGTAAAACCGAGCTGTGCAAGGCGCTGGCCGAATTCCTCTTTGATACAGAAGAGGCGATGGTGCGGATCGACATGTCCGAGTTCATGGAGAAACATTCCGTGGCTCGCTTGATCGGTGCGCCACCAGGATATGTTGGTTATGAAGAGGGCGGTTACCTGACCGAGGCGGTGCGTCGCAAGCCTTACTCGGTGATCCTGATGGACGAAGTCGAGAAGGCGCACCCGGATGTGTTCAACATCCTGCTGCAAGTACTTGAAGACGGTCGCCTGACCGACAGCCATGGCCGCACGGTGGATTTCAAGAACACCGTGATTGTCATGACCTCCAACCTGGGGTCGGTACAGATCCAGGAACTGGTCGGTGATCGTGATGCGCAGCGTGCGGCGGTGATGGATGCGCTTTCCAGCCACTTCCGGCCGGAGTTCATCAACCGGGTCGACGAAGTGGTGATCTTCGAGCCTTTGGCGCGGGATCAGATCGCAGGCATCACCGAGATCCAGTTGGGTCGTCTGCGCAGCCGTCTGACCGAACGGGAGCTGAAGCTTGATCTCAGCCCCGAGGCGATGGATAAGCTGATTGCGGTCGGTTACGACCCGGTGTACGGCGCACGGCCGCTCAAACGAGCGATCCAGCGCTGGATCGAGAACCCGCTGGCGCAGTTGATTCTGTCCGGTCGGTTCATGCCGGGCGATACCGCTCACGGTGTGGTGGAGAACGACGAAATCGTATTCGTTTGATCCATAACCGCGGGAAAATCGAAAAGGCCTCGCATTGCGAGGCCTTTTTTTCGTTAGGCTGTTGAACTCAAAGGAAAAGGCTTGTAAAGTGCGCCCCGCAGTAAGTCACCCGCCAGGGTTTCCGCTCCCCAAGCAGGAATCCAAAATAAGTTGCAAATCATTAACTTGAAAGCAATTTAGGGGGTTGACAGAGGTGCTGAAGATTGTAGAATAGCGCGCCTCAGACACACGAACGCAGCGATGCGAACGGGTCGAAGAGAACGCAGTAAAGCTTCAAAGTTGTAAATTGAAATGTGTAGTTCCGTGATAGCTCAGTCGGTAGAGCAAATGACTGTTAATCATTGGGTCCCAGGTTCGAGTCCTGGTCACGGAGCCAATTTCAAACCGGGGTATAGCGCAGTCCGGTAGCGCGCCTGCTTTGGGAGCAGGATGTCAGGAGTTCGAATCCCCTTACCCCGACCATTTTTGGGTCGTTAGCTCAGTTGGTAGAGCAGTTGGCTTTTAACCAATTGGTCGTAGGTTCGAATCCCACACGACCCACCATTTTTGAAACCAGTCAACGCTGGAATCGAATCTTAAGATCAGAGGCCAAAAGCGCTGATCGAAGAAGGCGACTTTTGAAAGGTCGCCTTTTTTTTACCGGGGTATAGCGCAGTCCGGTAGCGCGCCTGCTTTGGGAGCAGGATGTCAGGAGTTCGAATCCCCTTACCCCGACCATATTAAAAATCCTCGTATCGAAAGATACGGGGATTTTTTTTGTTCCGGTTTTTTGTGGCGCCCATGAGAAGCTTCGCTGGCAAGCCAACTCCTACAAGATCGATGCAGTCCTGTAGGAGCCGGCTTGCCAGCGAAGAGGCCCTCGGATCTTAGTGCAGTTTCAAGCGTGGCTCGGTGCCACGCCCGATCTTGCTGCCCAGCATCAGCATCGCCGTGCGGAACGGTCCGTACAGCGCCATCTGGTGCATGCGGTACAGCGACACGTAAAACATCCGGGCCAGCCAGCCTTCGAGCATCACGCTGCCGGTGAGGTTGCCCATCAAGTTACCCACAGCCGAAAAACGCGACAGAGAGATCAGCGAGCCGTAATCGGTGTACTTGTACTCTGGCAGCGCTTTGCCTTCGATGTGCAATTTCAGCGATTTGGCCAGCAACGAAGCCTGCTGATGCGCCGCTTGAGCACGTGGCGGGACGTTGCGATCACTGCCCGGTTGCGGGCAGGCCGCGCAGTCACCGAAGGCGAAGATGTTCTCGTCGCGGGTGGTTTGCAGGGTCGGTAGCACTTGCAGCTGATTGATGCGGTTGGTTTCCAGACCATCGATGTCCTTGAGGAAGCCCGGTGCACGAATCCCCGCTGCCCAGACTTTCAGGCTGGCCTTGATCTCGTTGCCATCGGCGGTGATCAGGCTGTCGGCCGTGACTTCACTGACCGCCGCATTGGTCATGACGTTGACCCCGAGCTTCTCCAGGGTTTTATGCACAGGTCCACCAATCCGTTCCGGCAGTGCGGGTAATACCCGTGGGCCGGCTTCGATCAAGGTGATGTGCATGTTTTCCGGTTTGATTCGGTCCAGACCGTAAGCCGCCAATTCGTGAGCGGCGTTGTGCAGTTCGGCGGCCAGTTCGACCCCGGTGGCACCGGCGCCGACGATGGCTACGCTGATCTGCTCGACGGTATCGGTCTGCCCCGCATGGGCGCGCAGGTAGTGGTTGAGCAGTTGTTGGTGAAAGCGCTCGGCCTGTTTGCGGGTGTCGAGGAACAGGCAATGCTGCGCCGCACCTTGAGTGCCGAAATCATTGGTGGTGCTGCCGACGGAAATCACCAGCGAGTCGTAAGGCACTTCACGTGCGGGTACCAATTCCAGACCGGCTTCGTCATAAGTGGCGGCGAGCTGGATTTTCTTGTTCGCACGATCAAGCCCGCTCATGCGCCCCAGCTGGAACTCGAAGTGGTTCCATTTCGCCTGGGCTACATAGTTGAGTTCGTCTTCGGAGGAGTTCAGGGAACCGGCCGCCACTTCGTGCAACAACGGTTTCCAGATGTGAGTCAGGTTCGCGTCGACCAGCATCACGCTGGCCGTGCCGCGCTTGCCCAGAGTCTTACCCAGGCGGGTAGCCAACTCCAGACCGCCGGCGCCGCCGCCGACAATAACAATACGATGGGACATGGGGATAACTCGCAAGGCTAAAGGAAATCTTTGTCGTTACCCAAGCGAGCGCAAGGCAGCTCATAGCGTCAGGTAACTGATAAGTCGGCTCAACAGGCCCAGACCAATGGTCACTGCCAGGACCAGTACAAGGAGCATCCACGGCCGGAAAGGCCGGCGCTCGACTTGGTGCTGGGACAAGTGCAGGTACTCTTCGACATGTTTCTGGTCGTCGGGGTTCAGGCGGCTGGTCATATTTGGGCCTCGTCAGTAGACGTTGCTAAATGTGTAGAAGCTACAGGGGTTTTACCCGGGGTTGAACGCAGCATAGCCGCTGTCCGGAACAGGCTCGACGCTCACTGTATCGTCCAGGCGAATGATGCCACTTTGTAACACCCGGGCGGTGATTCCGCCATGCCCCCGCACGGCCTGGAAGGTGCCGGGGCCGAGGTTGTTTTCAAGGCGCGCGCAGGGTTGGCACCAACCGGTGGTTTCGAAAATCGCCTGGCCGATGCGAAATCGCCGACCCTTGAGGCTGAACAGGTTGATCCCACTGATAACGAGATTGCGCCGCAGATCTTCAGGCCCGACCGGATGATCCTGGGCACGGCCCAGCAGCGAACTGATCACGGCCAGATGTTCCCACTGAATGAGTGTCACCTGCCGCGCATTACGCACGCCGGGGCGGGCGTGATCGCCCGTCAGGCCGGCTTCAAGTCGTGCTTCCACGGCGTCCAGTTCAATCATCTGCGTATGTGATTGGGGGCGTACGCCAATCCAGCGCACGCGCCCTTGTTGCGGCACGTCGGCAATCAGTTGCTGCAATGGGCTCACAGGCTGATTCCGACGTCGAACACAATGCTGCGCCCCAAGTTGCTGCGCAGGAAATCCGGTGCCTCCGGGTGGGCGAACAGCACGCGGGCGAACGTTGGGCCGACTAGCGACAACGATCTCCAGCCCTGGCGCAGATATTCAGTGGGTGGAGGGAAGTGGCTGTTGAGGTCCAGCACCTCTCGCTTGAGGCTGGCGAAGGCGATGATGTCCAGCTCGCCCAGGTCCATGCCGCGTTCTTTGTAGTTGTGGGCTTTTTTGCGCAAGGTCGGCGCCAGTCGCAGCAGGAACTCGTTGGCGGGAATGCGTCGTGGCTTGGCCTCGCGGCGCACCAATTGGCTCAGGGAAAACGCGCTGCGTCGACGTTGCAGTTCGTCGCGCCATTCATCGTTGAGGCGCCGGCCTTCATCGAGCACAAAGAACACTTCGAAGTTGGCGTCGCGAAACAGCACGTCCGGCGGCTCCCCGGCAGGGGCGAACTCGTCGGCGCGGTAGGGGATGTTCAAGCCTTGCAACAGGCGCTGGCAGACCCAACGCTCACGCTCCCATTTGCGGGCATTGGACAGGAACGCGTTGGCTTGCTCGGCCGCGATGGTCAGCAGGCGTAAATAATCTGAGTCATCCATAGGCCCAAGCTTAGCGTTCAAATGTGATCGCAAAGAAGACAATTTTCTCGCAGAGGCTCATAGCCTTCCGCTCCCATGCCCGTTTCAGGGCTCTGCACAAAACGGATAGTGATCTGCGCTCACTGGCTATTGCCACGTGTCGGGCGGCTCTACCCTCGGCTGTACGGACGTAAGCCGTGTTACCGACGCTCTAAAAAAACAACAACAAGAGATATATGCCATGCGCAAGATCGACGTACATGAGGTTATCGACAACGCTCGCTTCAACCGTTTTCACTGGATGGTGCTGTTCTGGTGTGCCCTGATCATCATCTTCGACGGTTACGATCTGGTGATCTATGGCGTGGTTTTGCCGATGCTGATGAAAGAGTGGGGGCTCAGTCCTCTGCAAGCCGGTGCACTGGGCAGCTATGCACTGTTCGGCATGATGTTCGGCGCGCTGTTCTTCGGACCGCTGTCGGACAGGATCGGCCGCAAGAAAGCCATCACGATCTGCGTGATGCTCTTCAGTGGTTTCACGGTGCTCAACGGATTTGCCCGCAACCCCACGGAGTTCGGTCTCTGTCGCTTCATTGCCGGGCTCGGCATTGGCGGCGTGATGCCTAACGTGGTGGCGCTGATGAACGAGTACGCGCCGAAAAAAATCCGCAGCACGCTGGTCGCGATCATGTTCAGCGGTTACTCGGTGGGCGGCATGCTGTCCGCCGGGCTGGGCATTGTGCTGATCCCGAGTTTCGGCTGGCAGTCGGTGTTTTACGTGGCGGTCCTGCCGTTGCTGTTGTTGCCGCTGATCATGTATTTCCTGCCCGAATCGGTGGGCTTCATGTTGCGTCAGGGGCGTAATGAAGAAGCGCGAAACATTCTTCAGCGCATCGATCCGGCCTACGTCGCGCAAACGTCTGATCAATTGCACATGGCCGAAGTGAAAGGTACGGGCACCCCGGTGTTGCAGTTGTTCCGTGAAGGCCGCGCGCTGCGCACGCTGATGCTGTGGCTGGCGTTTTTCTGCTGCCTGTTGATGGTGTACGCGCTGAGTTCCTGGTTGCCGAAACTGATGGCCAACGCCGGTTACAGCCTGGGTTCGAGCCTGTCGTTCCTGCTGGTGTTGAACTTCGGTGCGATCTTCGGCGCGGTCGGCGGCGGGGTGTTGGGCGACAAACTCAATCTGCCGAAAGTGCTGGCGGTGTTTTTCGCCATGGCGGCGGTGTCGATCACGCTGTTGGGCTTCAACAGCCCGATGCCGGTGTTGTACCTGCTGATCGCCATTGCGGGTGCCACCACCATTGGCTCGCAGATTCTTTTGTACGCCTGCGCCGCGCAGTTTTATTCGATGACGATTCGTTCTACCGGTCTGGGCTGGGCGTCGGGCATCGGGCGCAACGGGGCCATCGTCGGTCCGCTGCTGGGTGGTGCCCTGCTCGGGATCAGCTTGCCCCTGCAACTGAACTTCATGGCGTTTGCCTTGCCCGGTGCTGTAGCGGCCCTGGCCATGACCGTGTTCGCCATCAGCAGCCGACGCAGCGCCGCTGGCGTCAACCCGGCTCTCTCAGCGACCGGTGCCTGAAATCATGAAAGCGTTTTTCCAGGACTTCTCGTTGTCAGCCGCCGTGGCTGGATTCATTGCCACGGTGATTTCCTATGCCGGTCCGTTGGTGATCATCTTTCAGGCGGCAGAAGCGGCACATCTTTCGCGAGAAGTGTTGTCGTCCTGGATCTGGGCGATCTCCATTGGCAGCGCTGTGCTCGGTATCGGTTTGAGCCTGCGCTACCGCGTTCCGGTGATCATCGCCTGGTCGGCGCCGGGCTCGGCGTTGTTGGTGACGCTATTGCCGGACATCTCCATGGCAGAAGCGGTGGGGGCTTATCTGGTCAGCAGCCTGATCATTTTCGTGGTGGGCATCTCGGGCGCTTTCGACCGGATCATCAGCAAGCTGCCCTCCGCCATCGCCGCGGCGATGCTGGCGGGGATCCTGTTCAGTTTCGGCACCGGGTTGTTCGTGTCGATGCAGCACAAGCCGATGCTGGTCCTGGCGATGTTTGCCACGTACCTGATCTGCAAGCGTGTGATGCCGCGTTATGCGGTGATGATGGTGTTGTTGGTGGGGTGCTCGATTGCCGCGATCTCCGGTGATTTGCATCGTGAGGCGCTGGTGATCGGCCTGGCCACACCGGTGTGGATCACGCCGGCGTTCAGCCTGGGCGCGATCCTGAACATCGCCTTGCCGTTGGTGATGGTGGCGCTGACCGGTCAGTTCGTGCCCGGTATGGCGGTGCTGCGTGCCAGCGGATACCCAACGCCGGCGAGCCCGATCATCGCCAGCAGCGCGCTGGGCACGGCACTGTTGGCACCGTTTGGTTGCCATGGACTGAATCTGGCGGCGATCACTGCGGCGATCTGCACCGGTCGCGAAGCCCACGAAGATCCTCGTAAACGCTACGTGGCCGGGGTCGTCGGCGGGCTGTGTTACCTGCTGCTGGGGATCTTCGGCGCCACATTGGTCTCGCTGTTTTCAGCGTTCCCCAAAGAGCTGATCGCGGCACTGGCCGGGCTGGCCTTGTTTGCCGCCATTGCTGGCGCGTTGACGGGCGCGATGGCGGTGCCGAGCGATCGCGAAGCCGCGCTGGTGACCTTTCTGGTCACGGCGTCGGGCATGTCGTTGTTCGGTTTGTCTGCGGCATTCTGGGGGCTGATTTTCGGCATGGTCACCCATGTGCTTTTGAGCGCCCGTCGTCCCGTCCTCCCTCGTAAATCCACTGCACCTGAAGTCCTTCAACCAGTCGAAAAATAACAACAAGAGAAAAACGATGAAACAGATTCTCCCAACAACCGGTTCAGCGTTGTCCCTGGCTGTCGTCTCGAGTTTCTCCACCGGCACGATGGCGGCCGAAAAAGGCTTTATCGAAGACACCACGGCGACGTTGCAGGCACGCAATTATTACTTCAGTCGCGACTACTCCGACATCGTCGGCGCTAACCAGCAATCGAAGGCAGAAGAGTGGGCGCAAGGCTTCATTCTCAACGTGAAGTCCGGGTACACGCAGGGCGCCGTCGGGTTGGGTGTGGACGTCATCGGCCTGCTCGGCCTCAAGCTCGATAGCAGCCCGGACCGGGTCAATACCGGTTTGCTGCCGGTGCAGGACGACGGCCGGGCGGCGGACAACTACAGCCGTCTGGAAGGCGCGTTGAAGATGCGCTACTCCAAAACCGAGCTGAAAGTCGGTGAGCTGCAACCCAATCTGCCGGTGTTGGCATTCAGCGATATTCGCCTGCTGCCACCGAGTTATCAGGGCGCAAGCATCACCTCCAACGAGATCAATGGCCTGACGCTGCAAGGTGGTCATTTGAGTTCAACCAGCCTGCGCAACGAGGCGGGCGACGAAAAGATGCAAGCGATGCTGGGTCATGTGCCGCAGCGTCAGGTCAGCAGTGACGGTTTCAATTTTGCCGGCGCTGATTATGCGTTCAACGACAAACGCAGCACGGTCAGCGCCTGGTACGGGCAATTGGAAGATATCTACAACCAGCGTTTTCTCGGTTTAAAGCACAGTGAGCCGGTGGGCGACTGGGTCTTCGGCGCCAACCTCGGTTACTACGACTCGCGAGAGGACGGCAAAAAACTGCTGGGCAACATCGACAACCAGGCGTTCTTCTCGTTGCTGTCGGCCAAGCGTGGCGGCCACACGCTTTACGTCGGCTATCAGGGCATGTTCGGTGACAGCGCGTTTCCACGGGTATTCGCCAACATCTCGCCGCTGGGCAATGAAGTGCCGACGTACGAGTTCGCCTATACCGATGAGCGCTCCTGGCAAGCGCGCTACGACTACGACTTCGCGGCGCTCGGCGTACCGGGGCTGACCAGCACAGTGCGCTACATCAGCGGCAACAATGTCGATACTGGCAAGGGGTTTGAAGGCAAGGATCGCGAGCGTGACCTGGACGTCGGCTATGTGTTGCAGAGCGGCAGCCTCAAAGGCCTTGGCATCCGTGTGCGCAACGCGATGGCGCGCTCAAACTACCGCAGTGATATCGACGAGAACCGCTTGATCCTCAGCTATACGTGGACCTTGCTGTGAGCCATTGATCACAGGCTGCTGGTGCAATCACCGATGACGTTGTAGATCACGCGGTGGGTCTGGCCCTGATGATCGACGTACTCCATGGTCGCCGGTACAACCCCGCACGCGGTTGCGGTGTCCGACACCGAAACCACCTTGGCGATGTCCAGTGGCTGCGCGGGGTTGTACTGGCCCGCGAGAGGGGCGTTGTCGGCGGCCATGGCCGAGGTGGCGATGACTGTCAGCAACAGGCTGATCAACGTTTTCATGTTGGCGTGCTCCGTGTCGGTTTCGATGTTTGAATTTTAGTCTTTGCCACCCACGGATAAAGGGGCGAACGGCGGATGCAGCCTTACATGAAACGTAACAATCACCGTTCGAAGGAGGCTTATGGATCCCGATGAACGATCCGCGCACTGGGCTTGAAGTCGAAGGGCAGGCGAGGGGCGGTGTAGACTGAGGGTCTGTTGTTTTTCGCTCAGGAGGCGCGCATAGCCATGATCGGTGCAGAGTTGCTGTCATCGCAGACCCTTGCGGTCGGCTGGCTGATCTATGTGCCGGTGTTGATCTGGGCGATCTGTCGCGCACCGTGGGTTGAATTGTTCACCGACAGCCGGCGTCAGCATCTGCTGTTTGGAACGGTGTTCGCGCTGTTTCTGTTGTGGCTGGTGCGGCGCGACTTCGATACCGGCGTGTCTTACCACTTCATCGGCATGACAGCGGTGACGCTACTGCTGGACTGGCCCTTGGCGCTGGTCGGCGGGTTGGTTGCACAAATGGGGCTGGTGCTGCTCGGGCGTCAGGACCTGGCGGCCGTCGGGGTCAATGGCGCGCTGCTGATTGCGTTGCCGGTGCTGGTCACCGAGTGTTGCGCGATCCTGGTGGAGCGGGCACAGCCGCGAAATCCCTTTGTGTATATCTTCGTTTCCGGTTTCTTTGCCGCCGCGCTATCGGCGTTGCTGTGCCTGCTGCTGGCGCTTTGGCTGCTGTGGTTCGACGAGCGTTTTGCCATGCCGTACTGGCTGGAAGATTTTGTCGGTTACCTGTGGCTGATCATTTTTCCCGAAGCGTTTATCAACGGCATGATCGTCAGTGCGCTGGTGGTGTTTTGCCCTGAGTGGCTTGAAACGTTCAACCGCACACGCTACCTCTCGGCGCCGTGGAACGACGACGATCCCAAGCCCTGATCGACATCAAGGCCTGGGATCGCCCACTCGATGGATCAGTGACGCGGGTCGAAATCACCGCTGAACATTTCGTCCTCGGCATCGGGTGCCACCGGGATTTTGTGTTCTTCCGACGCCCAGGCGCCCAGGTCGATCAGTTTGCAACGGTCGGAGCAGAAGGGCCGGAATTTGCTTTCGGCAGTCCATTCCACAGGGGCGCCGCAGGTCGGGCATTCGACGGTTGTTGGTTGGCTCATGACTGGCCTCCACGCAAAGTAAGATAAAAGTGATGCAGGCGTTCGACCTCGCTGTGCAGCCAGGCGAGGTCACGGTCATTGACCACGACGTCGTCGGCATGGCTCACGCGATCCTGACGGCTGGACTGCACCTTGAGGATCGCCTGGACTTGCTGTTCACTGGTCTGGTCACGCTGACGGGTGCGTTCGATCTGGAGCTGTTCGGGAGCATCGATGACCAGCACTCGCTGCGTCATGGCGTACTGTCCGGACTCGATCAGCAGTGGCGAAACCAGGATCGCATACGGTGATTTTGCCTGCGCCAGGTGGTGAGCAATCTCCTCGCCGATCAGCGGATGCAGCAAGGCTTCCAGCCAAAGGCGTTCATCCGGCACTTCAAAGATCAGCTTGCGCAGTGCGGCGCGGTCCAGTTGCCCATCGGCTTGCAGCACGCCGGGGCCAAAGTGTTCGGCAATTTGCACCAGTGCCGGACGCCCCGGCTCCACCACCCAGCGGGCAGCATGATCGGCGTCGACCACGTGCACGCCCAAGTCGATGAAGTGTTGGGCGGCCGCGCTTTTGCCGCTGCCGATGCCGCCGGTCAGACCGAGAATCCAGGGTTTTTCCACAGGGGTATTCATTTCAAACCGACAGACTGCCAATAGAAGCCGGTTATTTGACCACCCCAGAGCAAGGCAATCCAGCCGGCAATTGCCAGATAGGGGCCAAAAGGGATCGGCGTCGAGGTTTTTTCGTTGCGAAGGCGCAGGCTGATCAACCCCAGAATGGCCCCCACCAGCGAGGACAACAGGATGGTCATCGGCAGGATCTGCCAGCCTCCCCAGGCCCCCAGCATCGCCAACAGCTTGAAATCGCCGTGACCCATGCCATCCTTGCCGGTGATCAGCTTGAACAGCCAGAACATCGACCACAGCGTCGTATAGCCAGCGATTGCGCCCCATAGCGCGGTTTGCAATGGCACGAACAGGCCAAAGCTGTTGACGATCAGCCCCAGCCACATCAATGGCAGTACCAGAACATCCGGCAGTATCTGATGTTCGGCATCAATCAGGCTCATCGCCAGCAAGCCCCAGGTCAAGACCAGCACCATGCAAGCCGCCCATCCGAACCCGAAATGCCAGGCGATGAAGGCCGATAACAGGGCGCAGGCCAGTTCAGTCAGCGGATAGCGTTTGCTGATCGGTGCCGAGCAGGCCGAGCAGCGTCCCCGCAGAAACAGAAAACTGAGCAGCGGAATGTTTTCCCAAGCGCGGATCCGGTGTCCGCAGTGCGGGCATTCAGAATGCGGCAGCATCAGGTTGTAGGTCGGCAGCGATGGTTCATCGGCCAGCCCGAGAATGTCATGGGCTTGCATGCGCCAGTCGCGTTCGAGCATTTTCGGCAGGCGCCAGATCACCACATTGAGGAAACTGCCGACCAGCAGGCCGATCAGCCCGGCAACGATGACGAAGGCCTGCGGGTGAAGCGTCAGAATGTCGTTCAAGGGCATGTCAGATCGCTGAGCCGAGTTGGAAGATGGGCAGGTACATGGCAACTACCAGTCCGCCGACGATAACACCCAGGACCACCATGATGAATGGCTCCATCAGACTGGTGAGGTTATCGACCATGTTGTCGACCTCGTCCTCGTAGAACCCGGCGACCTTGTCGAGCATAGCGTCCAGCGCGCCGGACTCTTCACCGATGGCGGTCATTTGAATCGCCATGCTCGGAAACACACCGCTTGTGCGCATGGCGAAATTCAATTGCATGCCGGTCGAAATGTCTTGTTTGATGCGCAGCACGGCACGCTTGAACACGATGTTGCCGGTCGCGCCGGCCACGGACCCCAAGGCCTCCACCAACGGCACGCCAGCGGCGAAGGTGGTCGACAACGTGCGGGCAAATCGGGCCACGGCGGACTTGTACATCAAGGTGCCCACCAGCGGCAGCTTCAGCTGCCAGGCGTCCATTCGCTCGCGAAAGCCCCGGGACGTCTTGACCGCGTGGCGCACACCGAAGACCGCACTGAGCAAGCCGCCAAGCACCGCCCACCACCAGGCCTGCATGAATTGCGACAGGCCGATGACCATCACCGTGAACGCCGGCAGTTCAGCGCCAAAGCCCTTGAATACGGATTCGAACTGCGGCACCACGTTGACCAGGAGAATCCCGGTGACAATGGCCGCAACTAACACCACCACCTGCGGGTAGGTCATGGCTTTCTTGATCTTGGCCTTGAGGCTCTCGCTTTTTTCCTTGTAGGTCGCAACGCGCTCCAGCAGGGTGTCCAGGGCGCCGGCCTGCTCACCGGCGTCCACCAGGTTGCAGTACAGATCATCGAAATATTGAGGTTTCTTGCGCAGGGCAGCGGCGAAGCTATTTCCGGCCGCGACGTCTTGTTTCAAATCGTCCACGAGGCTGCGCATGGCCGGGTTATCGAAGCCTTCAGCGATGATGTCGAACGACTGCAGCAACGGCACGCCGGCCTTCATCATCGTCGCCATTTGCCGGGTGAACAGCGCAATGTCCCGGGCGTTGATGCGCTTGCCCATGCTGAAAAGCGACGGCGTTTTCTTGCGCACCTTGCCCGGGGTGATGCCTTGCTTGCGCAATTGCGCCTTGATCAGCGCGGGGGCCTGCCCGTTGAGCTCGCCGGTGACTTTCGTGCCTTTGCGGTCCGTACCTTCCCAGGCGTACACACTGATTTTTGCTGCCTTGACCGCCATGTTCCGCCCTTGGTGACCCGGTTGATTTAACACTGCCCCGCGAGACTTATAGCCTAGTCAAACGATGAAGCCCAACCCACGTCGGTCAGGTGACAAAAAGCGTCAGATAGTGCGGATCCTGGGGGTAGGAAAGAGCGTTGTGCGGGCCGCATTCCTCGCCAACACGGGACCGGCGGCTTGGCACAACCTGTGCTCCGTTACGTCAGATCATGAGATTTCGACTCATGCACGGAGCTTTCTATGAACGACCAAAGAGGTTTTACCTTGATCGAGCTGCTGATCGTCGTGGCGATCATCGGGATCCTGGCGACCTTTGCTTTGCCGATGTATTCCAAGTATCAGGCGCGGGCCAAAGTCACGGCCGGGCTGGCCGAAATTTCCGCGATGAAGGTTCCGTTCGAGGATGTGATCAATCAGGGCGGTACGCCGGCGACGGCTAATGTGGTGCCGGGTGGCGGGACCTCGACCAGCAACTGCGCGCTGACGGTGACAGGTGTTGCCGCGTCGGGTGCCGGTTCGATTGTTTGCACGCTGCAGAACGCACCCGGCCAGGTTCAGGGCAAAACCATTACCCTGACCCGGGACGGCACCACCGGTTGGTCATGCGCGAGCACGGTTGCGCAGGATTATGTGCCTAAGGGTTGCATCGGTTCTGCGACCTGATGCACTTCCTTTGTGGGCGTGAGCTTGCTTGTGGTGGTCGTTAACGATAACGCGTGAACGGGTTAAACGCGGCGATCTTGAGTCCATCGCGAGCGAGCTCGCGCCTGCAGGAATGCGAGTGATCGCAGGTTATGTTGTCTGCCGAGAACTCATCTCATTTATTAAGAAAAGCTCAAAAAATTCATGAGCTTAGGAACTTTCCACAAAGCCGCAACTTGCATGCAGTGTTTGAGCGAGTCATGCATTTTGCATGATTTTGAAAAAAGCCTGTTTTGTTAAGTATTTGATTTTTATGATTTTTTATCGATGTGGAAAGTTGGCACACCGTTCGCAATATCTCCGGTAACCCTGCTGACATGACACCCGGCAGACTTTTCCGAAAAACAGGAGTTACTCGTATGAAGAAGTTCGCTATCACTGCCGCTGCTGCTACCGCGCTGACCCTGACCCTGGCCAACACTGCCTTTGCTCAAACCACCCAGGCTACCCAGTCGCCAATGGTGCTGGCTGCCGGTGAAGTGACCGAAATCAAGGAAGACACTTCCGATACCTGGATCACCACCAAAGTTAAAGCCGACCTGATGACCGAAAAAGGCATTCCAGGCAGCGACATCAAAGTTGAAACCAACAAAGGCGTGGTGTCCCTGTCGTCCACCGTTGCGGTCACTGATGCGCAAAAATCCACCGCCGTGGCGATCACCAAGAAAATCAAAGGCGTCCAAGCGGTTTCTGCTGACGGCCTGAAAGCCCAGTAAGGCAAGTCTGGAAGACTCAACATACAACCCTGTGGGAGCGGGCTTGCTCGCGAAAGCGGTCTTTCATTCAACGTATGTGTTGAATGTCAGTCAGCCATCGCGAACAAGCTCGCTCCCACATTTATGTTGGGGGTCTCACTCCGCGTCGAGATGCATCGGTGTAATCACCCGGCCGTCACTTTCGGCCTCGCCCAGATTGGCATCGATGAAGTACACCCGGTCATCTTCCAGTTTGCCCTTGTCGACCAGATAATCCTTGATGCTGCTGGCACGTTCCTGGCCCAGTTGACGCAACAGCACATCGCTCGAACTCCAGAACTTGATCACTTCGGCTCGCATTTTTGCTGTGCGTTCTTCCTTGCCCAGATCCTTCCACTCCGGCAACGGCTGGATCTTCAGGCGGGTGCGGAAGATGCCTTCCAGAAGCGGGCCTTTTTCACTGTCCGGTACTTTCAGCAATGACGCCTGCGCGGGAACCTTGTCGCCACGGCGCTGGAGCATTTTGTAGTAGTTGTACTGGTATTCCCGTTCCAGACGTTGCTCGGCGATCAATGGGCCATCGCTGCTCTTGGCCGCAGTGCCCTCGATTTCCAGGCGCAGGGCCGGACGCTCTTTGAGCGCGCTGGCCAGCTTGTCCAGGGCGCCTTCAGCATCCTTGCTCAGGTCGCTTGTGCCCGGTGCGAACGAGACAGTACCCAGATCCTCTGAACCACCACCATTGACCAATCCGCCGATCATTTTGAAGGGCGCTGCCGCTGCTTTGACGATCAGGTTGCGCAGGGTTTGCCAGACAATCGGCATAACGCTGAACTGTGGATTGTTCAGGTCGCCGGTGACGGGCAACTCGATGGAAATCTTGCCGTCGACGTCCTTGAGCAAGGCGATGGCCAACTTCAATGGCAGGCTGACGGCATCCGGGCTGTCGACTTTTTCACCCAGTTGCAGTTGCTCGACCACCACTTTGTTCTCAGCCTTGAGCTGGCCGTTGGTGATCAGGTAATGCAGGTCAAGATTGAGTCGACCCTTGCGGATACGGTAACCGGCGAACTTGCCCGAGTAAGGCGTCAGCGTGGTCAATTCCACGCGTTTGAAACTGGTCGCGATGTCGAGGCTGGCCATCGGGTCGAACGGGTTGACCGCGCCCTTGATGGTCACCGGCGCATAGCGATCGACCTTGCCTTTGATGTCCACACTGGCCGGTTTTGCCTGGCGACTGTCGATGGTGCCAATTTGCCCGTTGAGCTGCTGGATGGCGGTGGCAAAGTTCGGTGTCAGGCTGAAGTCGGCAAAGTTGGCCGAGCCGTCGTTGATGGCAATGCCGCCGATGTGGATGCCCAGCGGTTTTTCTTTGCTGGCGGGTTTGGCGGCGGTCGCCTTGGTGCCCGAGTCGGCCGGTTGGGGGATCAACAAATCATCGATGTTGGTGGTGCGGTCATCGTTGATCATGAAACGCGCGTAAGGCTGCAGCAGGTTGATCTTGTCGATCGACAGACTGTCGCCGTGCTGATAATTCAGGCCCTCGACCACCACTTGCTGCCACTTGAGGAAGTCGCGGGTTTTCAGGGTGTCCAGGGTATGCAACTGATCGATCTGGGCACGGCCGGTGACGCTCAAGGCCTGCGGTTCGGTGCTCTTGAGGTTGACCGCCAGATTGCTGCCGAGCATGCCGCTGCGCAATTCGAGGCGAATGAATGGATTGATGTAGGACTGGGCGACACGCAGGTCGATGTCCTTGGTTTGCACATTGAGTTTGGCACTGACCGGAGCGAGGTTGACCTCGCCGTCGGCCATGATTTTGCCTTGCTTGCCGACGCCGGTATCGAGCCTGAGCTTGAAAGGCGAGCCATTGAGGCTGTCAAAACCTTCGAGGTCGATGTTCAGCGGCGCCAGTTCCAGCTCCACGGCGGGTTGCGCCTTGCGGTCCGCCAGATGCACTTTGTAATCGCGCAGTTGCACGTCCTTGAGCAGCACTTGCCAAGGCTTGTCCGGGGCAGCCGATTCAGGGGCTGGTGAGTCGGCGGCGGCTGGCGCGGTAGCCGGTTCGGCGTCGGCCTTGGCGGCCGCTTTGGAGGGCTGGCTGGCGAAGAGTTTCTGCCAGTCGAGCTGACCGTCGGACTCCAGTGCAGCCCAGGTCTCCAGCTTGTTGCTGCGGATCTTGCCGACCACCACTTGCTGCTTTGCCAGGTCCACGGTGGTTTCACTGATATCCAGACGCTCTAGCTTCACCAGCGGACGACCGTCCGGGGCCTTGATGGCGAAAGGGGCAATGGTGGCCGAGACATTGCTCAGCAACAGCTCGGTTTCCTTGGACAGGTTGAGTTTGTAGTCGGTGCTGATGCTGAGAATGCCGCTTTCGAGGTCCAGGGGCACGGCATCGCGCACGTAGGGCCAGAAGGCTTTCATCTTGCCATCGGTGATTTTCAGCTTACCTTCGGAGGCGAGCGGGATCAGGCTGAAGTTGCCGGTCCAGTCGATCTGTCCGCCGTTGGGGCCGATGGCCATCAAGGTCATGTCGGCGCTGTCTTCGGGCAGGGTGCTGAGGTTTTTCAACTCGAAATCGAGTGTGTCGTAGAGGAATTCGATGGGTTCGCTGGGACGGGCATCTTCGAAATGCACGGCACCACCGGCGAATTTGATTCGTTCGATGCGCAGCGGAAACGGCTTGGCATCCGGGTCGGCGGGCGTCGGCTCACTCGCAGGCACCTTGAACAAACCGAGCAGATTGAGCTTGCCGTCCTTGGCGAACAGGATTTCTGTCTTGGCTTTGTCCAGTTCGACATCGGACAGGTGCAGCGCTTTGGTCCAGAGGCTGTCGATCTGCAGGTTGGCGTACAGGCGTTCGAAACCGACCTGCTCCTTGCCCGGTTCACCGATGTTCAAGCCCCAGAGAGTCAGCTCAAGGCTGAACGGATTGAGCTCGATCCGCTGGAGGGTGGCGGGCGTGTTGGCATAGTTGGCCAGTTGCTGATTGGCAATGCGTAACGCAACACCCGGCAAAATCAGAAAGCCCAGCAAGCTGTAGAGGGCCAGAGCAGTCAACAAGGCGCCGATGGCGCGAATCAATCCTTTGGGCATGTGTGGCTTCATCTGTCTGAATCGGAGTGCCTTGGAGTATGGCATGCGAATCCGGTTCCAAAGCAATTGCCAAGTTCAGGAAACTTCAGATTTATCCCACAGCCATCACAGCTGAAGAATCAGGGTTTTCAGCGGTGGCTGCTGATCCATCGACGGGAAATCACCGCCCGGTTTCATCACCGTCCACTCCCGAACGGGCCGCCCGGCTTTCTCTGCGCAGCGCAGGACCTGCTCGCGCCAATCGTCCATGCTGACCTTTGCCAGGTTGTTGCAGCAGATCAGCACGCCGTTGTCGGCAGTGCTCAACAGTGCCGGTTTCAGCAGGCTCTGATAGTCGCGCAGCAAGTCGACAGTACCGAACGCGCTCTTGGCCCAAGCGGGCGGGTCGAGCAAAACCAGATCGTACTGGCGTTGTTCCAGGCGTTGATAGGTCGGCAGTTTTTGCCCGCGACGCTGGCTGATCGGCAGTCCGGCCAATTGGCGAATCGCCGGAAAATAGTCGGACTGGATGAATTCCATGGTGGGCAATTGCGGGTTCAGCAGACCGTTTTCCCGGCCGACCGCCAGATTGCCTTCGGCGAAGTCCAGGTTGCACACCTCGCGGGCGCCACCGGCCGCCGCGCTGAGACCGACACCGCAGGTGTAGGCAAACAGGTTCAACACACTTTTGTTTTTACTGTGATCCTTGACCCAGCCGCGGGTGTTGCGCAGGTCGAGGAACAGCAGCGGATCCTGACCGGCATGGCGCCCGCGAACCCGATAGTTGAGGCCCCACTCGTGACCGATCAGGTCTTGCAGGGCGGCATCGTCGGCACGATAGACGATGTCTTCGCGGTCGATGCGTGAGTTGCCACGGGAACGGTCGTTGTAGACCAACAGCAAGTCGAGGCCCAGGTGCTGATTGATCGCCTCGTGCAGTTGCAGCAGCGCCTCGCGCTCCAGCGGCTGGTGGAAGCTCTGCACCAGCAGTTGCGGGCCGTAGCGGTCGATGGTCAGACCGCCGGCGCCTTCCTGGCTGCCGTGAAACAGGCGATAGCAGTCGGTGCCCTGCTGATGCAGTTCGGCAAGCAGGTCCTGGCGATGATCGAGGGCGGCGCGCAGCGCCTGATTCAAGGAAGACATGCTGGGCGCCTTGCAGGAGGATTTGGGCGCGGGAGTTTAACACTGTGGGGCTGGGATGAGGGGCTTGCCACAGAGTGATCACAGCCAAAGTGCTGTGTTCAGGTCAACAACCCCATCCGCCGTTTAGCACGATGGACTGACCCATTACGCACCGCCCAACGCAACATCGGCACACTGCGATTGACGCTGGCGCGGATCAATTTGCGTTGCAAAGGGTTCTGGCTGACGCCGAGCATGTCACTGGCCCAGTCCGGCAGCAGGTCGATCCCGGCCTGCATCATCAATCCGCCGAAAGGCTTGGCCAAGCGGCTGGGGGAGGGGGCGTTCAACAGCAGACGCAGCACTTCGCGACTGCGTTCGTCGCACAGCAGTTGCGGGCGAATGCGCTCAAGGTATTCGGATATTTCCTGCCGCGACCGCGGCACATTCCGGGCACCCAAGCGTTCTGCAACCAGCGCGATTTCTGCGTAATAACGATCCTGATCCGCGAGGGACAAATGCGGATTGCGATAGCGCAGGTGTGCGGCTAGAAAGTTACTGACCTCGGCCACGTGCACCCAGGTCAACAGGTCAGGATCGCTGGCCGCATAAGGGCGCCCATCCGGCGCCGTGCCGGTCACTTGCAAGTGAATGGTGCGGACTTTCTCGATCAACCAGTCGGCGTCCTGGCGCGAGCCAAAGGTCGTGCCGGAGATGAATTGCCCGGTGCGGCGCAGGCGACCGAGCATGTCTTCGCGAAAATTCGAATGGTCCCAGACCCCGGCCAGCGCCAACGGATGCAAGGCTTGCAGCATCAAGGCGCTGATGCCGCCGATCAGCATGCTGCTGAAGTCGCCGTGAACTTGCCAGCTCACCGAATCTGGTCCGAACAGGCCGGGATCGCCCTTGGGGTTTTCCAGATCGAGCTGGCCGAGGGACAAACCGGTCAGGCTCATGATCTGGGTTTCGATGCGGGTGCGGATGAATTCCATAAATGAACCTGCAGGAGCGAGCATGCTCGCGATGGACGTTAACGATAACGCGTGCTTCCTGAATATACGCGGTGCGCTTTAGTCCCTCGCGAGTGAACTCGCTCCTGCAGAAGGCAGCACGTCATTGATTCAGGCGTTTATCGATCAGGCCTTGCACCACGCTTGGATCGGCCAGGGTCGAGGTGTCGCCCAGGCTGTCGAGTTCATTGCAGGCAATCTTGCGCAGGATACGCCGCATGATCTTGCCTGAGCGGGTTTTCGGCAAGGCTGGCGCCCATTGGATCAAATCCGGTTTGGCGAAGCTGCCGATTTCATTGCTGACCAGAGCCAGCAGTTCTTTCTTCAGTTCATCATTGGTTTCGACGCCGTTCATGGGCGTGACGAAGGCATAGATGCCCTGACCCTTGATGTCGTGGGGATAGCCGACCGCAGCGGCCTCGGCGATGCTCTCGTGCAACACCAGGGCGCTTTCCACTTCGGCGGTGCCGATGCGGTGGCCGGACACGTTGATCACATCGTCGATGCGCCCGGTGATCCAGTAGTCGCCATCTTCATCGCGCCGCGCGCCATCGCCAGTGAAGTAGTAACCGGGGTAGGGCTTGAAGTAGGTATCGACCATGCGCTGCGGGTCACCGTAGACGCTGCGGATTTGCGCGGGCCAGCTGGATTTGATCGCCAGCACGCCGCTGCCGGCGCCTTTGATTTCCTTGCCCTGTTCGTCGAGCAACACCGGTTGTACGCCGAACATCGGTTGTGTGGCGCAACCCGGTTTGATCCGTTGCGCGCTGACCAACGGGCTGAGCATGATGCCGCCGGTTTCGGTCTGCCACCAGGTATCGACAATCGGGCAACGCTCTTCGCCGACCGCATGGAAATACCATTCCCACGCTTCTGGATTGATCGGCTCGCCGACGGTACCGAGCAGCCTGACGCTGGCGCGTGACGTTTGCTTCAATGGCTCCGGGCCCTCTCTCATCAGGGAGCGCAAAGCGGTCGGGGCGGTGTAGAAAATGTTCACCTTGTGCTTGTCGATCACCTGCCAGAAGCGTGACGTGCTCGGGTAACTCGGCACGCCTTCAAAGATCAGCGTAGTGGCGCCGTTGGCCAGCGGGCCGTAGACGATGTAGCTGTGCCCCGTGACCCAGCCGACATCGGCGGTGCACCAGAAGACCTCGCCGTCGCGGTAGTCCAGCACGTATTTGAAAGTCATCGCCGCTTGCAACAGGTATCCGCCGGTGGTGTGCAACACGCCTTTGGGTTTACCGGTGCTGCCCGAGGTGTAGAGGATGAACAGCGGGTCCTCGGCGTCCATCGGCTCAGGCGGGCAATCGGCGCTGACGTCGCGCAGGGCCTGGTGATAGCGGATGTCACGGCCTTCGATCCAGTTCACTTCACTCTGGCTGTGCTCGACGACGATGACAGTGCTGACGTTAGGGCAACTTTGCAGCGCCTTGTCGACTTTCTCTTTGAGTGGTACGGGTTTTCCGCCCCGTACGCCAGCGTCGGCGGTGATGACGGTCTGGCAGTCGGCGTCGAGAATGCGGTCGCGCACGGAGTCGGGCGAGAAGCCCCCAAACACGACCGAGTGCACCGCGCCGATGCGGGTGCAGGCGAGCATGGCGTAAGCCGCTTCCGGGATCATCGGCAGGTAGATGCACACGCGATCGCCTTTCTTCACACCACGGCTTTTCAGCACATTGGCCAGGCGGCAGACGTTTTCATGCAATGTTTTATAGGTGATCGAGCGGGAGTCGGCAGGGTCGTCGCCTTCCCAGATGATCGCGATCTGATCGCCGCGTTTTGGCAGATGGCGGTCGATGCAGTTGTAGCTGACGTTCAGCTTCGCCCCGGCAAACCAGCTGGCTTCGCCGGTTTTCAGGTTGTAGCGCTGGACGGTATCCCATGGCGCGCTCCAGTCGAGAAAGCGCGTGGCCTGTTCGGCCCAAAAGGTGCTGGGGTGTTCGATAGATTCGCGGTAGAGGCGGTGGTAGTCGTCTTGACTCAATTGTGCAGCCCGGCGGACGGCATCGGCTTTGGGGAACGTGCTGATATCGAACATGACGGTTCCTTATTTTTGTTTTGCGACAAAGATAAAGATGCGCCGAGAGGTCAATGGGTTCAAGAGGGGAGCTGTGCGACCCTCGTAGGAGCTGGCTTGCTAGCGAAAGCGGTGGTTCAGTCAATATTTATTGGACTGACACACCGTCTTCGCTGGCAAGCCAGCTCCTACAGAGGAGTGCATTACTGCCGAGCCATCAAATCACCCGCGGTGACGACCGCGGAAGTAGTTGATCAGGCCTTGTGTCGAGGCATCATCGGCCGGAGTTTCTTCGCTGCCGACCAGACGGTTGTAGACGCCTTTGCCCAGCTCTTTGCCCAGCTCCACGCCCCACTGGTCGAAGGCGTTGATGCCCCAGATCACGCTCTGCACGAAGACTTTATGCTCGTACATCGCCACCAGCGCGCCGAGGCGACGAGGGCTGATGCGTTCGACCACCAGGGTGTTGCTCGGACGGTTGCCCGGGATCACCTTGTGCGCCGCGAGTTTTTGTACTTCGTCTTCGCTCAAGCCTTTGTCGCGCAGCTCGGTTTCGGCTTCGGCAAGGGTCTTGCCGAGCATCAGCGCCTGGCTCTGCGACAGGCAGTTGGCGTACAGCCATTGGTGGTGGTCGGACACCGGGTTGAAGCTGACAATCGGCACGATGAAGTCGGCCGGGATCAGCTGGGTGCCCTGGTGCAGCAACTGGTGATAGGCGTGTTGACCATTGCAGCCGACGCCGCCCCAGATGACCGGGCCGGTGTCAGTGGACACCGGGGTGCCATCCTGACGCACGCTCTTGCCGTTGGATTCCATGTCCAGCTGTTGCAAGTGCTTGGTGATGTTGCGCAAGTAGTGGTCGTACGGCAGGATCGCATGGCTTTGCGCACCCCAGAAGTTGCCGTACCACACGCCGAGCAAGGCCAGCAGCACCGGCATGTTCTGTTCGAATGGCGCGGTCTGGAAGTGCTGGTCCATGGTGTAGGCACCGGACAGCAGTTCTTTGAAGTTCGACATGCCGATGGCCAGGGCAATCGGCAAACCGATGGCCGACCACAGCGAATAACGCCCGCCGACCCAGTCCCACATCGGGAAGATGTTTTCTTCGCGGATGCCGAACGCCACGGCGGCGGCGTTGTTGCTCGATACCGCGATGAAGTGGCGGTACAGCTCGGCTTCCGAACCACCCTGGGCCAGATACCAGGCGCGAGCGGCCTGGGCATTCTTCAGGGTTTCGAGGGTGTTGAAGGATTTCGACGAAACGATGAACAGCGTGGTCTCGGCACGCAGCTTCATGGCCAGTTCGTGGAATTCGCTGCCGTCGATGTTCGCCAGATAGTGGCAACGCACGCCTTTCTGGGCGTAGGACAACAGCGCTTCGGAGACCAGCTCCGGGCCGAGGAAGGAACCACCGATGCCGATGTTCACCACGTCGGTGATCGGCTTCTCGGTGTAACCGCGCCACAGGCCGTCATGGATCCGGCCGACGAGGTCGGTGATCTGGTTCAGCACCTTGTGCACTTCAGGCATCACGTTGACGCCGTTGACCGACAGCTTGTCGCCAACAGGACGGCGCAGGGCGGTGTGCAGGGCCGGGCGGCCTTCCGAGGAGTTGACGATTTCGCCGTCGAACAGCGCTTTGATCGCGCCCTTGAGGTCGACTTCGTTGGCCAGGCCCACCAGCAGGTTGCGGGTCTCGGCGTTGATCAGGTTCTTCGAATAGTCGAGAAACAGTCCGCAGCTGCTGAGCGTGAATTGAGTGAAACGCTGCGGGTCGGCATTGAAGGCCTCCCGCATGCTGAAATCCTGCATGGCTTGGCGGTGGTCTTTCAACGCTTGCCAGGCAGGCAGAGCGGTCACGTCGTGAGGGGTGCGGTAATACGCCATCGCTGCGGGTTTCCTTTTTACTTGAACGGCCTTTTGAACACTAAAAGTCCCGGAACGCTGTCGGTGGGCGTCCCGGTCAACTGCGTCGACACGATTTCATGGCGCAGGGCGGATACAGTAACCCCCGCGCCATGATATGTCTTGACTTTGTCTGACCCGTTTTCGGTACTTTTTTAACATCGAAGTTAGGAATGGTCCGACAAACGGAGCAGGCTCGGCTCGGTTCAGGCAACTTGGACTGGAATGGCATTGCTGGTGTGGCTCAACTCGTTGCCCGGCGCCATGTAGAGCATGCGCGGCTTGAAGTTGAGCAGTTCGGCTTCGCTGTAATGAGCGTAAGCGCAGATGATCACGCGATCGCCGACCTTGGCTTTGTGTGCAGCGGCGCCGTTGACCGAGATCATGCGCGAACCTTCTTCACCGCGAATGGCGTAGGTGGTGAAACGCTCGCCGTTGTCGATGTTGTAGATCTGGATTTGCTCGTACTCACGTATACCGGACAGGTCCAGCCATTCGCCGTCGATGGCGCAGGAACCTTCGTAATCAAGGACAGCGTGAGTGACTTCAGCGCGATGCAGCTTGGCTTTGAGCATGATGGCGTGCATGAGTGTTTCCCAGGTCGGCGGGCAAATGGCCCGAAGGGTTGGTGGGGGCAATAAAATGTGAAACAGGCGCAGATCCAATGGTGGGAGCGAGCCGGCTCGCTCCCACAGGGGATTGCGGTGTTTAAGCTGGCGCGTCGAGATTCAGGTGCAGGTTGTCGATCAACCGCGTCGTACCGAGGAACGCCGCCACCAGAATCACCAGATCGCGGTCTTGCGCTGTTGCCGGACGCAAGGTCAGGGCATGGCGAACTTCCAGGTAGTCGGGACGCAGGCCGGCCGCTTCGAGCTGTTTGATCTGGGTGTTGATCAGCGCCGGGAAATCCCGCTCACCCTGTTTGATCGACTCGGCAATCGCGTTCAATGTGCGATAAACCACCGGCGCCACGGCCCGCTGTTTTTCGCTCAGGAACCCGTTGCGCGACGACAGCGCCAGGCCATCAGCCGCACGCACGGTCGGCTCGCCGATAATCTGAATTGGCATGTTCAAGTCATGCGCCAGCGCGCGAATCACCGCCAGTTGCTGGAAGTCCTTCTGACCGAAAATCGCCAGGTCCGGCTGGACCATGTTGAAGAGCTTGCTGACCACCGTCGCCACACCTTCGAAATGACCGGGACGGCTAGCACCGCACAACCCTTCGGACAATTGCGGGACGCTGACGCGGGTCTGGCCGGCCATGCCGTCGGGGTACATCTCTTCCACGGTGGGTGCGAACAACAGGTCGCAACCGGCTTCAAGCAGTTTTTCCTGATCGGCGGCGAGGGTGCGCGGGTACTTGTCGAGGTCTTCGCCTGCACCGAACTGCAGCGGGTTGACGAAAATGCTCGCGACCACGAAATCCACCCGTTGGGTGGCTTTGGTAATCAATGCGACGTGACCGCTGTGCAGGTTGCCCATGGTCGGCACGAAGCCGATGCGCTTGCCTTCGTTGCGGGCGCGGGCCACAGCGGCCCGCAGTTCGCGTACGGTTTTTACGGTGTTCATGCAGAGAATCCGTGTTCGATACCTGGGAAGGTCGCTGATTTGACTTCAGTCACATAGGCGCGCAAAGCCGCATCGATGGTGCTTTGGCCAGTCATGAAGTTCTTCACGAATTTTGGCACGCGCCCGGTAATGGACAGACCCAGCATGTCGTGCAGGACCAGAACCTGACCGTCAGTGCGATTGCCGGCACCGATCCCGATCACGGGAATACTCACCGCTTGGGTAATTTCTTCCGCCAGTTCGCTGGGCACGCATTCGAGCAGCAGCATTGCCGCGCCGGCCTGTTCCAGGGAAATGGCGTCTGCACGCATCTGCCGCGCCTGGTTTTCATTGCGGCCCTGAACCTTGTACCCACCGAGGATGTTCACCGATTGCGGTGTCAGGCCCATGTGCGCGCACACCGGGATGCCACGTTCGGCCAGCAGGTGGATCGAGTCGGCCAGCCACAAAGCACCTTCGACCTTGACCATGTGCGCGCCAGCCTGCATCAACAGGGCGCTGTTGGTCATGGCTTGTTCGGTGGTGGCGTAGGCCATGAACGGCAGGTCGGCGAGGATCAAGGCATCGCTGTTACCGCGTTTGACGCAGGCCACGTGGTAAGCCATTTCCGCGGTGGTGACGGGCAGGGTGCTGTCGTGACCCTGCAGAACCATGCCGAGGGAGTCGCCCACCAGCAGCACTTCGACACCCGCCTGATTGCAGGCGTTGGCGAAGGTTGCGTCGTAGCAGGTCAGCATGGTGATTTTCTCACCTTTTTGCTTCAGACCTTGCAGGGTGGTCAGGGTGATGGCTGGCATGAAAAGTTCCTCATTCAGGCGCTGTGAAAACTACTGCGAGTAACGCGCGTGATTCTTCGGTAAACACAGGCGCACGTTCTTTTGTCGTGCTTTTAAGGCCTGGATTGCGCCCTTTAAAGCCGTGTTGACGGCAGCGGGACGCCTATAGTCGTGAGGAGAACGAGGGAAGTCAATTGCGTGTGTTACCGCATTGTTACGGGTGGGGTGTTACCGGGGTAACTGATGCGATTCAGCAGTCGAAGCTGCGACCAGCGTGGAAGCGGGCTTGCTCGCGAAGGGGGCATCGCATTCAACATTTTTGTTGATGGATACACCGCTTCGCGCGCCAGCTCGCTCCCACAGGGGATTTTGGTCAATTCTGGGGGAGGCGTTCCAGACCGACGAACGGGCATGCCTTGAGCAGTTCGGCCAAGGTTCGGCCATCGGCCAGGCGCAGATCCGCAGGTGCCAGCTCGGCCAGCGGATACAGAACGAAAGCCCGTTCCTGCATATGGTAGTGCGGGACTTTGAGGCGCGGCTCGTCAATCAAACGATCACCGAACAGCACAATGTCGAGGTCCAGCGTGCGTGGGCCCCAGCGTTCAAGGCGTTCGCGGCCCTGTTCGTTTTCGATGGACTGCAAGGCATCCAGCAGGGCCAGCGGCGCCAAGGTGCTGTCGAGCGCGGCGACCGCGTTGGTGTAACGCGGTTGGCCGGGCAGCAGCGAATCGCTTTGGTAAAACGCAGAAACCCCGACCAGTTCAGTCTGGGGCAACTGCGCCAGTGCATCGATGGCACTGCGCAACTGTTCGGCGGGGTCAGCGAGGTTGCTGCCCATGCCGATGTAAATGCGTTCCATCGATTACTCGCCCGTGGTGCTCGAAGCGCCAGCGGCGCGTTTGCGTTTGGAGCCACCGCTGCGGCGGCGCTTGCGCGGTGCCCCGGTGCCGTCTTCCTTGCCGCTGAGGTCGCGGATCATGTCGCGACGTTCGCTTTCATTGGCGTCCTGATAGTCGGTCCACCATTCGCCCAGGCCCTCGGTCTGCTCGCCTGCGCTTTCGCGTAGCAGCAGGAAGTCGTAACCGGCGCGGAAACGCGGGTTGTCCAGCAACAGATCGGCACGCTTGCCACTGCGGCGCGGCAGGCGTTCCTGCATGTCCCAGATCTCGCGGATCGGCATGGTGAAGCGTTTTGGAATCGCGATCCGCTGGCACTGCTCAGCAATCAACTCGTGCGCCGCTTCCTGCATCGCCGGAATCGGTGGCATGCCCCGTTCTTGCAGACGCAGAACGCGTGCCGGCAGGGCAGGCCAGAGCAGGGCAGCAAACAGGAACGCAGGCGTCACCGGTTTGTTCTGCTTGATCCGCAGGTCGGTGTTTGTCAGGGCTTCGCTGATCAAGGTGTGCGTGTACGTCGGGTTGTACTCCAACGCCTCGGCACTGGCCGGGAACAGCGGGTCGAACAGTTGCAGGTCGACCAGCATTTCAAACGTATCGGCGGCATGGCCGGAGAGGAACAGTTTGAGCACTTCCTCGAACAGACGGGCCGACGGGATTTCGCGCAGCATCGGCGCCAGATCACGGATGGGCTGGGCGCTGTGTTTCTCGATGCCGAAATTCAGTTTGGCGGCGAAGCGCACGGCCCGCAGCATCCGCACCGGGTCTTCCTGGTAGCGCTGCTTCGGATCGCCGATCAGGCGGATCAAGTGATTGCGGATGTCGTGTACGCCGTTGGCGTAGTCGAGGATGCGCTCACTGACCGGATCGTAATACAGGGCGTTGATGGTGAAGTCGCGACGTTGCGCGTCTTCTTCCAGCGTGCCGTAGACGTTATCGCGCAAAATGCGCCCGCTCTCGTTGCGGGAAGACTGGTTGCTGTCTTCCTCTTCGTCGTTTTGCGGGTGATTGGCGCGGAAGGTCGCGACTTCGATGATTTCGCGGCCGAAGTGAATATGCACCAGCTTGAATCGGCGACCGATGATCCGCGCATTGCGGAATTCGGCCCGTACCTGTTCAGGGGTGGCGCTGGTGGCAACGTCGAAATCTTTCGGCGTGATGCCCAGCAGCATGTCGCGCACGCAACCGCCGACCAGGTAAGCCTGGTATCCGGCGCTCTGCAGGCGTTCGACGATATTCACCGCATAACGGCTGAATTGTGCCTTTTGCAGCGAGTGTTGGCCGCTGTTGAGGACTTCAGGCGTACTGCGAATGTGTTGCGTATGACGCTTTGGAGAACGGAATGACTGGAACAGCTTCTTCAGCATGGGATGCACTGTTTGAAGGAATGTTCGGCCATACCAGAAGAATGACCGCATGATGGGCGGGGATTCTAGCATTTAGTCGGGGGATGGTGTAGGACGACGCGTTATGACCCTGTAGGAGCGGGCATGCGCGCGATGGTTGTCAACGATTACGCGGGGAATCAGATGCCCAGCGGCGCCTATGAGTTTTCGCGAGCATGCTCGCTCCTGCAGGGGGCTGGGTGATTTCTTTGAATCGCAGAAACCACAAGGGGAGCCGAAGCTCCCCAAGAAGTAGTTGCATGCTCTATTTTTATTTTTGGTTTCGGGCTTTTTGTTTTTGTTAAGTGCCCACGCCATGAAGCTTTTCCTTCATGGCCCTCCCAATCGGGAGCCAAGAGCAAACGGATTGCTTTGGTCGCTGAATTGCAGTGATCTTTCGATCCAACCAGTACAGGCTCTGTCTTAGGACAGTTTTTTGTTGTTCTCAGCCTGGTCGTGGGGCTAGCCCCAAATACAACGCCTCTCCAAAAGAATCAGTTAGCTGCGCCTCTCGCCGTCTTGTTTTTATTGTGCGTGAGTCGATACGTCTTATTTTTATTGTCTTGTGCATTGCTTGTTATTGTTCTTGTACCAAACATATAGCAGGGTGCGTGCCAACTTTTGCGAAACCCAGTAAAACAAGGGGTTAGGTCGGTTGGCGGGGTTTTGGTAGGCGAAAAAAAGCCGGGGCTTCGTTACCGTAAGCCCCGGCTTCTGTTACGTGAAAAAGCTGAGGTAACAGTTTTTTCACACAATCCTGTGTTACCCGCACATGAGACAGGTGCGGTTCAGCTTTCGCTGGTCACCCCGGTCTTGCGGCGCGGTATGCCCAGGCGCTGACGGCGCTCCCACAGGCATTTGCGACTGACGCCGAGTTTGCGTGCCAGCTCGGTTTCGGTCATGTGGTCCTGATGTTCGAGCACGAAATGCTGGAAGTAGTCCTCCAGGGACAAGTCTTCGGTTGGCTCGTGGTTGGTGTTACTGGAGCTGCCGTTACCCTGTTGCGGGGGCAGGCCGATGAAATCGTCGTCTTCCAGATCGCCCAGTTCGATGTCGATACCCAGCAGCTCGGCGGAAATCTCCGGGCTCTCGCACAGGATGACGGCGCGTTCGACGGCATTTTCCAGTTCGCGGACGTTACCCGGCCAGGAGTAGTGACGAATCGCTTGCTCGGCATCGGCGGCGAACTTCAGGTCCGTGCGGTTGATCCGTGCACTCTGTCGCGCCAGGAACGCAGTGGCGATTTCGTTGACGTCTGCACCACGCTCGCGCAGGGCCGGCAGTTTCAGGGCTATTACGTGGAGGCGGTAATACAAGTCTTCACGGAACTGGCCGATCTTCGCCAGGCTCTTGAGGTCGCGGTGAGTCGCGGCAATCAGGCGTACATCGACCTTTTGCGACTGGACCGAGCCGACCCGGCGGATTTCGCCTTCCTGCAATACGCGCAACAGACGCGCCTGGGCTTCCAGTGGCAATTCGCCGATTTCATCGAGGAACAAGGTGCCGCCGTCCGCTGCTTCCACCAGACCCGCACGCCCGGCGCTGGCGCCGGTGAATGCGCCTTTTTCGTGGCCGAACAGTTCGGACTCGATCAGGCTTTCCGGAATGGCCGCGCAGTTCACCGAAATCATCGGTGCCTTGGCACGTTTGGAGAGGTTGTGCAGGGCGCGCGCCACCAGCTCTTTACCGGTGCCGGACTCGCCCTGGATCAGGACGTTTGAGTCGGTCGGTGCGACTTTGCGGATCTTGCCGTAGAGGTCCTGCATGGGTGGACAGGAACCGATGATGCCGATTTCGCCGTTGCTGTTGTCGGCTCCGGATTTCGCCGCGCCATTGACGGCCTTGCCGGCCACTGGCTCAGCCCCGGTCTGTGCCGATTGCCGGTCGCGCAGGATTCGCGCAGCAGCTTGCAGCATTTCATCGTGATCGAACGGCTTGGCAATGTAGTCCACCGCACCCATTTTCATCGAATCGACCGCCGAGCGCAGGCTGGCATAGCTGGTCATGATCAGCACCGGCGTGCCCTGGGCAAGCTTGATCAGCTCCGTGCCGGGTGCGCCCGGCAGACGCAGGTCACTGACGATCAGGTCGAACGAGGGAATGGTGAAGCGTTCTTGTGCTTCCTGCACTGAACCGGCTTCGCTGACCTGGTACTGGTTACGTTCCAGCAGGCGGCGCAAGGCGGAGCGGATAATGGTTTCGTCTTCGACGATCAAAATGTGCGGCATTGATTCGATACTCTCGACGGTCTCAGTTCACAGCGGACGTCGCTTCGACATGACGCGGTAAAGTCACCCGGATACGGGTGCCGCGTTGGCTGTGTACATCAGCCGGGCTGTCGATGGTGATTTGTCCATAATGCTCTTCAACGATGGAATAGACCAGTGCAAGGCCCAGACCGGTGCCTTCGCCAGGATCCTTGGTAGTGAAGAAGGGTTCGAACAATCGGTCCATGATGCTCGACGGAATACCACTGCCTTCGTCTTCCACGATCAGATCGACCGTGTGTTCGCCGGCTTCGCTTTTGACTCGCACCGCGCTGCCGGGAGGCGAAGCGTCGCGGGCGTTTGAGAGCAGATTGATCAATACCTGTGCCAGCCGCTGCGGGTCGCCTTCGACCCAGTGATCCGGATCGCACAGGTTATAGAACTGCACTTCAAAATTGCGCCGGTTCAGGGCCAGCAAGCCGATGGCATCCTGGGCCACTTCGGCCAGACAGACGGGCTCGTCGCTGTGTTGATGGCTGCCGGCATGGGCGAAGCTCATCAACGATTGAACGATGCGCGACACACGTTTGGTCTGCTCAAGGATCTGCCCGCTGATTTCTTTCAGCTCGCCATCATCCTCGCGCTCTTCGCGCAGGTTCTGCGCCAGGCAGGCGATGCCGGTGATCGGGTTGCCGATTTCATGGGCTACGCCGGCCGCCAGTCGGCCAATGCTGGCCAGGCGCTCGGAGTGCACCAGCTTGTCTTCGAGCATCTGGGTTTCGGTCAGGTCTTCCACCAACAACACCAGGCCGCTGTTACCCGGCGCGAGCGGTTCGTCGATGGCCGCTTTGTGCAGGTTCAGCCAACGAGTCTGGCCGTCGAGTGTCAGGTGCTGTTTGTGCAGGTGTTCGTCCGGCAGGTTGATGAAGCCCAGCAGCAATTCCTTCCACGGATCGGCGATGGTGCTCAGGCGCGATCCGACCACGCGTTGCGCGGCGATCCCCGTCAGCTCTTCCATGGCTTTGTTCCACATCAGGATTTCCTGGTCCTTGGCCAGCGAACAGACGCCCATCGGCAGTTCCTGCAAGGTCTGACGGTGATAACGGCGCAGGGCATCGAGTTCGGCGGCCAGGCCGGTCAGGCGCGAGTGGTAGTCCTCGAGGCGGCTTTCGATAAAGTGGATGTCTTCGGTGACATAGTTTTCACCACCGGCCTTGTAAGGCAGGAAGGTCTCGACCATGTCCTGGGCAACGCTCGGTCCCATCAGGCCGGAGAGGTTGGCTTCGATGCGGTCGCGCAAGCGGCGCAATGCATACGGTCGGCGTTCGTCGAAGGGCAGATAAAGATCGCGCAGCGCCTGCTCGACTTCCTTCTGCGCGGCTTTGGCGCCCAAGGGTTTGGCCAATTGCGTCGCGAATTCCTGTGGGGAGGCCGCATGCAATTCACGTCGCTGCGGCCGGTGCACGTTGTCCACGGCACAGGCTTCGGCAGCGCTGGCCTCTTCGGTGCTGGCATTGGTGAACAGCGAAATCAGGGTGAACATCAATACGTTGGCGGCCAGGGAAGCAATTGCCGCCATGTGCCAACTGGTGTCATCCAGCACGTAAATCATGTTCAGCAGTGGTATATAGAAGCCCTGCAGGTTACCGACCAGCGGTAGCAGCATGGTGACCAGCCACACCAGGATTCCCGCCAGCAAACCGGCGATGAAGCCGCGACGGTTGGCGGTCGGCCAGTACAGGACTGACAGCACGCCGGGCAGGAACTGCAACGTCGCAACGAACGCGACGATGCCGAGGTTGGCCAGGTCTTGTTCCGCACCCAGCATCAGGTAGAAACCGTAACCGGCCATGATGATCGCGACGATCAATGCCCGGCGGGTCCACTTCAGCCAGCGGTAGATATTGCCTTCGGCGGGCGGTTGATAGAGCGGCAATACCAGGTGGTTCAGCGCCATCCCCGACAGTGCCAGTGTGGTGACGATGATCAGGCCGCTGGCGGCGGACAGACCACCGACATAAGCCAGCAATGCCAGGGCCTTGCTGTTGGCGGCGATACCGATGCCCAGCGTGAAGTATTCCGGGTTGGTGGTGGCGCCGAGTTTCAGTCCCGCCCAGAGAATCAGCGGCACTGCCAGACTCATCAGCAGCAGGAACAGCGGCAGACCCCAACTTGCGCTGACCAGCGAGCGCGGATTGAGGTTTTCGGTGAACGTCATGTGATACATGTGCGGCATCACAATCGCCGAGGCGAAGAACACCAGCAGCAATGTGCGCCATGGGCCTTCCTGCAAAGGCGTGTGCAGGGCGGCGAGGGCGGTCTGGTTTTGCAGCAGCCACAGCTCAAGCTGTTGAGGCCCGTCGAATACGCCGTACAGCGCGTAGAGCCCAATGCCACCAAGGGCGATCAGCTTGATCACCGATTCGAAGGCAATCGCGAACACCAGTCCTTCGTGTTTCTCGCGGGTGGCGATGTGCCGGGAGCCGAAGAAAATCGTGAACAGCGTGATCAGCGCACAGAAGCTCAGCGCCACGCGGTGCTGCACGGGCTCGCGGGTGAGGATGCCGATGGAGTCGGCCACCGCCTGGATCTGCAACGCCAACAGCGGCAATACGCCGACCAGCATGAAAATCGTGGTCAGCGCACCGGCCCAGGTGCTGCGAAAGCGGAAGGCAAACAGGTCCGCCAGAGAGGACAGCTGATAAGTGCGGGTGATTTTCAGGATGGGGTACAGCAACACCGGCGCCAGCAGAAATGCTCCGGACACCCCGAGGTAGCTGGACAGGAAACCGTAGCCATACTGATAGGCCAGGCCCACCGTGCCGTAAAACGCCCAGGCACTGGCGTAGACCCCCAACGACAGGGTGTAAGTCAGCGGGTGGCGAATGATCGCCCGGGGGATCATGCCCCGTTCGCTGATCCAGGCCACGCCGAACAGGACCGCCAGGTAGGCGGCACTGATCAGGATCATCTGGGTCAGGCTAAAGCTCATCGGCATCTTTTTGGCTCTGCAGGATGAAGGTCACGACGATCAGAATCAGCCAGAGCAGATAAGGGCGATACCAGGCGCCAGTGGCGTCGATCCACCAATCCATGATGGCCGGGGAAAACAGGTAAATCCCCACTACCAAAAGCAGGACCAAGCGATAAATGTACATCCCGGCCTCTCTTTTTTATGCGCGTGCCCGAAAACGTGCGGCGATGGTAACGGATGGGCGCGCCACTGCAAGTGCGATCACAGCAGTTGAGCCTCGGGCAGGCTCAGTGTGCGCGGGATCAGTGATGCATCCCAGTGGGCGATGCCCCAGTCGAGCACCTCGCGTGGCGTGGCGAAAATCAGTTCGTTGCCCGGATTCTGCCCCAATGCGCGAAGGGCCCGCAGCAATAAAGGTATTGCCTGATCTTCGGTCAGCGGCGGCGAACGATAAGATTTGCCGAGTTTGTTGCCATCGGGCTGGGTAATCAGCGGAATGTGCAAATAGCGCGGTTGCGGCAGGCCAAGCAGTTCTTGCAGGTAGAGCTGGCGCGGCGTGGAGTCGAGCAGGTCGGCGCCACGGACAATGTCGGTGATGCCTTGCCAGGCATCGTCCAGCACTACAGCCAGTTGATAGGCGTAGAGCCCGTCGCGGCGGCGAATCACAAAATCGCCGACTTCCCGGCCCAGATGCTGGCGGTACTCACCTTGCACTCGATCAACGAAGTGATACTCAAGCTCCGGGACGCGCAAGCGTATGGCGGCGTCTTCCGTGCCGTGACCGGCGTTGCGGCACAGCCCTGGATAAATCCCGTGATAAGGCTCCAGCTGCTTGCGCGAACAGGTGCAGGCGTAGGCCAGGCCATGATTGAACAGGCGATTGAGCACTTGGGCGTAGGCATCGTGACGGTCGCTTTGGCGAATCAGCTCGCCATCCCATTCAAAACCGTAACTCTCCAGCGCCTTGAGAATCGCCACTTGCGCGCCGGGTTCCTCACGGGGCGGATCGAGATCTTCCATGCGCATCAGCCAGCGCCCGCCTACCGAGCGAGCATCGAGGTAGGACGCCAGCGCGGCGACCAGTGAGCCGAAGTGCAGATGGCCACTGGGTGTGGGCGCGAAACGTCCGATGTAGTCAGGTCGGGTGATGGCGGTCATGAAGGCAACGTTACTTTTCCAGGCGGTCGTCAGATTCCTGTAGGAGCGAGCTTGCTCGCGAAGGTCGTCAACGATAACGCTGGGAGCCTGTTGCTACGCGGCGATCTCAGGTTCATCGTCGGAACGCCGCCCGGAGCAAGCTCGCTCCTACAGTGATGGCGATTTTAATCGCAACGGGCATCAGCAAATATCAGAAACAAAAACGGAGCGTTCGCACGCTCCGTTCTTCGTTCAAGCCGCAATTATTTGCCGACTTGCTTTTCCTTGATTTCCGCCAGGGTCTTGCAGTCGACACACATGTCGGCAGTAGGGCGGGCTTCCAGGCGCTTGACGCCAATTTCGACGCCGCAGGATTCGCACCAGCCGTACTCTTCGTCCTCGATCAATTGCAGCGTTTTGTCGATCTTCTTGATCAACTTGCGCTCACGATCGCGGGCTCGCAGTTCGAGGGCGAACTCTTCTTCCTGGCTGGCACGGTCTGCCGGGTCCGGGAAGTTGGCTGCTTCGTCCTTCATGTGATCAACCGTACGGTCGACTTCCTGCATCAAGTCCTGTTTCCACTTGTTCAGGACTTTGGTGAAGTGCGCGCGCATGGGCTTGCCCATGTATTCCTCGCCCTTCACTTCTTTGTAGGGTTCGAAGCCGCTGATCGACTGATTTTGCTGCTTTGCTTGGGTGGACATGAAATAGACCGCCTCTACTCTTGTAATCCATCTGCGCAGGATTGCTCCATCACCGACACCTGCCGGCCCTGCGGCTGCAAGCGGGCGAACTTACCAGATCAAATCAGACCGCGCTACTCCCGGATGTCGAGGCTGCGGCCCGTTGCGCTTTCAAATGCTGATAAAGCGCTGTCTGGTGGCTCTGGAACGCTGCTCAATTATTGATTTTAGTCAAACCTGGGGCGCGCGTTTGAGTCGTTTGCGGCCGGGGTCATAAGGCCTCTGACCGCTTTAGGCTCTCGCTCGTTCCTGCGCTTGGGTAGAATCGATTTTTTTCCCTGTTGAAGGAAGGCCCATGGCTCAGTCCTACAGTGCCCGCAGTCGTGCGATCGAACCTTTCCATGTGATGGCGCTGCTGGCGCGGGCCAATGAATTGCAGGCGGCCGGCCACGATGTGATCCATCTGGAAATCGGCGAGCCGGACTTCACCACAGCCGAACCGATCATTCAGGCCGGCCAGGCTGCGCTGGCATCGGGCCGCACCCGCTACACCGCTGCCCGTGGCATTCCCGAGTTGCGTGAGGCGATTTCAGGCTTTTATCAGCAGCGCTATGGCTTGAGCATCGATCCACGACGCATCCTCATCACGCCCGGTGGCTCTGGTGCGTTGTTGCTGGCCAGTGCTTTGCTGGTGGATCCGGGCAAACACTGGTTGTTGGCGGACCCCGGTTACCCGTGCAACCGACATTTCCTGCGACTGGTTGAGGGCGCCGCACAGTTGGTTCCGGTAGGTCCCGACGTGCGCTATCAACTGACGCCGGACCTGGTCCAGCGTTACTGGGATCACGACAGCGTTGGCGCGCTGGTGGCGTCTCCGGCTAACCCGACAGGGACGATCCTGACCCGGGATGAGTTGGCCGGGCTGTCTCGTTCGATCAAGGAACGCCACGGCCATCTGGTCGTGGACGAGATCTATCATGGGCTGACTTACGGCACCGATGCTGCCAGCGTACTGGAAGTCGACAATGACGCCTTTGTGCTGAACAGTTTTTCGAAGTATTTCGGAATGACCGGTTGGCGTCTGGGTTGGCTGGTGGCGCCCGATGCCGCGGTTGGTGAATTGGAAAAACTCGCGCAGAACCTGTACATAAGTGCGCCGAGCATGGCTCAGTACGCTGCGCTGGCCTGTTTCGAACCGGCAACAATCAGCATCCTCGAAGAGCGCCGCGCAGAGTTCGGTCGACGTCGGGATTTCTTGCTTCCCGCTTTGCGCGAGTTAGGTTTTGGCATTGCGGTAGAGCCGGAAGGGGCGTTCTATTTGTACGCCGATATCAGCAAGTTCGGCGGCGATGCCTTCGCGTTCTGTAAGCATTTTCTCGAAACCGAACATGTGGCGTTTACTCCTGGACTGGATTTCGGGCGGTATCAGGCCGGTCATCATGTGCGGTTTGCCTACACGCAAAATCTTCAGCGCCTGCAGGAGGCGGTCGAGCGTATCGCTCGCGGCTTGCGGAGCTGGCAAGGCTGATGCGTTTTCATCCTCCACTGGAAGAAGGTCGACTGATTCGTCGATACAAGCGTTTTCTCGCTGATATCGAAACCGTTAGCGGCGAGTTGCTGACCATTCACTGTCCGAACACCGGATCGATGCTCAATTGCCAGGTCGAGGGCGGGCAGGTCTGGTTCAGTCGTTCCAACGATCCCAAGCGCAAACTGCCTGGCACCTGGGAAGTCGGCGAAACCCCGCAAGGGCGGTTGTTCTGTGTGAACACCGCGAGGGCCAATGGATTGATCGAAGAAGCGCTGCGGGCAGGCGTGATCGGCGAGCTCAATGGCTTTACCGGGTTAAAGCGTGAAGTCGCATACGGTCAGGAAAACAGCCGCATCGATTTTCGCCTCGACTATCCCGAAGGGCCGGCCTATGTCGAAGTCAAAAGCGTAACACTGGGCTTCGACGGGACGGCGGTGGCGGCGTTTCCCGATGCGGTGACCCTGCGCGGGGCCAAGCACCTGCGGGAGTTGGCCCATTTAGCCCGGGACGGCATTCGTGCAGTGCAGTTGTATTGTGTGTGCCTGACTGGCATCGAGTCGGTGCGGCCTGCCGTCGAGATCGATTCAGCGTATGCCGCTGCACTGCGCGAGGCGGTGGCTTGCGGCGTGGAAGTGTTGGCCTATGGCGTGCGCTTGAGTCATGAGGAAATGGTCGTTGATCGACGCCTGGACGTGTTACTCGGCGATTAAAGGCTGACCCAGATTCCCTGTTCGTCCTCGCGGCAGGGGATGTTCTTCAGCGATCGTCCCTCGCACGGACCGGCAATGCATTCGCCATCCTCGATCAAGAACAGTGCGCCGTGGGTCGCGCACTGGATCAGGCTTTGGCTGTTGTCGAGAAACTGATCGGGGTGCCACTCGAGTGAGACGCCACGGTGCGGGCAACGATTAAAGTAGACATAAACCTGCCCGCCCCGGCGCACGGCAAACAGCTTCTCTCCCTCGAGTTCGAAACCTCGACTGCTGTCATTGATCAACTCGGCACCCGCGCAAAGCAACTTCATCTCAATCCTCTGTTCCGCAACGCGCCGAATATGTCGCGGCTGATTGTTCGAATACTAACAATTATCCAAGGACGGGTTCACGATCTCCGGCACTTTTGTGCAGACAAAAAAAGACCCGGCAAGAGCCGGGTCAAATAACCGTGATTAGCCTGATGAGGAGATAATCTGAGAGTCCGAACCAAGGGCTTTGCAGAATATCGACCAGTCTCGCGACCAGTTGTGATAATCATATCGATTCTCATTACCAAGTCAACAGCTGATTTCCTATTTGCTGGCTCTATGTCGCAGGCTTTCGGCAAGTCTCTGAAATCATTGGATTTTGATCTGTCGTTTTCAGTGAGTTGATTGCTTGATCTGTAAGTCAGCGCTCCTCGCTCAATTCTTGTGACGCGACGAGATGGCTTCCAGCTGTTTATTCAGGGCCTCTTTGCGTTCGGCAGGAATGTCATTCCAGTGCACGTCCATCAGGGCGCCTTCTATTGCATACAGCAACACCTTGGACGCCCGAAATCCGCGCGTACGCACGGCCCGATAAGCGTCCACCGCCCCCAGGCGACGCAAGTCCGAGGCACTGTGGATGCCTACGGCGTGCAGCCACTGTGCCGACGTCTTGCCAAGGTTCTTCAGGTGTTGCAGTTCATCATTCATCAAGCCTCCTTGCGATGGCCGAATGCAGATCGTGGGCAAGCATTTGAGGAGTGTAGCCATCAGTAGGAAAAGCGTGATTGTTTGGTCGTTTTCGACGCAAATGCTTCTAAGGGGCAGAATGGGCTGGAGGGCTGAAAGTCCGCGAATGCGGCGAAAAACAGCAGGAAACAATGGGCTTTTTCCGGCAAAAGAGACTCAGCGTCCAGCGCGAAGAGAGGGCTGGACTTGTCAGTTTGCGGCCTTGCTCAGCGAGTTCGGTAACGCAGCCGTGTACCGAAATTCATCGACATCAGGATCTCGTCAGCACTGAGCTCGGGGGGGAAGTAGGCGCCGGAAATTTGCGCGTGGCCCAGGCTCGCGCCTTCCAGGTTGGCGTTGCTGAAATCGATGCCGCGCAAGTCGGCAGAGCGGAAGTAAGCGTTGCGAAAGTCCACGCCATCGGCGTTGAGCTCTCGCAGGTCGAGGCCGCGGAAGTCGCCACCGACCATGTCGATTGGGCTATCAGTGGGGCGTTCGCTGTTGAAGCCCCTGATGTCGTCTTTGTGCAGCAAAGCATAAAGCGGGGTGTCGAGGAGTTTTGGCTGGCTCATGTCGCATCACCTGTTGGTTTTATGACGCCAGTATAGTGCCACTACTTAACGGCCGTGAAGCCAGTGGAGGCTCCACGGCTGAAATACTTCTTACAGTCCTGGCAGGCGCTGGCGAATTTGCTCAACAACCGTATCGAGGGTCCCGCTTTCATTGGTCTGGACGCGTTTGCTGCAGAGGATTTCCGCCGGTGTCAGCGCTTCGCGGCTGGCTTGCTGGGCTTCAATAACAGCGAGCGTGGCATCGGACGGGTCTTTCTTGTCTGCCTGGCGCATGGCCAGCCAGCTTTCGATCACGGCTTGCGGTGCATTGCAGTCGAGGATCAGGAACGGTGCGCCTGTGGCCTCGGCAACTTTCGCGGCGCTGTCGCGCTGGTCACGCTTGAGGTAAGTGGCGTCGATCACTACCGGGAAACCGGCACGCAGGATGACGTCGGCGATTTCATGCAGTCGGGCATAGGTCGCAACGCTGGCGTCGGCACTGTAGATACCGGCCTGCACGTCATTCTGGACGGTTTGCTCACCGAACAGGCGCTTGCGCTCAACGTCGGAGCGCAGGCGAATCGCCCCCAGCGCTTCCACCAGGCGCATGGCGACATGGCTCTTGCCGACAGCGGAAACGCCGTGGGTAATGGCCAAGAAGCGCGAAGGAATGGTGCTGTAGCTTTCCGCCAGGTTGGCGTAATTGCGGTACTGGCGCAGGGTGGTCGCGCGCTGCACCGGAGTGGCGTCAGCCGGCATGCTGAACAGGGCGACTTTGGCGCGAACCAGCGCGCGGTAAGCTTTATAGAAGTTCAGCAGTTCGAGGCCACGGTAATCGCCGGTCAGTTCCAGATACTGACTGATGAAACGACGCGCCAGGCTCTTCAGGCCGCGGTCCTCCAGGTCCATTGCGAGGAAACCGGTGTCGGCATACACGTCAGTGAAGCGAAACGGCTCGTTGAATTCGATGCAGTCGAAAATGACGACCTTGTCGTCGATCACGGTGGCGTTGCCGAGGTGGATGTCACCGTGGCATTCGCGGATGAAGCCTTCAGCCTTGCGCTGGGCAAACAATGGCTTGAGGCGCTCGAAGCTGCTTTCGGCCCAGGCTTGCAGCGCGTCGAGTTGCAGCAGATCGGCTTTGTCGCTGAGGAACGGACGGATCTGTTCGAAGTTCTGCCGTACCGGCGCCATCACGCTGTCCGGGGTGCCGGCGTCGTGCTCGCTCGGGACTTTTGGTGCGCTGAGGTGGAAGCGGGCGATTTGCTCGGCCATTTCGTCGACATGGGCAGGGGTCAGTTCGCCGTTGGCTTGCAAGGTGCTGAGCAACCCGTTTTGCGCGAACTGGCGCATCTTCAATACGTACTCGATGGCCGGGCCGTCGCCGCCCAATTGCGGCGCCTCGACGCTGCCGGTGACCGGTAGCACTTCGAGGTACAAGTCGTCGGTCAAGCGCTGGTTCAGGCGCAACTCTTCATTGCAGAAGTGTTCGCGAGCCTCAAGTCCGGTGAAGTCGAGAAAGCCGAAATTGACCGGTTTCTTCACTTTATAGGCGTAGGAACCCGTGAGTAGAACCCAGGAAATATGAGTTTCGATGACCTGGAATCCCTCTACCGGATGCGGGTAGAGGGCAGGGTTTTGCAGGGCAGCGATCAGGGACTGGCTCACAGGCGATCCTTCAGAGTCTGGGAAATTCAAGGCGTCCATTATGGCCGCAAGTCCGCTCGACGCAAACCTCGGAGCGCGTCTGTTGAGGATGAATAAAGTGCGTATAATCCGCCGCCATGACTCGTACCCGATCTTCCCGTACCCCTAAAAAACCACCTTCCAAGGGCATGCGCCCATGGTTGAGCTGGGCCATTAAACTCAGCCTGGTCGGCCTTGTGGTGCTGGCCGGCTTTGCGGTTTACCTCGACGCGATCGTCCAGGAAAAGTTCTCCGGCAAGCGCTGGACCATTCCTGCGAAGGTCTATGCGCGCCCGCTCGAACTTTTCGTCGGACAGAAGTTGAGCAAAACGGACTTCCTGACCGAACTCGATGCCCTGGGCTATCGCCGCGAAAGCGTGGCCAATGGCCCGGGCGCGGCAGCGGTCAATGGCAACACCGTCGACCTCAATACCCGTGGCTTCCAGTTCTATGAAGGCATGGAGCAAGCGCAACCGGTTCGCGTGCGTTTCTCTGGGGACTACGTGGCCGAATTGTCGGCGACCAACGGTTCGAAGCTGTCGGTTGTGCGTCTGGAACCGCTGTTGATCGGCGGCCTGTACCCGAAGAACCTTGAAGACCGGATTCTGATCAAGATCGATCAGGTTCCGCCGTTCCTGCTCGAGACCCTGGTCGCTGTCGAGGACCGCGATTTCTATCATCACTTCGGTGTTTCGCCGAAGTCGATTGCCCGTGCGATCTGGGTCAACGGTTCTGCGGGGCGTATGCGTCAGGGCGGTAGTACCCTGACGCAACAGTTGGTCAAAAACTTCTACCTGACCAACGAACGCAGCCTCAGCCGAAAACTCACCGAAGCCATGATGGCGCTTCTGCTGGAACTGCATTACGACAAACCCGAAATCCTTGAGGCTTATCTCAACGAAGTGTTTGTCGGCCAGGACGGGCAGCGTGCGGTGCACGGTTTCGGTCTCGCCAGCCAGTTCTTCTTCAGTCAGCCATTGGCTGAACTCAAGTTGCATCAAGTGGCGTTGTTGGTCGGCATGGTCAAAGGCCCGTCTTCCTACAATCCGCGTCGTTATCCCGAGCGCGCACTTGAGCGTCGCAACCTGGTGCTGGATGTGCTGCAAGAGCAGGGCGTAGCCACGGCCGAGCAAGTTGAAGCGGCGAAGAAAATGCCGCTGGGCGTGACCAAGCGCGGCAGCCTGGCGGACAGCTCGTTCCCGGGCTTCCTCGATCTGGTCAAGCGTCAGTTGCGCGAAGACTATCGCGACGAAGACTTGACCGAAGAAGGCCTGCGCATCTTCACCAGTTTCGATCCGATCCTGCAGATGAAGGCTGAAGCTTCGGTCGACGATACCTTCAAGCGCTTGTCCGGGCGCAAAGGTTCCGATGAAGTTGAAGCGGCGATGGTCGTGACCAATCCGGAAACCGGTGAAGTGCAGGCCATGATCGGCAGTCGTCAGGCCAGCTTTGCCGGGTTCAACCGGGCGCTGGATGCTGTGCGACCGATCGGCTCGTTGATCAAGCCTGCGGTTTATCTGACAGCGCTCGAGAAACCGAGCCAGTACACATTGACCAGTTGGCTGTCAGACGAATCCTTCTCGGTCAAAGGGGCGGATGGTCAGGTCTGGAAACCCCAGAACTATGATCGTCGATCCCACGGTACGGTTTTCCTTTATCAAGGTCTGGCGCATTCCTACAACCTGTCGACAGCGCGTCTTGGTTTGGCCGTGGGTGTGCCAAATGTGCTGAAAACGGTGGGGCGACTGGGGGTGACTCGCGAGTTTCCGGCTTTTCCGTCGATGTTGCTCGGTGCTGGCGGCATGACGCCAATCGAAGTGGCGACCATGTACCAGACCCTCGCCAACGGTGGCTTCAACACGCCAATGCGCGGGATTCGCAGCGTGCTGACCGCCGAAGGCGAGCCGCTCAAGCGTTATCCGTTCCAGATTCAGCAGCGTTTCGATCCGGCTTCTATCTACTTGATCCAGAGCGCCATGCAGCGCGTCATGCGTGAAGGCACCGGCAGCTCGGTTTACAACGTATTGCCCAAGACTCTGACCCTGGCCGGCAAGACCGGTACCAGTAACGATTCACGGGACAGTTGGTTCGCAGGCTTCAGCCAGGACTTGCTGGCGGTGGTCTGGCTGGGTCGCGATGACAACGGCAAAACGCCGTTCACCGGTGCCACCGGCGCGTTGCAGGTCTGGACCAGCTTCATGCGCAAGGCCGATCCACTTCCCCTGGACATGCCGCAGCCCGACAATGTTGTCCAGGCGTGGGTCGATTCGCGTACCGGCCAAGGTTCTGACGCCGGTTGCCCGGGTGCCGTGCAGATGCCGTATATTCGCGGCAGCGAACCGCCTCCCGGCGCCGCTTGCGGTGGTGAAAACCCTGCTGAGTCGGTGATGGATTGGGTCAAGGGCTGGATGAATTAAGCAAAGAGGGTTTCAAGTGAACAAGTGGTTGATTCCAGCGGTTGCCGCCGTAGCTTTGCTCAGCGGTTGTTCCTCTGTACAACGGGGTTCGATCCCGGTCGTGGATTCCGGTACTACGGTGTCCAACAGTGAGCGGATTTCGACGAACGGCGGCTACCGCCAGACGACGGTGAAACGTCCTGTGCAAGCCCAGACTCAAGCGATTCCGCAGGGTGATACCGGGGTTGTCGTGATGGTGCCGGGTGGCGGTGCGACGACCTCGACGCCGATCAGCACTACACCGATTACCCCTGGCCCGATCACGCCGGGTCCGATTGAAACGTCGCCGGTTCAATCTGCACCGATCAATCAGGGCAGCTACAGCATGCCGTCGACGCCTAGCGGAATCCCGTCGGCCAGTGCCGGCGGTCTTTCCGCAGACGAACAACTGGATGGCCCGGTGCTGGCCCTGTTGACCACGGCTCAGCAACAACAGGCGAGCGGTGACCTCAATGGCGCGTCTTCCAGCCTCGAGCGCGCCCAGCGTGTCGCGCCACGCGAGCCACAAGTGCTCTATCGTCTGGCGCAAGTCCGCATGGCGCAGGGGGACGCGGCGCAGGCCGAGCAGTTCGCTCGCCGTGGCCTGACTTTCGCTAATGGACGACCGGCGCTTCAGGCCAGTCTGTGGGAATTGATCGCGCAGGCACGTGAGAAACAGGGCGATCCTTCAGGCGCAGTGCTGGCCCGTCAGAAAGCCAAGGTTACCTCGTGATGGATGTGCGTTTTCCGAAGATAGCCGATCAGTTGCTGCTGATCGAGCGTGAGTTGCGGGTGCAAGGTTGGTGGGATGAGGTCGAGCCATCGGCTGAAGCACTGTCCAGTGTCGAACCTTTCTCGGTCGATACCCTGGACTTCGAGCAGTGGCTGCAATGGATCTTCCTGCCGCGCATGAAGGCAATCCTGGAACAGGATTTACCGTTGCCAAACGCTTCGGGAATTCAGGAAATGGCCGAAATGGTCTTTGCCGGGCGCAATGTGCAAGGCAAGGATCGGCAGCTGCAGGTCCTGCTCAAAGAGTTTGATCAACTGATCACTGCTTCCCGCTGAAGTCGTTCGCCCGGTAAAACGGGGAAGGGCCAGTCGGTCGGCGATGAAGAAGTGCGTGCGCGTGCCAATTCTTTACCAAAAGTTGCGCAATTGAAGCTAACACCCGTCGGTTTTATGGGTTTTTTCTTGCGTTCTCATGCGCTTACCAGAATAAAGCGCATAGACGACTTGACTTGCAACGGACGAAACAGAAGAATCCAAAGTCCGCTGTACAGGGACTGCCAGAAGCAGACCCTCTCAGCAGATCATGAGGCGCATATCCGCGTCGACCTGTTACACCCGCAACGCGTTACCTCGCGCTGGGTGGGAAAGCCCCGCAACACTTGGGACGATCCCAATACTTGCTCAGTCAGTGCTGACGTAGTCGGCGACCACCGTCGCTCATGCTCTGCTGAGAAGTAAACCTATTAAGACCCGTCCCATTTTTCGTGGGCGGTATTCTGGCGTTTTAGAGGTGAGCAACGTGGAGCTTTTATCTGGCGGTGAGATGCTCGTCCGCTTCTTGCGTGACGAAGGCGTCAAATATATCTACGGGTACCCGGGTGGTGCTCTTCTTCATGTTTACGATGCCCTGTTCAAAGAACCGGAAGTGACCCACATCCTGGTTCGTCACGAGCAGGCGGCTACCCATATGGCTGACGGCTACGCCCGTGCCACCGGTAAAGCCGGTGTGGTACTGGTGACTTCCGGTCCTGGCGCAACAAACGCCATTACCGGTATTGCCACTGCCTACATGGACTCCATTCCAATGGTGATCATTTCCGGTCAGGTGCCTAGCACCATGGTCGGCACCGATGCGTTCCAGGAAACCGACATGATCGGTATCTCCCGGCCGATCGTGAAGCACAGCTTCATGATCAAGCACGCGTCGGAAATCCCGGAAGTCATGAAGAAGGCTTTCTACCTGGCGCAATCCGGTCGTCCTGGCCCGGTCGTTGTCGATATTCCGAAAGACATGACCAACCCGGCCGAGAAGTTCGAATACGTCTTCCCGAAAAAAGCCAAGTTGCGCTCCTACAGCCCGGCCGTTCGCGGTCACTCCGGACAAATCCGCAAGGCAGCAGAAATGCTCCTGGCAGCCAAGCGTCCAGTGATGTACGCAGGCGGTGGCGTGATTCTCGGTGGTGGCTCCGCGCCGCTGACCGAACTGGCGAAAATGCTTAACCTGCCAGTAACCAACACCCTGATGGGCTTGGGTGCCTACCCTGGCACCGACCGTCAGTTCATCGGCATGCTCGGCATGCACGGCAGCTACACCGCCAACCTGGCGATGCACCATGCTGACGTGATCCTCGCCGTCGGTGCGCGTTTCGATGACCGTGTAATCAACGGCGCTTCGAAGTTTTGCCCGAACGCCAAGATCATTCACATCGACATCGACCCGGCTTCGATTTCCAAGACCATCAAGGCCGACGTGCCTATCGTTGGTCCGGTCGAGAGCGTCCTGACCGAAATGGTTGCGATCCTCAAGGAAATCGGCGAGACCCCGAACAAGGAGTCTGTAGCCAGCTGGTGGAAGCAAGTTGATGAGTGGCGCGGTGATCGTGGCTTGTTCCCTTACGACAAGGGCGACGGCAGCGTCATCAAGCCGCAGACCGTGATCGAAACCCTGTGCGAAGTGACCAAGGGCGACGCCTTTGTGGCTTCGGACGTGGGCCAGCACCAGATGTTCGCTGCGCAGTACTACACGTTTGACAAGCCCAACCGCTGGATCAACTCCGGCGGTCTGGGCACCATGGGGTTCGGTTTTCCGGCCGCTATGGGCATCAAGTTGAGCTTCCCGGATACCGACGTCGTTTGCGTCACCGGTGAAGGCAGTATCCAGATGAACATCCAGGAACTGTCGACCTGCTTGCAATACGGTTTGCCGGTAAAAATCGTCATCCTGAACAACGGTGTGCTGGGTATGGTTCGCCAGTGGCAGGACATGAGCTACGGCAGCCGTCATTCGCACTCCTACATGGAGTCGTTGCCTGATTTCGTCAAGCTGGCAGAGGCCTATGGTCACGTCGGCGTGCGCATCACCGATTCGAAAGATTTGAAGTCGAAGATGGAAGAAGCGTTCGCCATGAAGGATCGCCTGGTTGTGATCGATGTTTCGGTCGATACCAGCGAGCACGTCTACCCGATGCAGATCAAAGACGGCTCCATGCGCGATATGTGGCTGAGCAAGACGGAGCGTACTTAATCATGCGGCACATTATTTCCTTGCTTCTGGAAAACGAACCGGGCGCTCTGTCTCGTGTGGTTGGCCTGTTCTCGCAGCGCAACTACAACATCGAAAGCCTGACCGTGGCGCCAACCGAAGACCCGACCCTGTCGCGTCTGACGCTGACCACTGTCGGACACGATGAAGTCATCGAACAGATCACCAAGAACCTGAACAAACTGATCGAAGTGGTAAAACTGGTCGACTTGTCGGAGAGTGCTCACATCGAGCGCGAACTGATGCTGGTCAAGGTCAAGGCCACCGGTGCCCAGCGCGCCGAGATCAAGCGCACCACCGATATTTATCGTGGACAGATCGTCGATGTCAGCGCCAGCGTGTATACCGTTCAACTGACCGGTACCAGCGACAAGCTCGACAGCTTCATTCAGTCCATTGGCACCGCTTCGATTCTGGAGACCGTCCGCAGTGGCGTCACCGGTATTGCCCGCGGCGACAAAGTACTCAGCATCTAAACCAAATTAGCGAATGGCCTGAACGGCCTGATATAGGGGAATTTCATGAAAGTTTATTACGAAAAAGACTGCGACCTGTCGATCATCCAGGGCAAGAAAGTAGCCATCATCGGTTACGGTTCCCAGGGTCATGCTCAAGCGTGCAACCTGAAAGACTCCGGCGTTGACGTGACTGTTGGTCTGCGTAAAGGTTCGGCCACTGTTGCCAAGGCTGAAGCCCACGGCCTGAAAGTAACTGACGTTGCTTCTGCTGTTGCTGCTGCCGACCTGGTCATGATCCTGACCCCGGACGAGTTCCAGTCCTCCCTGTACAAGAACGAAATCGAGCCGAACATCAAGAAAGGCGCCACCCTGGCCTTCTCCCACGGTTTCGCGATCCACTACAACCAGGTTGTGCCACGCGCTGACCTCGACGTGATCATGATCGCGCCGAAGGCCCCGGGCCACACCGTACGTTCCGAGTTCGTGAAAGGCGGTGGTATCCCTGACCTGATCGCGATCTACCAGGACGCCTCGGGCAACGCCAAAAACGTAGCACTGTCCTACGCTGCAGGCGTTGGTGGTGGTCGTACCGGCATCATCGAAACCACCTTCAAGGACGAGACCGAAACCGACCTGTTCGGCGAACAAGCCGTTCTGTGCGGCGGTACCGTTGAACTGGTTAAAGCCGGTTTTGAAACCCTGGTTGAAGCTGGCTACGCGCCGGAAATGGCCTACTTCGAGTGCTTGCACGAACTGAAGCTGATCGTTGACCTCATGTACGAAGGCGGTATCGCCAACATGAACTACTCGATCTCCAACAACGCCGAATACGGCGAGTACGTGACCGGCCCGGAAGTCATCAACGCCGAGTCCCGTCAGGCCATGCGCAACGCCCTGAAACGTATTCAGGACGGCGAATACGCCAAGATGTTCATCAGCGAAGGCGCTACCGGCTATCCTTCGATGACCGCCAAGCGTCGTAACAACGCCGCTCACGGTATCGAAATCATCGGCGAGCAACTGCGCTCCATGATGCCGTGGATCGGTGCCAACAAGATCGTCGACAAAGCCAAAAACTAAGTCACGCTCTTGCACGAAAAACGCGGCTTAGGCCGCGTTTTTTCGTTTGGGAGGCCGGTTCTGGTATAAAGCTGCATCGTTTGCGGTCGAATCGTCGTCCCAGGCACCTGTCCAAACTTTCCACCCCGTTGCAAGGTAATGTCCATGAGCGAACGCCCCGAAGAGCCAAACCAGGCTCCTGACGCCGAAAGCCTGCTACCCGTCGATGAACATGTCGAGGAAGGGCATGACGCTGAAGGTCGTAAAGTCCGGCATCGTGGTATCTATCTTTTGCCGAACCTGTTCACCACCGCGAACCTGTTCGCCGGCTTCTATTCCATCATCAACTCGATGAGCGCACAGGCGGCCTTGAGCGCTGGCGACTCAGTCAACGCAAGCAAGTACTTCGCTTTTGCAGCTATCGCAATTTTCGTTGCCATGGTGCTCGATGGCCTCGATGGTCGCGTTGCTCGCATGACCAATACCCAAAGTGCTTTCGGCGCCGAGTACGATTCCCTGTCGGACATGGTCGCTTTCGGCGTTGCGCCGGCATTGCTGGCATTCGGCTGGGCCCTTGGCGATATGGGCAAGGTTGGCTGGATGGTGGCGTTCATCTATGTGGCGGGCGCGGCGTTGCGTCTCGCGCGTTTCAACACGCAGGTCGGTACCGCCGATAAGCGCTACTTCATCGGCCTGGCCAGTCCGGCTGCCGCAGGTGTGGTGGCGGGGATTGTGTGGGCCTTCAGCGATTACGGCATCCAGGGCTCCAAGATGTCTTTCCTGGTTGCGCTGATGGTGGCAGCGGCCGGCATGCTGATGGTCAGCAACATCAAGTACAACAGCTTTAAAGAGCTTGACCTGAAAGGGCGAGTGCCTTTTGTGGCGATTCTCGCCGTAGTGTTGGTGTTCGCGGTTGTGTTCAGCGATCCACCGCGCATTCTGCTGCTGGTTTTCCTCGCCTATGCAGCGTCGGGTCCGGTGCAATACCTGTTGCATCTTCGTCGGCGCAAAAGCGTCGAGTAATGTAATTTCCCTCATACTCCGCAGTCTATTGGTGCATCTGTTCTCCAATGCTGCGGAGTAGCCATGCTGATCAAAGTCCCAAAAGCGTCTGACTGTCATGAGTCGGATGTCACGCCTGAATCCCTCTATCTTTCTCGACGCCATGTATTGGGTGCTGCTGTTGCCGGTTTGGCGATCAGTGGTCTACCTCGGTGGGCGGCGGCTGACAATGTGGAGCGTTATGCGGGCGTTGAGCCCGGAAAGGCGCCTTCCTGGTTCAGCGAAAAGTTTCCCTCAATTGAGTGGGGGGCAGTAAACGTCAAAGATGAGGCGATCACGCCGTTCAAGGACGCAACCCACTACAACAACTTCTATGAGTTCGGTACGGATAAGGGTGACCCGGCTGCCAACGCCGGTGCGCTGAAGACTCAGCCGTGGACCGTTGTTGTGGATGGTGAGGTGGGTAAACCGGGGCGATATGCGTTGGAAGACTTCATGAAGCCTTACCAATTGGAGGAGCGCATCTATCGACTTCGTTGTGTTGAGGCGTGGTCGATGGTGATTCCATGGATCGGATTTCCTCTCTCGGCTTTGCTCAAGGAAGTTGAGCCAACCTCCAGCGCCAAATTCATCCGGTTCGAAACCCTGCAGGACCCCAAGAGTATGCCGGGACAACGCTCCGGTTTTGCTCTGATCGATTGGCCTTATATAGAAGGGCTGCGATTGGATGAGGCGATGAACCCGTTGTCGATTCTTGCGGTGGGCATGTATGGGCGTGAACTACCGAATCAGAACGGGGCGCCACTGCGTCTGGTGGTGCCCTGGAAGTACGGCTTCAAAAGCATCAAGTCGATCGTGCGAATCAGTTTGGTCAGCGAGCAGCCTAAAACCACTTGGCAGAGCATTGCCTCGGACGAGTACGGTTTCTATGCGAACGTGAACCCTACGGTTGACCATCCGCGCTGGACCCAGGCACGCGAACGTCGACTGCCAAGCGGGCTGTTGAAGCCGAATGTGCGCGAGACGCAAATGTTCAACGGTTACGCGGATGAAGTCGCTTCTCTCTATGCAGGGCTCGATCTGCGGAAGAACTACTGATGCGCTATCCGTTTTGGCGTATCGGAGTATTCCTTGCGGCGATGATATGGCCATTGCTTTGGTTGTATCAGGCTTGGGGGGATGCGCTTGGGCCTGATCCGGGCAAGGTATTGGTTGACCGGTTGGGATTGGGCACGCTTGTTCTGTTGCTCATTACGTTGAGCATGACGCCTCTGCAAAAACTCACGGGTTGGGCGGGGTGGATGGCTGTCCGGCGGCAACTGGGATTGTGGTGTTTCGCTTATGTGGTTCTGCACTTGAGCGCCTACCTGGCATTTATCCTTGGTTTCGATTGGTCGCAGCTTGGCGTTGAGCTGCGTAAGCGTCCGTACATCATTGTCGGAGCATTGGGCTTTTTGTGTCTGCTGGCGTTGGCGGTGACCTCCAATCGATACAGTCAGCGACGATTGGGGGTTCGTTGGAAGAAACTGCATTGCCTGGTTTATGGGGTTCTCGGGCTTGGTTTGCTGCATATGCTCTGGATTGTGCGCGCTGATCTGAGGGAATGGGCTATCTATGCATCTATAGGTGCCTTGTTGTTAGTGCTGCGGCTACCGCCTTTTGCTCGTCGAATCCCGCGTTTAGTGGCTAAAAAGGGCACTTCTGCCAAAAAGGCGTAAATAGCTGTTGACGGCAGATCTCGGGTGTCTATAATTCGCCCCACTTCCGGCGCAGTCGAAACGGAAAACTCCTTGGTAAACAAAGAGTTATGCAGTTTTCGGCAACAGGTTGCTTCAGTTCATCGAAGCCAAAAGGAAGTTGAAAAAGAGGTGTTGACAACAGCGAGTAACGCTGTAGAATTCGCCTCCCGCTGATGAGAGATCTGAAGCGCAAGTGGTTGAAGTTGTTAAGGAAATCCTTGAAAGCTTCTGAAAATAACCACTTGACAGCAAATGAGGCTGCTGTAGAATGCGCGCCTCGGTTGAGACGAAAGATCTTAACCAACCGCTCTTTAACAACTGAATCAAGCAATTCGTGTGGGTGCTTGTGGAGTCAGACTGCTAGTCAAAAGATTATCAGCATCACAAGTTACTCCGCGAGAAATCAAAGATGTAACCAACGATTGCTGAGC